>CAYQDR010000161.1:0-9355 GCA_964416315.1 uncultured bacterium
GCGTGGCCGATGTGGAGGTAGCCGTTCGGCTCCGGCGGGAAGCGCGTGACGACCCGCCCGCCCCACCGGTCGGTGCGGAGGTCCTCCTCGGCCAGGTACCGGATGAAGTTCGGTGGAGGGGCCGAGCCCGTCGTCGCCATGGCTCAAGCGTAGCGGGGAGCCCGATGGCGATCAAGCGGGCGCCCTGCGCTCACCCCGGGTCGAGCCGCTCCGCCTTGATGACGACGACTTCCTCGAGGGGCTCGGCGCTCCCCGCGCTGAAGGTGGGGGATCTGGATGCGGGTGATCAGGCACCTCTCGTACACGTGCGGGAGGTCGCGCATGCTCGGGTTGCTCCGACCGATCGTGATCTCGTCCAGAAGGACGAACGTGCGCGCCAGGATGGCGTTCACCCACGCCTGGAGCGGGGGTCGGACGATGGCGGCCTCGCCGACCAGCGCGACGGCCGGGCCGCTCCCCCGCGCGCGCTTGTAGGCGGCACACTGCACGAGGGCCCAATGGGGATGCCGTCCACCGTGACGACCCAGGGCGGGCCTCCGACCTCGCCGGCCGCCGCGACGGACGCCGGCACGAGCCCGAGGAGCGCGACGACGAAGAGGAGCCCGCGCACGTGCCCACCCTATCACGCGCCGCCGCCCTACGGCGGTACCCTCGGGAAAGCAACGCCACGCCCTCGAGGCGGGGAACCGGCCGAGGCCCGAGCAGCCCTAGGACGCAGGGAGAAGGCGGCGCGAGGCGTATGCCGCATACGTTGAGCGCCGCCGACGACTCCACCGGAGGGACGGGACGCCCGTGAGGCCGCAGGCCGAGCGCGTCCCGGCGAGATGGAGGACGCCGGGATGCGACGGGGATCGGCCCGGAGCTGGTCACGGCGCCTCGCCGCGGTGGAGCCGCCCCTGGATGTCGTCGATGCACGGGAGGAGATCGGCGATCGTGTCCACGACGTAGTGGGCGCCCGCCTGCCACAACCGGCCGTGGGCCCGCGCCCGCCGCGCCTGCTTCTCCGCCGCCGGCAGCGCCTCCCACTCGGGACGCCGGAGGCCGACCTCGTTCCCGCTGACCGCGAGCCCGACCGTCCACATCCCCGCGTTCAACCCCTCGTCGATCCCCGGGACCGTGTCATCCACCTTGACGCAGGCGTGGACGGTCGTCACGCCGAGGTTGATCGCGTTCTGGAGGCACATGTAGGGGTACGGGCGGCCGGCCGGGACATCGCTCGCGCAGACCGTGGAGTCTGGCTTGTAGCCCTGGCGCGCGGCGTCCCGCAGGTTGATCTCGACCATCGGCGTCGTGTAGCCCGTCGTCGAGCCGATCCTGATCCCGCGCCGCCGGAGCTCCGCGACGGCCTCCCGCGTCCCGGGGATCAGCTCGGAGTACGTCGAGAGCACGTCGAGCTGGAGCGGGACGAAGTCCTTGAACATGGCCTCGACGTCGCCGTCGTCGGGCGGGCGGCCGTGGACCTCCTGCCAGCGCGCGCGGACCGCGTCGAGCTCGGTGAGCTTCTGGATGTGGACGCGCTTGTGGGCGCCCATCGGCACCCGAGCCTCCTCCATCGAGATCGGGACGCCCTTCCGCTTGAACACCTCGACGAAGACGACCGCCGGCGCGAGGCAGCCGAAGTCCAGCGTGGTCCCCGCCCAGTCCAGGATCACGGCCTCGACGGGCCCGCGGTAGATGCGTCGGTAGCTGAACGTCATGGCTGTGTCCCCCTCACCCCGCCCTCTCCCCCGCCCGGGGGAGAGGGAGCATCGGACGATGACCGGCGGGCGACGAAGAACGGCCCCTTCGCGTACGCCACCCGCTCCCCCGCCGCATCCACGCCGGAGATCACGAAGTGGACCCGCCCGCGGTCGGGTCGGCTCTTCGACTCCGCCACCTCGGTCACCTCGACCCGCACCCGGATCACATCGCCCGCCCGCACGGGCTTGAGCCAGCGGACCTCGTCGAGCCCCGGCGAGGCGAGGCCGGCGGTGTGCCCCATGATCCCGTCCACGAACAGCCGCACGGACTTCAACACCGTCAGCCAGCCGCTCACGATCACCCCGCCGTACGGCGTCCGGGCGGCGATCGCCTCGTCCAGGTGGATCGGCTGCGGATCGTACTCCCGCGCGAACGCGAGCATCTCCTCCCGCGAGACCGACCAGCTCCCGAGGTCCCACGCGTCGCCGACTTTGAAGTCCTCGAAGTAGTACCGGGCCATGCGCCCTACGGGGTCCGCCGCGATTCGCGGCGAGCCCGCCACAGCCCGAACAGCACCGTGAGCAGCGCCAGGACGATCTCGTCCACGAACGGAATCGGATCGGGCACGATCAGGTCCAGCACGAGGAAGGCCAGCAGCACGAGGAACACGGTGGGAAATTGGAGGTTCAGCCCCGCCACGAGCCGGCCGAGGAGGCCCGGGCGCGCGCCGGAGGAGAGCACGGTTCCCCCTCACCCTGCCCTCTCCCCCACCGGGGGAGAGGAGAGATGATCCGGCGCCGCCGTCGGGCGTCTGACATAGCGGCCGCGGGGCGGGCCGACGACCTTGCCCTGGTCGTAGACGAGCTGGCCGCGGAGGAAGGTCGCGCGCACCTGCCCCGTGAGCGTGAGGCCCTCGAACGGCGTGTATCCCTGGGCCGACTCGGATTCCGCCGCGCGGACGGTGAAGCTCCGCGTCGGGTCGAGGAGCGCGAGGTCGGCGTCGTACCCCGGGGCGATGTCGCCCTTCGTCCCGAGGCCGAAGCGGCGGGCCGGGTTCCAGGCGAGCAGCTCCGCCATCTGCCCGTAGGGCATCCCGCGCTTCGACCCCTCGCTGAAGAGGCCCGGGAGCAGATACTCGGTCCCGCCGAAGCCCGCCTTGGCGAGCCAGACGTCGTCCGGCCGCTCTGCCGCGACCTTCAGCTCGCGGCCGCAGCAGGCGTGGTCGCTCACGACCCAGTGGACCTTCCGGTCGAGGACGGCCTGCCAGAGGAACTCGACGTCCTCCCGGGAGCGGATCGGCGGGTTGACCTTGGCGTACGCGCCGGCCGGGGCGTCCTCGTCGAGGAGGAGGTGGCCGACCGTGACCTCGCGCCGGAAGTCGATGTGCGGGAACGTCTGCTGGGCGACGAGGGCCGCCTGGAGAGCCTTCCGGGACGACAGGTGCAGCAGGTTCACGTTCGGGAGCCCCGTCTCGTGGGCGAGGTACGCCGCGATCCAGACGCCGAGCCCCTCCGAGTGCGGCGGGCGGGCGGCGCTGTACGCGCGGAGACCCGTCAGCGTCGGGTCGCGCCGCACGCGCCGCGTGTAGGCGTCCAGGATCTCCGCGACCTCGCAGTGGAGGCTCACGCTCACGTGCTCGCCCAGGCGCGGGTGGCGCTCCCGGATCCGCGCAGCCGCGCGCATGACGAACTCGAAGTGGGCGAGGTCGTACCCGTCCTCCTCGTCGAGCCGGAGGAACCGCCGCTGCGCGTCCCGGTCGGCCTGCCCGTGGAGCCCGTAACCCCCGTAGAACATGAAGATCTTGAAGGAGGGGACGCCTTGCTCCGTCGCGAGCGCCTCCATCTCGTCGAGGTGGCGGCCCTGGATCGGCGCGAGGTGGTAGGCGTAGTCCACCCAGTAGCGCCCGTCGGAGAGCCGGAGGGCCTCCGGGAAGACCTCCGCGTACGGGCCGCCGCGGTTCAGGTAGTACTGGCCCGTCCGGAGGTAGGTGAGCATCGTCGTCACGCCGCCCGCCGCCGCCGCCTTCGATTCCGTCACCGCGTCCTCGGCGAGCGGCGCGTAGATCCCCACGTGCGTGTGGGCGTCCACCACCCCGGGGAAGCCGAGAAGCCCCTGGGCGTCGTAGCCCTCGCGGGCCTCAGGAGGCGGGATCTCCGGCGAGATGCGGACGAAGCGGCCGTCCTTGACGCCGAGGTCCAGCCGCTCGACGGCTTCGTGGCGCGGGCGCACCACGCGCACGTTCCGGATCACGAGGTCCAGCAACGGTGGAGCCGCCACCACGCACCTCCCCGAGTCGGGCGAGGATCGCCTCCCGGCTTCCCGCCATCTTAGCGCAGGCGGCGCCGCGTCGGGTTTCACCCTTGAGTCTTAGACCCGATCGCCGCTACCGTCAGGCGTCGAGGCCACGGCGCCGACGGCGCCGGGCCCGGAGTCGGGAGGTGCGCCGGTGAGTCGAGGGGATGGAACCGGGGTGTGGCTGCCGGCCGGCGTCGTCGGGGCGATCGCCCTCGGGATCGCGCTGATCCCGCTCCGCGCGCTCACGTCCGCGTCGAACCTGGCGTTCGCGTCCATCGCGCTGACGATCGTCGTGGCGGAGCTGGGTGGCCGTGCCGCGGCTCTCGCCACGGCCGTCGTCTCGGCGATGAGCCTCAATTTCTTCCTGACAGAGCCGTATCTGACGCTGCTCATCACGAAGACCGAGGACCACATCGCCTTCGTCGCGCTGGCCGCGTGCGGACTCATCGCGGCGGCGTTCGGGCAGCGCCGGGAGCGCTGGTCCGCGGCGGTGCTCCGCACCCGGCAGGACCTGGAGGCACTGGAGCGGCTGGTCAGCAACCTCGAAGCCGGGGCGCCGCTCGACCGGACCCTGGGGGAGCTGCGACGCGCGTTCGGCCTCGGGACTCTCGTCCTCCGAGACACCGACGAGCGCGTCCTGGCCGCGGCTCCCCCTGGCGCGGAGCGGCGGGCGACCCCGGACGAGCAGCTCCAGCCCCGGACGCTGCTCGCGCCGAGCGCGCCCTGGCACACCTGGGGCGTGCGCGGGTTCCGGCTCCCGGAGGGGGGAGGGCGGCTGCGCCGCCAGACCGACCGGGGGCCCGCCTGGCTCGATCTCTGGGAGGGGGACCCGGCCGGCCTGGGCGTGGACGACCGCCGCACCCTGGCGCTCGCCGCGGCGATCCTGGGGCGGGAGCTCTCCCGCCGGACAGGCGCGTGACGGATACCGATACACGGCGGACCCCCCGGCCGCCGACTGGCGGAACCCGGCGGGACGCGGGTGCTACACTCGGAACGATGGACGACTGGAAGGCCAACCTCGTGACGGAGCCCGAGCGGATCGCGCGGATCGTCCGCGAGTGCCGGCGGATCGCCGTCCTCGGGATCAAGACCGAGCGGCAGGCCGAGAAGCCCGCCTTCTACGTCCCCGAGTACATGCTCCGGCAGGGCTACGACATCGTGCCGGTGCCGGTCTACTACCCCGAGGTGACGACGATCCTCGGGCGCCCGGTCTACCGCCGCGTGCAGGACGTGCCGGGCCCGATCGACATGGTGAACGTCTTCCGCCGGCCCGAGCACATCCCGCCGCACGTCCCCGGCATCCTCGGGGCGAAGCCGCGCGTCGTCTGGCTCCAGCTCGGGATCAGTCACGACGCGGTGGCCGAGACGCTGGCCCACGCAGGGATCGAGGTGGTCCAGGACCGCTGCCTCCTCGTCGAGCATCGGCGTCTCGCCCGCGCCACCGCCTGAGGTTGCCCATGGCACCCACGCTCGCCGCGCGGTTGGCCGACGTCACGCTCCCCGATGCCGACGGCTCAAAGGTCCGGCTCGGCTCCCTCTGGGAGCAGGGCCCGGCCGTGCTCGTCTTCCTCCGCCACTACGGCTGAATCTTCTGCCGCGAGCACGTCGCGCAGTTGCGCGCGCACGAGCCGGCCTTCCGCGAGGCGGCGGCGCGCCTGGCCGCTATCGGCCTCGGGGATCGGCAGTACGCGCGCTTCTTCCGCGAGGAGACGGGCATCGCCTTCCCGCTCCTCGTCGACGAGGAGCGGAAGGCCTACCGGGCCGCCGGGCTCCGGTCGGCGAACCTCCTCCACCTCCTCCGGCGCGACAACGCCCGGGCCCGCGCCCGGGCGCGCGCGGCCGGCCACCGGCAGCATCGCCTCGGTCAGAACCCCTTCCAGCTCGGCGCGAGCTTCGTCTTCGGGCCCGGGAACGCGGACCTGTTCGCCCACGTGAGCGAGACGTTCGGGGACAACGCCGCGCCCGCGGCGCTCCTGGCCGCACTGCGCGGGCCGGCGACGGGGCGATCGTCGGACGCGGGCATCCGCCGATGAGTCCGCCGCGACACGAGAGGAGCGACTGACATGACGACGAGCGAGTTCCGACCGCCGATGCGGCCGGGAGACGCGGCCCCCGACTTCACCCTGCCGGCCGTGCACCGGGACGGGACCGTCTCCCTCGCCGACTACCGGGGGCGCAGCCCGCTCCTCCTGGCGCTCTTCCGCGGGATCTACTGTCCGTTCTGCCGGCGGCAGATCGCGCAGCTCGGGCTCACGCGGGAGAAGCTCCTCGCGCTGGGGGTCGAGACCCTCGCCGTCGTCGCCAGCCAGCTCGAGCGCGCCCGCCTGTATTTCCGGTACCGCCCGACGCGCGTTCCGCTCGCGGCCGACCCCGACCTGGTGATCCACCGCGCCTTCGGGGTTCCGAAGCTCGAGGCGACGCCGAAGGTCATGGAAGCCCTGCGAACCGTGCGGACCGACGCGTCGGGCGCCCTGCCCGAACCCCTGCCGATCCTGGACGCGGCGAACGCGCTCGACGAGATGGACAGGTTCGAGTTCACCGAGACCGACACCGCGGAGGCGGAGCGGCAATTCCCCATGGACATCGGGCAGTTCCTGGTGGACCGCGAGGGGATCGTGCGGTGGGCCAACCTCGAGAGCGCGAAGGGGGGATGGGCCGGCATCGGCAAATTCCCGACCGACGAGGAGCTGCTCGCCGCGGCGCGGGCGCTCGGACGATAGCGAGCCGGGCCCTCGCCGGCGAGCGGCACGGACGGTGCGGCGGCGCGACCTCCTGGGTCTCGCGGCCGGGCTCCTCGGGGCCGGCCGGCCGGGGCGCGCCCGGGCCCGGGAGGCGGGCCGTACGATCGTCGTGTACGACCCCGTCTTCCTGGCGCACCGCGCCGACGACCATCCCGAGCGCCCCGAGCGGCTCGTCGTCATCATGCAGGCCCTCCGCGCGGTGCCGGCGCTCGGCCTCGTCGCGCCGCGTCCGGCCACGCTCGACGAGCTGCGGCTGGTCCACACGGCCGAGCACGTCGAGCGGATCCGGCGCCTGTCGGCGCGCGGTGGGGGCCGGGTGGACGCCGACACCTACGTGACCCCGCGGACCTTCGAGGTCGCCCGGACGGCCGTGGGGGCGCTCCTCACCGCGGTGGACCGGCTCGCCGCCCGGCAGGCCCGGAACGCCTTCTGCGCCGTGCGGCCGCCGGGCCACCACGCGAGCGCCGACCGCGCCATGGGCTTCTGCGTGTTCAACCAGGTCGCGGTCGCGGCGCGCTATCTCCAGGCGACGACGCCGTGGCGGCGGGTCCTGATCGTCGACTTCGACGTCCACCACGGCAACGGCACCCAGGCCGTCTTCTACACCGACCCCTCCGTCTTCTACCTCTCGGTCCACCGGGACCCGTTCTACCCGGGCACCGGCGCGGCCTCCGAGCGGGGCGTCGGGACGACCCTGAACCTCCCCTTCCCCCCGGGCACGCCGCGCGACGTCATCCTCGGGGCCTACGAGGCGGCGGTCCGGCGCGCCGCCGGGGAGTTCCGGCCGGACGTGGTGCTCGTCTCCGCCGGCTTCGACGGCTACCGGGACGACCCGATCGGCGGCCTGGGCTACGAGATCGAGGACTACCGGCGCCTGATGGGGGTGGTGGCGCAGGTGGCGCCCGGCGGCCGGGTGATCTCGGCGCTGGAAGGCGGCTACCATCTCGGCGCGCTGGGGGCCTGCGTCGTGGCCCACCTGGAGCCCTTGCTGCACGGGGCCGGCCGGGCGCCGGCCACCCCGTCCTCTCCGACGCCCCGCGCGCACCCGTGATAGCATCGCGGGGCCGAAATGGAGGAGGCAGCGGAGCGGCCCGCCCACACGCGCCACAACTTCCTCGCCCTCGGCCTCGACTACTCCTTTTTCCTCATCGGGATGTCGTTCGCCTCCCAGGTGACGATCCTCCCGGCCTTCGCGGCGCATCTCGGTGCCTCGAACGTCGTCATCGGGGCCGTTCCGGCCGTGCTCATGCTCGGCTGGTTCCTCCCCTCGCTCTTCGCCGCCCACCACACGGAGCGGCTGGAACGGAAGCTCCCGTTCGTCCTCCGGTACACGGTCTGGGAGCGGGTGCCCCTCGGGGTGCTCGCCGCCGTCGCATTCTTCCTCGCCGGGCCCGCGCCGACGCTCACGCTCGGGGTGCTCCTCCTGCTCCTCCTCGTGATGACGGGGGTCGGGGGCGCCCTCATGCCGGCCTGGATGGACATCGTGGGCCGGACGATCCCGACGACGCTGCGCGGCCGGTTCTTCGGGGCCGCGAACGTCGTGGGGAGCGCGGGCGGCCTGCTCGGCAGCCTGCTCACCGCCTACATCCTGGCCGCCGTCGAGCCGCCCCGGAGCTACGGCTTCTGCTTCCTCGCCGGGACGGTGTTCCTGGCGCTGTCGTACGCCGCGCTGGCGACGACGCGCGAGCCCACGGGTGCCGTCGCCTCCACGGCGGTCTCCCTCGGCGCCTATCTCCGCCGGATGCCGGCCCTCCTCCGGCGCGACCGCAACCTCTCCTGGTTCCTCGTGGCGCGCGGGTTCGGAACGCTCGGGGCGATGGCCAACGGCTTCTACACGGTGTACGCGCTCCGCGCCTGGGAGGCGCCCGAGTGGCAAGTGGGCGTCTTCACGACCATCTTCCTGGCCGGCCAGCTCGTCGGCAACCTGGGGCTCGGGTGGCTGGCCGACCACGCGGGGCACCGCCTGGTCCTCGTCCTCGGCCTGGGCGCGATGGTGGCCGGGAATCTGGTCGCCCTCGGGGCGGGCTCGGTCGAGACGTTCAGCCCGGTCTTCGCCCTGGCAGGGATCCACAACGCCGCGGTCCACGTCTCGGCGCGGACGATCCTGCTCGAGCTGGCGGCGGACGTCGTCGAGCGGCCGACCTACATCGGGCTCGCCAACACGGCGCTGGCGCCGCTCAGCTTCGGAGCGCCCCTCGTCGCCGGCCTGATGGCCGACCGCCTGGGGTTCGCCACCGTCTTCGGCGTGGCCGCGGCGCTCTCCGCCGTCAGCCTGGTGCTCCTGCTCGCCCGGGTGCGGGAGCCCCGCCACGCGCGGCGCGACACGCGGGGCTCCTCCACGGGTCACGGACGTTGACGGCTAACGCCAGCGCTCAGCGGCCGGTGCAGCCGGTCCGCTGAAGCGCTTCGTTAGGCAGATCTGCCCCCCGCTCGTCGGAGTTCTCTCGCTTTCAAACGAAGGAACGGTCTCATCATCGGGTCGCTGAAGCGATAGCATTGCCGCTTCCGAACAGGCACCGCAGTCAACACACGGCCCCTAACTTCGCCGACAAACTCACCGAGTCCGGGCACGACTCCTTGAATCGTTAGGGCCCGCGCATAAATAATGTCTACATTGTAGAGGTTGGCGTGTACGCTGC
>CAYQDR010000162.1:0-9231 GCA_964416315.1 uncultured bacterium
GGCGGCTTCTGGGTGTGCATGTAGATCAGGAAGATCGTGTTGATGGAGGCCTGGTAGACCTCCACCTCGTCTCCCCGCGCGGCCTTGAGCTCATCAGCCTGGGTCTTCTTCATGGGAGGCCAGGTATCCCAGAGCATGATGCGTCCGGCTTTGGCGGCCGCGAGCTGAGTGGGCGCGCCCACCAGGACGAACTGCTTCACGCCGTCCAGGTACGGGAGCCCGGGGATGAAGTAGTCCTTGTTCTTCTCCCACTCGATGACGCTCCCGCGCTCGTACCGCTTGAGCTTGAAGGGGCCCGTGCCGATCTGGGCCTCCGGCTTCGTCAGGTCACCGTGCTTCTCGAGGACGTGCTTGGCGACGACTCGGCACCAGGCTGACGCGAGATAGGCGAGGACGGGGGCGGCGGGGAACTTCAGATGGACCTGCACCGTGTGGGGGTCCCCCACCTCGAGGCTCGCCACGATCGGCTTGAGCATGGACCCGCACCGGGGACTCTTGAAATCCGGGTTCAGGATCCGATCGAACGTCGCCTTGACATCGGCGGCGCTGAAGGGCTGGCCGTCGTGCCACTTGACCCCCTTGCGCAGGTGGAACGTGTAGATCTTGCCGTCCGGCGACGCCGTCCAGCGCTCGGCCAGATCCCCGGTGATCTTGGTCGGATCGTCGGGATCGTAGTGGAGCAGCCCGCTGTACACCCCTGCCGTCGCTTGCTGCACCGACAGCGGCCCTTCCGCGTGGATGTCGAGACGGCCCGGGTCACCGTAGTCGTACCAGTTGAGGATCCCGCCGTACCGGGGCTTCTCCTGGGCGACCGCGTGCCCCGTGGCGAAGCCGGTGACGAGCCCCAGGACCAGCGTCAGCACGGCCATCCGTCTCATCGATGTCCCTCCTCGTCGGTGTACCGCATGGTCATCCGAGTCCTCCCCTGAGCCGCGGATCTGTCAGGTCACGAATCGCGTCCCCCAGGAGGTTCAGCCCGAAGACGGTCAGGCTGATCGCCAAACCCGGGAAGAAGATCATCCAGGGCGCCGACTCCATGGCCTGGGTTCCCGCCGTCAGCATCCCTCCCCAGGAGGGCTCGTCCGCTGGCGCCCCCAGGCCGAGGAAGCTGAGCGCCGCCTCCACGACGATGGCGTAGCCGACGTTCACGGTGAAGAGCACGATATACGTGGCGAAGCTGTTGGGCAACACGTGGAGAAAGATGACCCGCCAGTGGGTGCAGCCCGCGGCGCGGGCAGCCTCCACGTACGGGCTTTCCTTGATGCTGAGGGCGACGGACCGGAGGGTCCGCGCCGCCGTCGGGGTCAGCAGGATCGTCAGCGCGATGATCACGTTGTTCACCGACTGGCCCAGGGCGGCCATCAGCGCGAGGGCCAGGACGATGGGCGGCAGCGCCATCAGCACGTCCACCACACGCTGGCTCGCGCTGTCGGTCAGGCCCCCGAAGTAGGCGGTGACGACCCCGCACAGCCCGCCGAGCGTGATCCCGACGGCCACCGAGACCACCCCCACGTACAACGACAGGCGCGCCCCCCAGATCACACGGCTCAGGATATCCCGGCCCAGCTGGTCCGTGCCCATCGGGAACTCGGCGCTCGGCGCGAGATACTGGGTGAACGCCGCGTCCTTCGCCCCGTGCGGCGCGAGCTGGGGGGCAAAGGTCGCCGTCACGGTCAGGGCCAACACGATGAGGCCGCCGATGGCGCCCAGCGGCTGACGGACGGCGAAGCGGGTGAGGCCGCGCGCCAGGGTCCGCGTCAGGCCGGGTGAGGGCCCGACGCCGATGCGGGCGCCCCGCGCGATCGTGACCGCCACGTCCGTCCGATTCGCCATCTCAGGCGTACCGAATCCTGGGGTCGAGCCAGGCGTAAAGGAGGTCCACCAGGAGATTGATCGTCAGGAAGACCAGCGCCATCACGAACACCATCGCCTGAACCGTTGGATAGTCCCGGTAGCTCACCGCCTGGACGAGAGCCGTGCCCATCCCGGGCACGGCGAAAATGATCTCCATGATCACGATGCCGCCGAGGATCCGCCCGCCCCACCAGCCGATGAACGTGACCACCGGCAGCAGCGAGTTCGAGAGGGCGTGGCGGTAGACCACCGCCCGCTCCGCGAGACCCTTGGCGCGGGCGGTGCGGACGTAGTCCTGGCGGACGACCTCCAGCATCTGCGAGCGGGTGAGCCGGGTGATGGGGGCGCTGATGTAGTAGGCCTGGGCCAGCGTCGGCCAGATGAGCTGCTTCAAGTTCTCCACCGGGTCGTCGACGAACGCCACGAACTCCAGGGGCGGCAGCCATCGGAAGAACCGGACCAGGCCGTACAGGATCAGGACCCCGGTGAAGAAGAGCGGCAGGCTCAGGCCGCTGATGCTCACCACGCGCACCAGGTAGTCCACCCAGGTGTTCTGACGGACCGCGGAGACGACGCCGAGGGGGATCGCCCACGCGACGGCAACGAGGATCGTGAGGACGGCGAGCTCCATGGAGCGGGGGAAGCGCTCCTTCAGGATGTCCGTGACGGGCCGCCGCTGCGTGTAGGAGTAGCCGAAGTCCCCCCGGAGGGCATTCCCCAGCCAGGCCAGGTACTGGACGGCGATCGGGCGGTTGAGCCCCAGCTCGTCGCGGATCTGCTGGATCTGCTTCTGCTGGACGGTGCTCGACTCCGTCCCGGTCTGGTAGACGAGGATCTCGGCGATGTCACCCGGGACCAGCCGCATGAGCCCGAAGATCAGGAGCGAGGCTCCCAGGAGGGTGGGGACGAAGAGCAGCAGGCGGCGGACCACGTACTTACGCATCGGCGCCCATTCCATCCGCCTGGTCGCCGAGGGCGCCGAAAGATTGTCCGGGGACTCGATCGGGCATCACGGCCTCCCGAAGGCCGGACGGTCATGTGTGGCCGGACTGTACGCCGCCGGTCCGCCCCAGGTCAAGCCACTTGTGCTTCAGCACCCCGGGCCGTCTTGTGCGGCCCGCCCGGCGTGCTCTATGCTCCGAGGCACCATGAATCTCGGGAGCCTTCTGCCGCGCCACGCCCACTACCGTCCCCACCACCCGGCGGTCGTGTTCGAGGGCGAAGGGCTCACCTACCGCGCCTTCAACGCGCGCGTGAACCGGCTCGCCAACGCGCTCCTGCGCGCCGGCCTCCGGAAGGGCGACAAGGTCGCCACCGTGGTGCCGAACTGCCTCGAGCTGCTCGAGACCTACTGGGCGGCGGCCAAGACGGGGATCGTGGTGGTGCCGGCGAGCCCGCTCCTCCAGGAGAGCGGCCTCGCCTCGCTCCTCCAGAACTCCGACTCGGTGATGGTCATCTCGACCGGGGCCTTCGCGGAGACGCTCGCCCGGGTGCGGCCGCACCTGCCGGCCATCGCCGACGACCGCTGGGTCCTCGTCGACGGCTCCCGCCCCGGCTTTCGCGCGTATGCGGGGCTGGTGGCCGGAGCGCCGGAGACGGAGCCGCCCGACGGCGGCCTCACCGACGCCGACCCGTTCAACATCATCTACTCGAGCGGGACCACCGGCGAGCCGAAGGGCATTGTCCACACCCACTACGTGCGGGCGATGTACTGCACGCTCTTCGCCTCCGCCTTCCGGATGACGCCGGAGAGCGTGGCCCTGCACGCGGGCTCGCTCGTCTTCAACGGCGCCTTCCTCACGCTGCTGCCGGCGATGTACCTCGGCGCCACCTTCGTCGTCCACAAGGCCTTCAGCCCCGAGGCGGTCATCGCCGAGATCGAGCGCAGCCGCGTCACCCACGTCGTGATGGTGCCCTCCCAGATCGTGGCGCTGCTCTCGAGCCCGGCCTTCGACCCCGGGCGCCTGGCCTCGCTCGAGATGCTGCAGACGGTCGGCGCCCCCCTGCACCTCGAGCACAAGCAGCGGATCCTCGAGGCTCTCCCCGGCCGCTTCTACGAGCTCTACGGGCTGACGGAGGGGTTCATGACCATCCTCGACAAGACCGACGCCCCGCGGAAGCTGGCGTCGGTCGGCGTGCCGCCCGGGCTGATGGAGATGCGCCTCCTGGACGAGGCGGGCCGCGACGTCGGCCCCGGCGAGGTCGGCGAGATCTGCGGGCGCGGCCCGATGCTGATGGCGGGCTACTACAAGCGCCCGGACCTCACCGCGAAGGCCATCGTCGACGGCTGGCTCCACTCCGGCGACCTCGGCTACGTCGACGAGGACGGCTACCTCCACCTCGTGGACCGGAAGAAGGACATGATCATCTCGGGCGGCGTGAACGTCTACCCGCGCGACATCGAGGAGGTCATCGTCCAGCACCCGGCCGTGCGCGAGACCGCCGTCTTCGGCGTCGCCGACGCCAGGTGGGGCGAGACGCCGGTGGCGGCAGTCGTCCTGCGCGAGCCCAGCACGGTCACGCGCGAGGACCTCGTGGCCTGGGTGAACACGCGCGTCGCCGCCAAGTTCCAGCGCGTCAGCGACGTCTGGATCGTGGGCGACTTCCCCCGCAACGTCGCCGGCAAGACGCTCAAGCGCGCGCTGCGGGAGCACTACAAGGAGCGGAACCCGTAAGGAGGTCTGGCCAACCCGCGGACCGGCCCCGACCTTGTCCAACGCAGGACCCCGTGACGCGGCCAGGCGAGGGGCTCAGCCTTCGTCTCCCTCGGGGCGCACCTCGAGCAGGATGTTGCCGTGGGGGTCGAGCGCCGCCGCCCCCCCCGGCGGCACGACGCACGTGGCGTCGTACTCCTCCACGATGCAGGGGCCCCGGCGCGGCGTCGCGAGATCGCCGCGGCCGAGGATCGGGGTCTCCCGCCACCCCGCGTCGGGGCCGAAGTACGCCGGCCGCGCCGTCGGGGCCCCGCCGGCCGTCCGTCGATCGATGCGCAGGCCCTCTGGCACCCGAGGCGCGTCGGGAATCCCCTGGCCGACGACCCGCAGGTTCACCAGCTCGACGGGCTCCCCGGGGCCGGCCCGATGGCCGTAGACGCGCTTGTGCTCGCGACCGAAGCCCTCCGCGAGCGCCGCCAGGGCCGCCGCGTCGAGCGACCCGGCCCCCACCGGAATGGTCAACTCGAACGACTGCCCCTGGTAGCGGCAGTCGGCGGAGCGGCGGAGGCGCGCCGCGTCGCCCGCGAACCCCTCGGCCTTGAGCTGGGCGAGGGCCTCGGCGTCCATCCGGGCCCAGACCTGGTTCAGCTCGGGCACGTCCACCTCTCGCACCAGGCGCCGGTAGGTGCGGACGTAATGGTGCTCCACGTCCGAGTAGAGGAGGCCGAACGAGGAAAAGAGGCCGGGGGCCGGTGGGATCAGGATCCGCCGCATCTCGAGCGCCCGGGCCATCCCCGCGGCAAAGACGGGGCCGTTGCCGCCGAAGGCGACGAGCGTGTACTCGCGCGGGTCGCGCCCCCGCTCGCTCGACACGGCCTTGATCGCCCGCATCATGTTGGAGGCGGCGATGAGGTGGGCGCCGTAGGCCGCCTCCTCCAGCCGGAGGCCGAGGCGCCGGGCGATCGTCGCCTCGAACACCTCGCGGGCCCGGGCGGCGTTGAGCTTCACGGCCCCACCGGCCAGCTCCCGCGGGTTCAGATAGCCCAGGATCAGGTTGGCGTCGGTGATGGTCGGCTCGGTACCCCCGAGGTCGTAGCAGAGCGGCCCCGGATCCGCCCCCGCGCTCCGGGGCCCGACCTGGAGGGCGCCGCCGGCGTCGAGCCAGGCCACGGAGCCGCCCCCCGCACCCACCTCGGCCAGGTCGATGGCCGGGACGCGCAGCACGTACCCCCCGCCCGAGAGGAGGCGCGAGCCGTGCGTGATCCCGGCCCCCACCTCGTACTCGGTGGCGCGGTTGACCTCGCCGTCCTCGACGATGGAGGCCTTGGCGGTCGTCCCACCCATGTCGAACGTGATGACCCTCCCGAGCCCGAGCCGCCGGGCCAGGACCTGGGCCCCCACGACACCCGCCGCCGGGCCCGACTCGATGATGTGCATGGGCCGGGCGGCCGCCGCCTCCGCCGTCATGAGCCCGCCGTTGGACTGCATGACGAGGAGCGGCGCCCTGACCGCGATCCCATCGAGGCTTCCCCGGAGCGTCGAAAGATAGCGCCGGACGATCGGCAACACGTAGGCGTTGATGACGGTCGTGGACGTCCGCTCGTACTCCTTGATCTCGGGCAGGACCTCTGCGCTGAGGCAGGCCGGGAGCGCCGGCGCCCGGCGCTCGACGATCGCCTTGATCCGCGCCTCGTGGACGGGGTTGGCGTACGCGTTGATGAGGCAGACGGCGAGCACCTCGATGCCCTCAGCCAGCAGGCGGTCCAGCGCGCGCTCCACCTCTACCGGGTCGAGGGGCTTCACGACCTCGCCCCGGGCGTCGATCCGCTCGTCCACCTCCACCCGGAGGCGCCGCTCCACCAGCGTCGGGGGCTTCTCCCACGCGAGGTCGTAGAGGCGCGGCATCCGGAGCCGGCGGATCTCGAGGACGTCGCGGAACCCCCTGGTCGTGATGAGGCCCGTCCGGGCGCCGCGCTGCTCGAGGATGGCGTTGGAGGCGACGGTGGTGCCGTGGAGCACCTCGGCGAGGTCCGCGCCGCCGAGGCCCGCCTCCTGGAACACCTCCCGGAGCCCCTGGACGATCCCCCGCGCGTAATCCTCCACCGTCGAGGACACCTTCTTCGTGTGCAGGCGTCCGTCCGCGGCCAGGAAGACGATGTCCGTGAAGGTGCCGCCGATGTCCACGCCGACCCGGAACCGCATCATTGAAGTGGCCGCGACCCTCAGAGGGTCCTCAGGATGCGTTCGAGCTCTTTCCGGCTGACGATCCTGAGAACGATGACCTTCCCTTGCCGGGGCTCAAAGATCGATCGGTAGTCCCCTGTTCGCAGCCGGTAGAGATCGTGCCCCCGCAGCGTCTTGACCTTGGGAGGGCCCGGCCAGGGGGTCTCGCCGAGGACTTCCATGTCCTCGAGGAGTGCCTCGGCCGCCTCGGCCGGGAGCTTCTGCAGATCTCTCAACGCGCGGGGGGAAAGCTCGACCGGGCGTCTGGCCACCTACTTCGGCCTGAGCTTCCCTCTGGTCTTCTCGAGCGGCACTCCCCCTTTGGCCTCGTACTCCCGCCGGGCCGCGTCAATCTCGCGAAGCAGCGACGGCTGCGTCAACACCACGTCGTCGATATCGTCCTCGGTCAGCCGTATCAGCGCGGCTCGAGGCTTTCCCCGATTCGTGATGATGACCTTCTCTCCCTTGGAGACTCGCCTCAGCACCTTGGGGGTCTGAAGGCGCAGCTCCCGCACGCTGACGAATTTCACGCCTCCGTCCTCCTTGTTACCCAAACGTTCAACACCAACTTATCTCGAGAGTCGCCGGAAATCAAGCTCAGGGCTGGAATGTCCACGCCGACCCGGAAGCGCTTCACCGGATCAACCTCGGGAGCCAGAGGGCGATCTCCGGGAAAATCATGAGGATCACGACCCCCAGGAGATACATGAGCACGAAGGGCGTCACGCCCACGAACACGTCGGTGATGGGGCCCGGTGAGAGCCGCATCCCCTGGAGCACGTACATGATCAACCCATCGGGGGGGCTGATGAGGGCGATCTCGGCCACCATCGTCACGATCACGCCGAACCAGATCGGGTCATAGCCAAGCGCCACGACGATCGGGAAGACGACGGGTAAGGTCGTGATGATCATCGAGAAGCCTTCCATGAACGTGCCGAGGGCGACGTAGAAGCCGATGATGATCGACATGACCGCCCAGGCCGGCAGCGCCAGGCCCGCCACCATCGCGGCGAGCGCCTGGGGGAGCCGGAGGCTCGCGAGCACGTAGTTCAGCACGAAGGCGGCCAGGATGATGAGCCCGATCAGGCTCGTCGTCCGCGCGGTGGCGAGCGCCGAGGCGTGGACGATCCGCCCCGTGAGCTTGCGGTCCAGAGCCGCGAAGAACATCGCGCCCACCACCCCGAGCGCCGCCGATTCGGTCGGCGTCGCGACGCCCAGGTAGATCGTCCCCAGGACGAGGAGGATCAGGATCCCCGTCGGGATGAGATCCAGGAGGCTCCGGATCCGCTGGCGCCAGCTCACCGGCTCGGCCAGCTCGCGGGTCCCCGCCACGAGGCCGTACACGAAGATCAGGAGCATGAAGAGGCCCGCCATCAGGGCCCCGGGCAGGAAGCCGGCGAGGTAGAGCTTCCCGACAGAGGTTTCCGTGAGCAGGCCGTAGAGGATGAACATGATCCCGGGCGGGATCAGGTTGCCGAGCGCGCCGCCCGCGGCCAGCGAGCCCAGGACCATCCGCTGGCTGTAGCGCGTCTTCTCGAAGTACGGGAGCGCCACGGCGCCGATCGTCGCCGCGGTGGCGACGCTCGAACCGGCGATGGCCGAGAAGACCGCGCACGAGATGATGTTCGTGTGGAGCAGACCGCCCGGGAGCCAGCGGAACCAAAGGTTGAGCGCGCGGTAGAGCTTCTCGGAGAGCCCTGAGCGGAGCAGGATCTCCCCCATCAGGATGAACAGGGGGACGGCCACCAGGACGAAGTTCACGCTGGGGATCCAGGTGGCCTCCCCCACGAAGAGGTAGAGCGGCCGGTCGGAGAAGACGAACCCTGCCAGGAGGCCCAGGACCCCCAGCGCCGCCGCGACGTAGATCCCCGCGCAGAAGAAGATGAGGAACACGACCGACAGGAGCGCCAGGCCGGCCATGGGCCCGGTCGTCGATACCGCGCCCGTGGCGGCGAAGAAGCCCACGAGCAGGGTCAGGAACAGGAGGAAAATGCCGGCGATCACGCGCGGCCCGCCATGGCGGCGGCCTTCCGCGCCTCGGCGGTTTCCTCCTCGATCGTCCGCGGGCCGAGCAGGCGGTCGATCTCACCGCGTCGGCGGAGGACGAGCAAGAGGAGGACCTCCAGGAGCATCACCAGGGCCAGGAGGAAGAAGATCGTGATGCCCAGGGCCCAGAGCCCCTGCGGGACGATCAGCGGGGTCGCCAGCGCGCTCGAGTCCCTGGCGCCGAAGAGCCACGCATCGCCGACCACGGCCCAGCAGCGCCAGACGAAAAAGACGCCGAGGAACACCAGAAACGCGAGGGCGAGCACGTGCATGTAGGCACGCGCCCCCACCGGCAGCCGGGTCAGCAGCACGTCCACGCGGATGTGGGCGCGGGTCGTCAAGGCATCCGTGAGTCCCCAGGCGATCCCGAAGGCCAACGTGTAGCCGGTCAGCTCGACCGTGGCCTGGCTGCTGAAGCCGAAGAACTTCCGGCTGATCACGTCGAAGCTGA
>CAYQDR010000163.1:0-9080 GCA_964416315.1 uncultured bacterium
CTTCGTCAAGAAAATCAACGCGGTACACTCGGACCCGAGGGGGAACTTCGGCCTAAGGCGCGCGCTCACCCAGCTCCCGATCGGGATGCCGACGAGCATGGCGGCGCCCCAGTCCAGCGACGCCGCGCTCCCCCAGAGCACCGCCTCCATGAGCGAGCGGCTCGGGCCCGTGATGGAGAGCCCCCAGCCCCAGCCCGCGCGCGCCCCGCTCACCCACGCGAGGACGCCGAGGGCGCCGAGTGCCGCCCCCGTCACCGGCCAGGTCCACGCGCCAGCCGAGCGGGGCGCGGGCCCGAGGCGCCAGAGGACGAGGGCGAGGAGGCCGAGCCCGAGGGCGACGAGCAGCCACATCGGTGCGCCGACCAGCCCGGCGAGCGACGACGCGAGCCGGGGGATGCGGATCGCGTAGAGCCACTGGGTCACCGACGCCAGGGTGCCGCGCGCCAGCACGACGGCGCCCAGGGCCAAGCCGAGCGCCGCCGCGGCGGCGCCGGCGCTCCCGGTCCCGACCCGGGACCAGACCGACGTCGCTCAGCCCTTGCCCAACACCATGCCCACGCCGAAGACGACGCCCCCGAGCGCGGCCGCGACCGCCGCCACGCCCGGCGGGGAGACCTCGAGGAGGCCGAGGCCCGCGAGCGCATTGACGCCGGCGAGCTGGATGGCCAGGGCGAGGAGATAGGCGCGAAGCGAGGGACCCGGCGCGCGGCGAAGCGCCTCCCGGAGCGCCGAGTGCATGCAGAAGTCGCCCCGGTGGAGGACGACGCCCAGGGGGAGCCCGACGAGGAGTCCGAGCGCGGCGGCTGACATCCGAACTCAGAAAACACGCGGGCGGCCGATTTCATTCCCGCGGCATCCGGGGGAATAAATCGGGCCCGCCGAACGGTTCCAACGGGCAGAGACGTACGCTCGCCGTGAGGCGAAGGAGGTGAACCCCATGATCCGACAGATCGTCGCCACTCTTTCGGTCGCGGCGGTGCTGGCTCTGGGCGGCGCGGACGCGCTGGCGCAGCAGGCCAACCCGTGCGCCGCCAAGAACCCGTGTGCCGCGAAGCAGCCCTGCGCCGCGAAGCAGCCCTGTGCGGCGAAGAACCCCTGCGCCGCGAAGAACCCCTGCGCCGCCAAGAACCCGTGCGCGGCCAGGAGTCCCAACCCCAGCGTCAGGGGACTCGTGTACAGCGAGACGCCCCTCTCCGCTCAGCCGGGGTCCCAGTTCGACCGGTTCCCGCGGTCCGAGAGGTAGCGGCCGGCTGCCGAGTCGAGGTCGTCCTCACCGGGATGGCTCCGGCTCGGCCTCATGCCCGGTCGGGCCCGCACAGCGGAACCCGATGAGGATGTGCCGGCTCGCCGGCGGCCGGCCGTGGCGGAACGCCGCCCGGCAGAGCCCCGGCTCGTCGTCCCAGGCGCAGCCCTTCACGACACGGCGCCCGTCGGCCAGGCTGGACGCCGTCCACTGGAAGACGTTGCCGACCGCGTCGAGCAGGCCGTAAGGGCTCGCCCCGGCCGGGTATCGCGTCACGGGCGTCGTCCCGCCGGGTCCCCGCGCGGTGCTGTTCAGTCGCTCGGGGTCCCAGGCGTGCCCCCAGGGGAAGATTCGCCCGTCCTCGCCCCGGGCCGCCTTCTCCCACTCGGCCTCCGTCGGTAGCCGGAGGGCCGGGTGGCGCCAGCGGCAGTAGGCCTCGGCGTCCTCGGCGCTCACGAGGACCACCGGGTGCTCGGCCCGCCCCTCGGGCGGACGCCCGTCCCGCCAGAGGTACCGCGCCCACTCCCGATCGTAGTCGTGGACGAGGAACCCCTGTCGGAGGTACTCGTCCCGGCGGATACCGGGCGCCCGGTGACCCGTCCAATCGGCGAACGCCGCGTAGTCAGCCTGGGTGACCACGGTGCGATCGATGCAGAACGCGGGGAGCTGGGCGCGCTGGCGGGGAAGCTCGGCGTCGAACCACCGGGCCTCCCGGACCGCCCGACTCGAAAGGGCGACCGCGAGCCGGCGCTCGGCGTCGTCGCTCCCCATCCAGAACGGCCCGGCGGGCACCGCGACCATCCGCGCCGGCTCGACGCACGGCGCCGCCGCGAGGAGCCCGGCCGCGAGGACGAGGCTCCCCGTCATCGGGCAGCCAGGGCCTGGGCCACGATCCGCTCGAAGACGGGATCGAGCTCGGCTCCCACCCGCGCGACCTCGGGATGCGCGTAGGCGGCGAAGAGCGTCGAGGGCTTGAGGTAGGCCAGCGTTGCGGTCCCGTCCGGGTTCTCGTAGAGGTAGATGCGGATCGGCGCCTCGAAGGCGGCGCGCGGATCCGCCTGGATCAGCCGCACGGCCAAGTCGTTCCGAAAGACGAGGAAGACCTGGTTGCCGCGGATCGTGGCGCCTCGGGCGGCGGCGCCCTGCTGGGCGTTCGCGCGGCAGACGAGCCCCATCTGGTGGTCCGCGATGGCCTGCTCCAGCGCCGCGGCCGCGCGTGCGAACGGCGCCGTGGAGGTCAGGACCACCTTGCCGTCGGCGCCGAGCGCGCCGGCAGGGCACCACGCGAGGACGAGCACGACCAGGAGCGCGGATCGCGCGGCCAGAGCAGGCATGGAAGACCTCCGAGCTCAGCTCACGGGGAGCTCTTTCTTGTACAGGACGAAGACCGAGCGGCGGGTAGCGGCGAGGGCCTCGCGGATCTGCGCGGTCCCCTCCCCCGCCCCCTGGCCGAGGAGCGACGTGAAGAACCGGGTGTAGAAGTGGTCGGGATAGACCGTGATGCTGACGTGGAGACGGAGCCCGCCCGCACCCACCGGGCGGCGGTACCGGAAGACGAAGCTCCCGCCCGGGGGGATCCGCGTGTCGGCCAGCTCGCGGGAGAGGTCCGGGCTCACCTCGCGGGCGATCGCCCGCTCCTCCCGGCTGCCGGGCACCGCGCGGCCCGCGGCGTCGCGAAGCTCGGCGCGCGCCACCACGCGCGGGGTCACGTAGGTCGGGAAGTAGTGCCCGACCTTGCTGCTCGTCACGGTGAGGGTGGCGGTCACCGTCTCGCCCGGGCGGTAGCGCTCCTTGTCGGTGGCGAGCGTGATCGCGAGCCCGGAGCGCACCATCTCCGGATCGTGGATCCCGCGCCAGAGGTGGCGGCGGTCCGGCATGTGGCACTCCTGGCACTGCACCCCGGCCCGGCCGAACGGCCCCGCCTTCCACTCGTTGTAGGTGTTCTCGAGGAGCTTGCCGTTCAGCGCAAAGCCGTCCTCGGCGAACTGATGGCAGTCCTTGCAGAACTCGGCGCGGCGAAAAGCAGGGGTGCGCGTCACCCCGTTGTGCGGGAGCTGCTCCCGGGGCGCCTGGCTCGCGAGCGACCCGTCCCGCTTCGGCGGACCGAAGCGCTCGTGGCCGCGCACGTGGCACGCCGCGCACGCCAGGCCGGCCGCCTGGAGCTTGGCGTCGAAGGCTCGGTTCGGCCGGAACCCGCCCCGGCCGTCCGCCACCTTCTCCTGCTGCTCGGTCAAGGGCGCGTGACAGGTGTAGCAGTGGAGCGCGGAGGCCGGGTCGCCATCGATCATCTCGACGAGCTGGCCCTTGACGCCCGGACCCATCGCCTTGGCATGGAGGCTCGTCTGCCAGTCGGCGAGCTGGGCCGGGTGGCAGCCGCCGCAGCTCTCGGGGAGCAGGGAGACCTCGAGCGGGGAGAACCGGGCGGGGGGCTTGCCCTGGGGAGGAATCGGCACCCGCCAGTGCCGGCCGAGAAACTCGAGCTGCTCGGCGTCGGTCCAGCTCTGCTGGGCGGCGCTCCCCGGCAGCGCCAGCGCGAGCGCGCCGGTCAGCAGAAAGAGGAGGAGGCGACGGCTCAACACCATCGCCTCCCCATTCTAAGCGTCCTCCTTGCGAGGCGCCGTCACTGCTTCTTCGGGGCGCAGGGGTTCTTGGCCGCGCAGGGATTCTTCGCGGCGCAGGGGTTCTTCGCCGCACAGGGCTGCTTCGCGGCACACGGGTTCGCTGCGCACGGGTTCTTGGCTGCACAGGGGTTCTTGGCGGCACACGGGTTCTTCGCCGCGCACGGGTTCGCCGCACACGGGTTCTTCGCCGCGCACGGGTTGGTCCCACCGGCCTGGGCGATGTAGACGTACGCGGCGCGCCGGCTGCCCTGCTTCTCCACGTACGAAACGGTGACATCCTCACCCGGCTTGAGGTCCTTCAGCGTCTTCCGGGCGGGACCCTGCCGAACCTGCGTCCGCTGGTCTACGGCCAGCGTCAGCGGGCCCGAGGCGGTTTGGACCTGGATCGAGGCGGGCTGCACACTGATGAGCGTGGCCTTGGCCATCCTGGCCGCGGCCGGGACCCACGCCCCGCCGGCCGCGCACGGGTTCTTCGCGGCACACGGGTTCTTCGCCGCGCACGGGTTCGCCGCACACGGATTCTTGGCGGCACAGGGGTTGCTCTTGGCCGCACACGGGTTCTTTGCCGCGCAGGGGTTGGTCGCCTGCGCCTGCGCCTCGATCCCGCCTGCCAGCGTCAACACGGCAGCGACGGACACGGCACTGAGCATCTGTCGGATCATGGGGTTCACCTCCTTTCAGGCCTCCGGTGCGGAGGCGGATCGGCCCGGTCCAGCCGGGCCGGTGACATGGACCGCGGGGTCGGCTCGAACGCCGGCGCCCGGACGCCGCTGTCGAAGCGCACGAGCCCCAGGGCCTCGAACGGCCCGGGCGAGCCCGCGCCGGCCGCCGGCGCGAGCGCCAGCAGCGTCCCCAGGGCCAGCAGGGCGGCGAACGCGCGCGTCATGGCTTCCGGGCGTTGACGAACGTCTCGCGGATATAGCGCACGACGCCCCAGATCTCCTCGTCGGAGAGCACGTGCCCGTAGGGCTTCATCGTGTCGAACCCGGCGACCTCCGTCGCCCCGATCCGACCCTTCTTGATCAGCGCGAGGAGGAAATCCTCGGAGAAGCGCTCCATGAACGAGGGATCGTGGTAGTCCGCCGGAGCCGGCTGGATCTCGCTCACGAAGCCGGGCGGCGCCGGCTGACGCGAACTCGCCCGCGTGCCGTCCCCGCGGCCGCCGGTCCCGTGGCAGACCGCGCAGGCATCCTTGAAGAGCGCCCTCGTCTCCGCCGACTGCGGGGCGCCGGTCCGGAACGCCCGCTCGAAGGTGATCAGCTCCCGAATCTGGGCGTCCTCCAGGACGTCCTCGAAGGCCGGCATCGCCACCGCCTGCAGCATCGAGCCCGGGACCTCGCGCCTCAGGACCGCGAGCTTGCCGTACTTGACCACCTCGAAGAGGTACTGGTCGGTCAGCCGCGACACGTAGTTCGTGTCGGTGAAGACCTGCGGCCGCGGCATCGTGTTGAGCCACGAGGGCCCCTTCCCGTCCCCGGTCAGCCCGTGGCACGCGAAGCAAATCTCCTTGTAGACGCTCTCCCCGAGCTTGAGATCGCCCTTCGGGATCCGCTGGGTCGAGGCGCCCGCGGTCATCACCAGCAGGCCGCCCACGCCGGCGCAGAGCCCCAGCCACATCCACGCGCGCATCGCGCTCCCCGATCCCACGATCCATCGATTGCGCGCGGGGAGACGGTCGGTCCCGCCTCCCCGCGCTCCTCCTACCTCATCCCCGCCTTCTTCTCCAGCTCGACCCGCTTCGCCTCCCACTCCTTCATGGCCTTCAGGACCTGCGGGGTGAGCGACGCCACGTACGCCTCGAGGTCCACGTACTCCTGGGAGTTCGGATCCATCGGCTCACGGCCGAGGAAGACCGTGTTTCACATGTCGTTGAGCATGCCGATGGTCGCGATGATCCCAGGCCCGGCGATTCGCGGGTAGTGCAGCGCCGCGCCGCGAAGGTCCGGGATCGGGATGGGCATCCGCGTCCCATCGACCGCGACGGCTGTCCCGCCGATGGTGCCCCCGCGCGGGTGGCAGCCCGCGCACCCGAGATTGTTGAACAGCTTCTGCCCCCGGGCGATGGCCGCATCGATGCTGTCGCTCGGCTTGAGGGTCTCCATGTACACGCCCGGCTTGACCTGCTTCTTCTGCTGCGCCACGGCCGGGCTCACGAACACGGCGAGCACCGCCGCCAGGAGACCGAGGGCCACTGGCTTCCGCATTCCGCTCACCTCCCTTCGCTGCGCGACTCTGTTGCGGCGGGATGCGCCACCGCGGCGGTCGCCGAGGGCGCCGCCACGGAGAGGGCCAGCTCCCGCCAGTGCCGGCCCCGGTCGTCACTGACGAAGACCAGGCCGCCCGTGCCCGCGTAGAGCGTCGCGGGTCGGCGCGGGTGGCTGGTCACGAACGTCACCGTCAGGGTCAACACGTCCCCGCCGACGAGCTCCCAGGCCGGCGCCCCGCCGGGCCGGCGGTAGACGCCGCCGACGGTGCCGGCCAACGCCTCGCCGTCGGCCGTCGCGAGCAGCGAGAGCACCGTGAGGTTGCGCAATCCCTCGTTCCAGGGCTGCCAGAGTCCGCCGCCGTCGGTCGTCACGAAGACCCCGCCGCCGGACGTCCCCGCGTACAGCACCCCCGGCCGAGCCGGATCCACGGCCAGCGCCCGGACCCGGCGCTCCGCGAGGCCGCGACTCGCCGCCCGCCACGCTCGCCCGCCGTCGTCGCTCCGGAACACCCCCCCGAAGCCGGCGGCGTAGAGGCGCTGCGGGTGGGTCGGGTCCACCCGAAGGACGCGGATGTCGCGCGTCTCGACGCCCGCGCCGCGGGGGACCCAGGTCGCCCCCTGGTCCCAGCTCCAGAGGATTCCCTGGTCGGTCGCCGCGTAGAGCACGGTCGGGCGCCCGGGGGCGACGAGGAGGCTCCGGACGTTCCGGTCCGCGAGCGCGGCGCCGATCCGGCGCCACGTGGCCCCCGCGTCCCGCGAGAGGAAGATGCCGGAGTCCGTGCCCGCGTACAGGACGCGGGGCGACACGGGGTCCTGGGCGAGCGTCAGCACGGCGGGGTCGTCCAGGCCCCGCGAGGCCGCGGCCCAGTGGCGCCCGCCGTCCACGCTCCGGTAGACGCCGCTGCCGAAGGCGGCCAGGTGGAGGACCTCGGGCGCATCGGGGTGGGTCAGGAGACTCACGACCACCCCCCCGAACGGCCCGCCGTGCATGACGACGTGGTTCGAGGTGGCGTGACCGGGGAGCCCGAGGCTCGCCGCCGAGATCGCCGCCAGGAGAAGTCCGCCCGCGAGCCGCCGCACCGCGCCTCCCTACTTCCCCCGGAGCTCGACGGCCACCTTGACCTCGCCCCCCGGCGTCACCACGACGTCGCGCGTCTGCTTGCCGAGCCGCTCGTGCCAGAGCGTGAGGGTGTAGCGGCCGGGCGGGACCTCGGCCAGCGCGAAAGTCCCGCGCTCGTCGGTGAGGGCGTAGTACGGGTGGGCCATGACGACCACGACCGCGTGCATCCACTCGTGGACGTCGCAGTTGACCGGGATGATGTCCGGGTGGTCGATCTTGATCTCCAGCCGCTTCTTGAACTTCGGCTGGGCCTTGTTCACGGCGGGGTTGGCGCCCCTGCCGGGCGTCCGGAAGTTGTGGAGAACGCCGTCGCTGTTGACGAGGGTGAAGGGCTGGCCCGCCCGGACCAGGACCACGTGGGGGACGAACCAGCACCCCCGCTGGTCGAGCTCCGCCGGGACCGTCGAGAACGGCTTGCCCTGCTTGACCCCCTCGAGGAAGACCACGACGTTCTTGATGCCCTTGTCGGAGGGCGAGACCAGGAAGGCGTCCGAGACCTTGGGCTCCTTCCCGCACGCCTCTGCATCCCGGGTGACGGGTCGCGTTTCGGGAGCCGGGGGGGAGCCTCCGAAGGTCACGGTACCCCGGACGGTGCCGCCCCCCTCGACCTTCGCTTCCTCGTAGGCGCCGGCGGCCCTGGGGGCCCCGAGGGAGCCGAGGACGAGGAGGCCAAGGCCGGCGCAAGCGATACCCTCGAAAAATGGCACACTTGTCGGAAGCTGGCGCACGTGTACCGACCCCAGTCTCATGGTGCGAGTCGTCTTGTCGTGTGGCCTGTCGCTTCCCACAACAGTCGAGAGCCCAGCGTTATTCCCCGGTCCGCCCCCAGGCCGGTCCGGCGCTGCCCGAGTGAACACGGCGGCGTTCGGAACCCGGCACGTCACGACGCGGTTAGCGCTGCTTCAGGAGCGTCTCGATCAGGGCGTGGGCGGCCTCCGAGTCCCACTCGCGGGGCCCGGTCGCGAGGGCGACCAGCCGCCCCCGTCGGTCCACGAGAAAGCTCGAGGGCAGCGCGCGGACGCCGTACTGCCCGGCGAGCGCCATCTTCGGGTCCAGCCCGATGGGGTACGTGAGCCGGTGCTCCGTGACGAACGCGGTGACGACGTCGCCCCCCTCGGCGTCTATCGAGACCGCCAGCACCACGAACCCCTGATCCTTGAAGCGCTGGTAGAGCCGCTCCATGCCGGGCATCTCCTCCCGGCAGGGCGGGCACCAAGTCGCCCAGAAGTTCAGGAAGACGACCTTCCCGCGATAGTCGGCGAGCCGGAGCGCCCGACCGTCGGGCGCGGGGACGGTGAACTCCCGCGCCGGCTTGACCTTCGCCGGCTTGATGAGGTCGAGCGCCTTGAAGGGGTCCTCGGAGCCGGCGAGCCGGGGCGCGAGAACGAGCAGGACGAGACAGACCGCGGCGATCATCGGAACCCCCAACCAGAACCCCCGACCGGGCTCCCGTTATTCCGCCCCGCGGGCGGGGCGGGACCCCGCCGCACGCTAACGCCAGGGCCCCGTCTGGATGACCCGGGCGCCCTCGCCGAGGGTCCCGAGGTCCTGGGGCGCGGGGAGCTTGAGCGAGAGGCCTTCGCGGAGGAACAAGGGGATGTGGTGCAGCGGGGCCGGGATGGTCACCCAGCCCGGTCCGCTGTGGAGCTGGCCCGTCCAGTAGTGCTGCCACCGCGCGGCCGGCAAGTAGAGGCGGCGCCGGGTCTGCCCCGGTCGGAGCACCGGCGCGACCAGGACGTCATCGCCCAGGAGGTACTGGTCGTCCACCGTGTACGTCGCGGCCTCGCCGGGGTAGTTCAGGAACAAGGGGCGGAGGATCGGGAGCCCCCGCCGGTGGGCCAGCTCGGCGTACCGGTAGAGGTAGGGGACGAGCGCGGTGTGGAGCCGGGC
>CAYQDR010000164.1:0-7705 GCA_964416315.1 uncultured bacterium
GCCTCCCGCGGCCGGGGCCGCCCCGGCTCCCGGTGCGGCCGCGCCGGCCGCGGGCACCGCCGCCGCCACCGCAGCCACCGGCGCCCCGCCCGGCCGGTGCCGGTAGTAGACCTGGGGCGTCTTGGACACGATGAACTTCACCGCCTCCTGGATGCAGATCCGGAGCGCCTTCTCCGTCGGCGTCTTCGACCACCCGCCGAGCGCCCCCCCGAGCGCGCCACCGCCGCCCGCGCCGGCGAGGGCGCCGCCCAGGCTGAAGTCGGTGGCTTCGCCCTCCACGGCCGCGACCGCGACGATCCGCGAGGTCTTGGTATCGATCACGCGGACGTCGATCGCCATGTGCGCCTTCTTGAGGCCGCCGGCGATCCCGCCGAGGACGCGCCCGACGCTCCCGCCGATCCCGCCGATGCCGCCGCCGACGCCCGACTGGGCCCCCTCGAACTCCGTCACCGCGCCCGTGATCAGGAGCTCCGCGCCCTCGATCTCGCCCGTCGGCGCCTCGGTGCCCTTCTTGATCCGGCCGGCCGTCGCGAGGTCCTGTTCCTTGAGGACGTCGCCGATCGTCTGCCGCTCGAGCACGATGTACCGGTTGCTGTTGAACAGGGCGGTGGCGAGCATGTCGGCCATCCCGTCGCCGATCGCGCCGCTCCACCAGCCCTTGTTCGTCTTGTCCGTGAAGCGCGCGACGGCGACCCGCGCCTTCGGCCCGTCGTAGGCCTCCTGCTGCGCCTCCTCGATGCTCTTGCCCTCAGGGCTCGTCACCGTGGCCTTCGGCCCGAAGAGCTGCGCCTGGGCGGGCCCGAGCGGGGCCAGGACCACCGCCGCGCCCACCATCACCGCCGGAACGACCCGCCACCCAACCATAGCTCGGCCTCCTCCGCCGGATTCCCGCCTCAGGGGGCCACCCCGACGCCGGACACCGCCGCCTCGGCGACCCCATCCACCCGATAGCGCGCGACGAGCCCCGCCAGGGAGCGCGGGAGCTCGACGTCGAGCCAGATCCCGTCCGGTCGGTCCTCCCGGGCCGCCACGCGGCCGCGCGCGTACAGCGTGCTCAGGACGCCCGCCCGCTCGTACGGCACCCGCAGCCGGCAGGCGAGCCTCGTCGAGCGCAGCATGGCGTCGATCCGCCCGTGGAGCGCCTCGATCCCCGCTCCGCGGAGCGCCGAGATGGCCACGCCCCCCTCGCTCTCGAGCTGGCGCAGGAAGCCGTCCGGCTCCGGCAGGCGGTCCACCTTGTTGAGGGCCGTGACGGTGGGCTTCGCCCCGAGCCCCAGCTCCTCGAGCACCGCGTACACCGCCCCCACCTGCTCGCGCACGAGCGGGTGGCTCACGTCCACGACGTGGAGCAGGAGGTCGGCCTCGCCCAGCTCCTCCAGCGTCGCCTTGAAGGCGGCGACGAGCTGCGTCGGGAGCTTCTGGATGAAGCCGACCGTGTCGGTCAGCACGAACGACGAGTGCCCGCTCCCCGTCACGAACCGCGCGGCCGGGTCCAGGGTCACGAACAGCTGGTCGGCCGTCGGCGCCGCGGCCCCGGCGAGCCGGTTGAGCAGCGTGGTCTTCCCCGCGTTCGTGTACCCGACCAGCGCCACCACCGGAAGCCCGAGGTCCCGCCGGTGCTCGCGCAGGAGCCGGCGGTGGCGCTGCACACCGCGCAGCGCGCCATGGATCTGGGCGATCCGGCGCCGGATCAGGCGGCGGTCCGACTCGAGCTGGCTCTCCCCCGGACCCCGCGTCCCGATCCCGCCGCCCAGGCGCTCCAGGTGGGCCCACTGCCGGACGAGGCGCGGCAGGAGGTAGGTCAGCTGGGCCAGCTCGACCTGGAGCTTCCCCTCGCTCGTCCGTGCGCGCTGGGCGAAGATGTCCAGGATGAGCGCCGTCCGGTCGATCACGCGCACCCGCACGGCGCGCTGGACGTTGCGCTCCTGGATCGGGCTCAGCGGGTCGTCGGAGATCAGGAGGTTCGCGCCCAGGTCGGCGGCCAGCCCTCGCATCTCCTCGACCTTCCCCTTCCCGAACCGGAGCGGGGGCGTGGGCCTTCCCCGCTCCTGGAGGACGCGCGCGAGCACCTCGGCCCCGGCCGACTCCGCCAGCCGCGCCAGCTCGTCCATCGATTCCTCGACCTCCCAGCGCTTCTGCTTGGGGAGGCGGAGCCCGGCCAGGATCGCCCGGTCGATCGCGCGGCGAGTCGCGTCGGTCACACCGAGCCCGAGATTAGCCGAAAATCCCCGCCCGTTCAATGAGTTTCTTGACCTGGTCGGTCGCCGTGCCGGGATCCGCGGGGTCCACGGACACCCACTGGACGTCCGGCTCGTGGCCGAACCACGTCCACTGCCGCTTCGCGTAGCGGCGCGTGTCCCGCTTCATCGCGCGGACGGCGTCCGCCAGGGGAGCGCCGCGCCTCAGCACCGGGAGCAGGTGGCGGTAGCCGATCCCCTGCATCGCCGGCAGGTCCGGCGCGAAGCCGGCCGCGAGCAGCCCCTCGACCTCGGCCAGGAGCCCGTCGGCAAGCATCCGCTCCACGCGGGCGTCGAGGCGGGCGTAGAGCGCCTCCCGCCCCATCGTGAGGCCGAGCGTGACCAGGCGGTACCGACCCGTCCCGTCCCGCCAGGGGCCGCGCCGGAGGGCGCTCGCGGGTCGGCCGCTCAGCAGCCCGACCTCGAGCGCGCGCGTCACCCGGACCAGGTCGCGAGGATGCACGCGCGCCGCCGACTCGGGGTCGAGCGCCGCGAGCCGCTGGTAGAGGGCCGGGGCGCCCTCGGCCACCGCCTCCGCCCGGAGGCGCCGTCTGAGCTCCGGGTCCGCCGGGGGGAGCGGGGCGAGCCCCCGGACCAGGGCGCGCAGGTAGAGCCCCGTCCCCCCGACCAGCACGGGCCAGTGGCCGCCGGCCCGGATCCCCGTGATGGCCGCCGCGGCCTCGCGCGCGAACCGCGCCGCGTCGTACGGCTCGTCCGGTTCCGCCACGTCCAGCAGGTGGTGCGCCAGCGCCCGGCGCTCGGCGACCGACGGCTTGCCCGTCCCGATGTCCATCCGCCGGTAGACCTGGCGTGAGTCCACGCTCACCGCCTCGATGGACCAGTCGCGGGCGAGCATCACGGCGAGCTCGGTCTTCCCCACGCCGGTGGGGCCCACGATGGCGACCACCGGAATCTGCTCGTCGTGTGGACCTGCCGAGCTGTTCATATTCCTCACTTCCCAGGGGGAGGCAGGCCCGATCCGTTCGCTGAAGAGCGAACGGCCCGGCTTTGCCGGGAGGGCCGTCGGAGGGGGACTCCGTCCCCCTCCGAGTGTATTACCAGTCGCGGCGGAGGTCGCGCTTGATCTCCCGCAGCGGCAGGCGCGAGACCACCGGGCGGCCGTGGGGACAGTAGAAGGGGGTCGTGGTCGCCGCGAGGTCACCCACCAGCCGGGCCATCTCCTCCCGCTCGAGCGGGGCGCCGGCCTTGATCGCGGCGCGGCAGGCCACGAACGCGAGCAGCCGGTCGAGCAGCGGCGACCCGGCCCGCCCCCCCGCCTCGTCCAGCTCTCGCGCCAGGTCGTCCACCAGCCGCTGGGGCTCGTCGCCCCGCAGCATCGGGGGCACGGCCCGGAGGAGAAGCGTCCCGCCCCCGAAGCCCTCGAGCACGAAGCCGAGCCTGGCGAGGTCCGGCATCGCGCCCTCGACCGCCCGGCGCCGGGCCGGCGCCAGCTCGAGGGGCTGGGGGAAGAGCAGCACCTGGCCGGCGAGCGGGCCGCCCTCGAGCTCCTGGCGGAGCCGCTCGAAGAGGACGCGCTCGTGGGCGACGTGCTGGTCGATGAAGAACACCTCGTCGGGCGTGTAGGCGACGATGAACGTGCCCTCGATCTGGCCGATCGGCCGGCCGAACAGCCCCCCTCCCTCCCAGCCGGCCTCGCGCTCGCGGAAGAGCGAGGCCTGGGCCTCGGCGGACCCCGCCGCGGGGGCCGCGCTGGCCGCCGCCAGCGGGGGCGCGGCGACGGGCGACGCGACGGTCCGCGACGGCACCGCCTCGAGCTGGCGGAGGGCGCGGCTCGCCGCGTCGTAGACCAGGTCGTGCAAGGCCCGCGCCTGGCGGAACCGGACCCAGGCCTTGGTCGGGTGGACGTTGACGTCCACGGCACCCGGGTCCACCTCGAGCACGAGCACGGCGAGGGGGAACTGATCCCGCGGGAGCAGCGGCCGGTACGCCTCCACCAGCGCCTGGCCGAGCAGGGTGTCCCGGACAGCCCGCCCGTTGACGATCAGGTGGATGTCCTCCCGGTGCGTGCGGGCCAGGCTCGGCGGCGCGACCAGCCCCTCGAGGCGGACCCCGCCGCCCTCGGCCTCGACGGGGAGGAGCTTGGCCGCGAGCCCGAACCCGTAGAGCCCCCCGAGCCGGTCGCGGAGGCTCCCCGCGCGCGGCACGTTGAGCGCGAGGCGCGCGTTGGCCGTGAGCCGCAGGTGGACCCCGGGGTGCGCGAGGGCGAGCTGGGTGACGACCCGGAGGATCACCGCCTGCTCGGTCTGGGGACTCTTCAGGAACTTCGCGCGCGCCGGCGTGTTGAAGAAGAGGTCGCGCACCTCGACGGTGCTCCCCTCCGCGACGTCGGCCTCCCCCTGCTCCCGCACCACGCCGCCCTCACCCACGATCAGGTAGCCGCGCGGAGCGCCGCGCGCCCGCGAGGCCAGGGACAGCCGCGAGACGGCGAAGATGGCGGGGAGCGCCTCCCCCCGGAAGCCGAGCGTCGCGATCGCGGCGAGGTCCTGCTCGTCCCGGAGCTTCGAGGTCGCGTGGCGCTCGAGGGCGAGCCGGCAGTCCTCCGGGGTCATGCCGTGCCCGTCGTCAGTCACCGCGATGAGCTGGCGGCCCGCCCCCTGCGTCGCGACCGTGATCCGTTCCGCCCCGGCATCGAGGCTGTTCTCCACGAGCTCCTTGACGACCGATGCCGGGCGCTCCACGACCTCCCCGGCGGCGATCTTGTTGACGAGCGCGTCCGGCAGCCGCCGGACGGAGCGCAGGGACGCGCCCGCAGGGTTACCCGGCACCGCCCTCTCGCAGCTTCCGTTGCAGCGCGTGGAGCGTCTGGAGCGCCTCGAGGGGCGTCATGGCGTCGGGCTCGAGCGCCGCGAGCGCCTCGAGGACCGGGTGGGGCACGGCCGGGAACAGGGCGAGCTGGCCGCTGGCGGCGCCCTCGGGTGGCGCCGGGGCCGGCGCCCGCTGCTCGAGCTCGCGCAGGAGCGCCCGCGCCCGCGCGACCACGTCGTCCGGGAGGCCGGCGAGGCGCGCCACCTGGATCCCGTAAGAGCGGTCCGTGCCACCGGGGCGCACCTGGTGCAGGAAGACGATGCCGTCTCGCCACTCGCGCACCGCCACGTGGACGTTGCGGACCCGCGGCAGCTCGGCGGCCAGACGCGTGAGCTCGTGGTAGTGCGTCGCGAACAGCACCTTGGCCCCCGGACACCGCTCGTGCAGGTGCTCGGCGACCGCCCAGGCGATCGCGAGCCCGTCGAAGGTCGAGGTCCCCCGGCCGATCTCGTCCAGCAGGACGAGGCTGCGGGAGGTGGCATACCGGAGGATCGCGGCGGTCTCGATCATCTCGACCAGAAACGTGCTCTGGCCCCGGAGGAGGTTGTCCTGCGCCCCGATGCGCGTGAAGATCCGGTCCACGACGCCGATCCGCGCCGAGCGGGCCGGGACGAAGCTTCCGAGCTGGGCCATGAGGGTGATGAGCGCCGCCTGCCGCATGTACGTGGACTTCCCCGCCATGTTGGGGCCGGTCAGGACCAGACAGCTCACCTCGCGCCCGTCCAGGACGAGGTCGTTCGGCACGAAGGGGGTCCCGTCCGTCCGGAGCTCGAGCACCGGGTGCCGCCCCTCGACGATCTCGAGCGCGGGCGAGACGTCCACGACCGGCCGCGCGTACCCGCGCTCGCGCGCGACGTGCGCGAGGCCCGCCAGGGCGTCCAGGAGCGCGAGCCCGCGCGCCGTCCGGAGGAGCCGGTCGGCCTCGCGCGCGGCGCTCCGGCGCAGCTCGTCGAACAGCTCGAACTCGAGCCGGTTGGTCCGCTCCTCGGCGCCGAGGACCCTGGCCTCCTGCGCCTTGAGCTCGGGGGTGACGAAGCGCTCCGCGCCGACGAGCGTCTGCCGCCGGATGTATTCCTCGGGGACGAGCGCCGCGTGCGCCCTGGAGACCTCGATCCCGTAGCCGAAGACCCGGTTGAAGCGGACCCGCAGCGTCGGGACGCCCGTCCGTTCCCGCTCCCGGGCCTCCAGACCGGCGATCCAGGCCTTCGCCTCGCGCACCTCGCGGTGGAGGTCCGCGAGCGCCCGGCTGTACGACTCCCGGATCAGGCCGCCCTCGTGAGCCACGAGCGGCGGGTCGTCCACCAGCGCGGCCTCGAGGAGCTTCGCGAGCGGTGCGAGGTCCTCCAGCGAGTCGGCCGCCTCCCGGGCGAGGTCGGCCGCCACCTCCCGGGCCCGCTCCCGGACCGCGGGCAGCGGCCGGAGCGCCGTCCGCAGCGCCGCGAGATCGCGCGGCGTGGCGACCCCGAGGGCGATGCGGCTCGAAAGCCGTGCCAGGTCCCCGACCCCGGCCAGCTCGCCGCGCGCCGCCTCGAGGAGCGCCGGCGCCTCGACGAGCGCCTCGACCGCCCGCAGCCGCCGGTTGATCTCCGCCGGATCGCGCAGCGGCCGGAGGATCCACTGCCGCGTCAGCCGTCCGCCCATCGGGGTCACGGTCCGGTCGAGCGCCCAGAGCAGCGACCCGTGCGCCGTCCGCTCACCGAGGCTTTCGACCAGCTCCAGGTTGCGGACGGCTGCCTCGTCGAGCACCAGGTGGTCCTCCAGCTCGAGCCGCTGGACGCGCCGGAGGTGCGCGGGCGCCGCCTGCTGCGTCTCCGCGAGGTAGGCGAGGGCCGCGGCCGCCGCCCGTACCGCCGCCGGCTGGCCGCCGAGACCCAGCGCCTCGAGCGCCGCCACCCGGAACTGCTCCCGCACCCGCTCCTCGGCGCCGCGACCCGCGAACTCCCCGGGGTCGCGGACGCTGACGACCACCCCCGCGTCGCGGAACCGGGCCACGATCGGCTCCTCGGCCAGCGTCGCGGGCACCAGCAGCTCCGCCGGGCGGCGGAGCAGGACGAGCGCGGCGAGGGCCGCGGCGTCGCGCGACTCGCCGACCCAGAAGTCCGCGGTCGTGATGTCCACCAGCGCGGCCCCGAGCCGGTCCTGAGCGCGGACGAGCGCCGCCAGGAAGTTGTGCTGGCGCCCGTCGAGCATCGCGAGCTCCGTCACGGTGCCCGGGGTGATCAAGCGGACGACCTCGCGGCGGATGAGCTTCCTGCCCTTGGCCGGCGCGCTCTCGACCTGGTCGCAGAGCGCCACCTTGTGGCCCGCCCGGATCAGGCGCGCGATGTAGCTCTCGACCGCGTGGTGGGGAACGCCGGCCATCGGGATGGCCCCCTCCCCCTTCTGCCGGGAGGTCAGCGCGATGTCGAGCACGCGCGCCGCCACGGCGGCGTCCTCGTAGAACGCCTCGTAGAAGTCGCCCAGGCGGAAGAGCAGCACATAGTCCGGGTAGCGCCGCTTCCACTCGCGGTACTGGCGCATCATTGGGGTTAAGTCCGCGGCCGACACCCGCGAGGGGGGATGACCCTCGCCGACGGCCGCGGACGCGGGGGTTAAGTCCGCGGCCGACACCCGCGAGGGGGGATGACCCTCGCCGACGGCCG
>CAYQDR010000164.1:7805-9056 GCA_964416315.1 uncultured bacterium
CGGACGCGGGGCTCAAGTCGGCGCCCGACGTGCGCGTGCCCCGATCCGCCTCGGCGGCGGGCGCCGACGCTGCGGCCGCAGGCGGCAGCGGCCGCTCGGCTTCAGCCACGCGCCACCTCCGTGCGCGTCCCCACCGTCACGCGCCGAGGTGTGGCCGGAGGCGCCGGAAGGTCTCGTCGAGACTTTCTGGCAGCACCTTGGCCGACCCCACGACCGGCATGAAGTTCGTGTCGCCCGCCCAGCGCGGGACGACGTGCAGATGGAGGTGCCCCTCGACCCCCGCCCCGGCCGCGCGCCCCAGGTTCGCGCCGAGGTTGAAGCCGTCCGGCGTGTACACGGCCCGGAGCGCCGCGAGCGCGCGACGCGTCGCCCGCATGAGGTCCAGGCTCTCGGACTCGTCGAGGTCTTCGGGCGAGGCGACGTGCCGCGTCGGCGCGACCATGAGGTGGCCGCTCGCATACGGGAAGGCGTTCAGCAGGGCGAAGGCCGTGCCCCCCCGGTGGAGAATCCAGTGCTTGGCGTCGTCGCCGGCGGCGAGCGCCGCGCAGAACAGGCACGCGGCCCGCCGTGCCTCGCCGCTCACGTACGCCATCCGCCACGGCGCCCAGAGGACATCCATGCGCTCAAAACGACGGGAGCAGGGCCGCGGTCGCGCCCTGCTCCCGTAACCCGGCCGAGGCCGGGACCGTCACGCGTTCACAAGCTCTTTGAGGCGCTTGCCGACCTTGAAGAAGGGCACGCGCTTCTCGGGCACGTTGACGCCGCTCCCGGTCTTCGGGTTCCGGCCCCGCCGGGCGTTCCGCCGGCGGACCCGGAAGCTCCCGAACCCGCGCAGCTCGACCTTCTCGGCTTTGGCGAGCGCGCCGGCGATGCTTTCGAAGACCGTATTGACGATGAGCTCGGTTTCCTTCTTGGTGAGGTTGGCCACCTTGGCGACCTCGTCCACCAGGTCGGCCTTCGTCATCGTCGCCACGCTCGCTCCCCCTTCTCTGGCGATCCCCGTCGCCGCCGTCCCGGCCCGCGAGGAGGCCCGGGCCGACCCTGCCCGTTGCAGATTGCCCGAGGCCGCCTCACGCTAGCACGGCCCGAAAACGGCTGTCAAGCCGCGGGGTTGTCCACACCTTCGGGCCCGTCGAGCCGCGCCCTGGCATGGCACTCGCCAGGGGCCGGTCGGACTCACCGGGCGCCACGCGACGCGGGAAGCCGTTCCATTCTACTGAGAGAGCGAAGGACGTCACCGTTCACTACCGC
>CAYQDR010000165.1:0-8852 GCA_964416315.1 uncultured bacterium
GCCGGGACGGCTCGGGCCTGCGGCCCTCGCGACGTCCCGTCCCTCCGGCGGCCTCCGGGGGGGAGGGGAGGCCCATGCGTCCCCTTCGCGGGCGTCGCTCATCGCACCCCGCGGAGACGCTCCTCCAGTTCGGCGACGCGCTGCTTGAGGGCACGGACAGTCCGCAGGAGCTCCGGGAGACGCGGCATCGCCGCGGCCACGCGGCGCGCCTCCATCGCGGGCATCGCCGGGTATCCGAAGACCGCGCCCCCCGGGGGCACGTCCTGGTGCACGCCCGACTGCGCCCCGACCCGCGCCCCGTCCCCGATCACCACGTGGTCCGCGATCCCCACCTGCCCGGCCAGCATCACCCGGTCCCCGATGCGGCACGAGCCGGAGACGCCCGTCTGGGCCACGATGATCGTGTCCGCGCCGACCACCGTATTATGGCCGATCTGCACGAGGTTGTCGATCTTGGTGCCCCGCCGCACGACGGTCTCGCCGAGCGTCGCCCGGTCGATCGTCACGTTGGCCCCGATCTCGACGTCGTCCTCGATCACGACGCGACCGACCTGGGGGATCTTCTGATGTCGGCTCCCGTCGAAGGCGTAGCCGAACCCGTCCGCGCCGAGCACCGCACCCGGGTGGATCACGACCCGCCGCCCGACCTGGACGTCGTCCCGCAGGACCACGTGCGGGTAGAGCACGCTCCCCTCTCCGACCCGGCACCGCTCCCCCACCACGACGTGCGCGTGCAGCACCGCCCTCGACTCGACCACGCTCGCGGCGCCGACGACCGCGAAGGCGAGGACGGTCGCGTCCGGCGCGATGCGTGCCGACGCCGCGACGACCGCGGTCAGCTCGACGCCGGGTGCGGGCGCCCGCTCCGGATGGAACACGCGCAGGAGGGCCGCCAGGGCCAGGTACGGCTGCGCCACGCGGATCACCGGCCGGCCCGCGACGCTCACGTCCGCGGGTACCAGGAACGCCGAGGCCCGGCTCCGCTCCGCGGCCGCCGCGTGGCGCCCCGCCGCGACGAAGCTCAGCTGGCCCGGCTCCGCCTGATCCAGGTTCGCGATCCCGTGGACCGCCAGGGCGGGATCGCCCTCGAGGGTGCCGCCGACCAGCCGCGCCAGCTCTCCCAGCGTCCGCTCCGCGTCCACCTACTTCTTCCCCTTCTCCGCGTCGTAGGCCTTGATGACCTCCTCCGTCAGATCCGCCTCGGCCGCCCCGTAAATCACCGACGCCCCGCGCTTCTCCAGGACCAGCAGGAGCCCGCGCTCCTTCCCCACGCGCTCGATGACGCCGGTGAGCTCCTGCAGGATGCGTTGCGTGAGCCCCTGCTCCTTCTTCTCGAGCTCCTTCTGGTAGTCCTCGGTCAGGCGCCGGAGGTCCCGCACGCGTCGCTGGAAGCTCTCCTCCTTTTCCCGCTTGGCCTCCGCCGAGAGCAGCAGCCCCTTCTTCTCGAGCTCGTCCCGCAGCTTGTCGATCTCGGCTTTGCGCGCGTCCACCTCCTTCTGCATCTGGGCCTTCTCCCGCTCGAGCTGCTCGCGCGCCGCCAGCCCGGAGACCGAGCGGACGAGCACCTTCTGAACGTCCACGAAGGCAATCCGCGACTGGGCCTCCGCTGCCCCCGCGCCGACGAGCAGGGCGAGCAGCCCGGCCGTGAGCGTCCCTGCGAGTCTCATCCCGACACCCCTCGTCGCCTCAGAACGGCGATCCGATCGTGAAGTGGAAATACCCGGCCTTCTCGCCCGGCTCCCGGTCGAGGTTGAAGCCGTAGTCCAGGCGCAGCGGCCCGAGCGGCGACAGAAAGCGCAGCCCCAGCCCCGCGCCGAGCCGCAGGTCGGTCGGGTCGAAGTCATTGCCGAACCCGTATGCGTTCCCCGCGTCGAAGAACAGAGCGATCCGCACCCGCGGGAAGATCGGGACGAGCAACTCGGTGCTGAAGAGGAGCTCCTTGTCCCCGCCGATCGTCTTTCCCGCCGCGTCCTTCGGCCCGATCGACCGCGTCTTCTGGCCGCGCAGCGTGTTCGGGCCGCCCAGAAAGAACCGCTCGAAGATCGGGACTTCGTCCCCGCCCCACGGCTCGATGAACCCCACCAACCCGCGCGCGCCGAAGACCAGGCCCCAGAACGGCAGCGGGTAGTACCAGGCGCTCTCGCCGATCACCCGGTAGAAGCGCGTGTCCCCCCCGAGGCCGGCGAACGCGAAGTCGATCGCGTTCCGGCTCCCTGAGGAGGGCTCGAAGATGTTGTCACGCGTGTCGCGCGTCAGGGCGAACTCGATCACCGAGTTCAGGCGCCGCCCCGCCTCCCGCTTGAGGTCGTCGCTCGCGTCCTCGGCGATGTCGTCGATCGTGACGCTCTCGAGCCGGTAGATCGTGGAGAACGTCGTGAACTCCGCGACAGGGTAGCTCGCCCGGAGATCGCCCCCCAGGCGCTCCTCGGCGAAGTCGCTGAACTCCCGGCGCCGGTCGTAGACGTCGAAGCCGGCCCGCAACGGGATGTCGAACAGGTAGGGCTCCGTGAAGCCCAGCAGGGCGAGCTGGCTCTTCGCGCCGATCCGGAAGCGCAGGAACACCTCCTGCCCGCGCCCGAACAGGTTCCGCTGGGTGATGTCCAGGGTCCCGAAGAAGTTGTCGACCGAGCTGTAGCCGGCGCCGATGCTGAACAGCCCGGTGGCCCGCTCCTTCACCGCGATGTTGACCACGACCTTGTCGGGGGTCGACCCACCCTGCACGGTCGCGTCCACCTCGTCGAAGTACCCGAGGTTGAACAGCCGCTGCCGGCTCCGGACCAGCTTCTGATAGGTGAACAGCTCCCCCTCGGCGACGCGGAGCTCCCGGCGCAGGACCTTCTCCGAGCTGCGCGTGTTGCCCGTGATGTTGATCCGCTCGACGTAGACCTCGCTCCCCTCCTTGATCTCGAAGCTGACGTTCACGATCCGCTTCTCCGAGTCGGTCTCCGTGCGCGGCGTCACCTCCGCCCGGGCGCGGCCGATCTCCGAGTACCGGTCGGTGAGGTTGCGCACGGTGCCCCGGACCAGGCTCCGGTTGAACACCTCGCCGTCCTTGAGGGCGACGAGGCCCCGGACGTCCGCGTCCGACAGCACCTGATTCCCGCGCACGGTGACGGTCCCGACGCGGAACTGGGGGCCCTCGGTGACCCGTGTCCGCAGGGTGATCGTGCCCTGTTCGAGATTCGGGATCACCTCGTGCGACTCGATGCGCGCCTGGATGTAGCCATGATCCGCGTAGAGGTTCAGGATCCGGTCGGCGTCGTCCTCGAAGACCTTCCGCTCCACCTTCGACCAAGGGAGGATCCAGAGGAAGCGCTCCTTGGTGAACATCGCCGCTTTGATCTGCGGCCCCGTCAAGGCCTGGTTCCCCTCGATGACGATCCGGTCGATGTAGATCTTCCTCCCCTCCTCGATCCGGAACACCACGCGGAGGTCCCCTTCCGGCGTGCGCTCGGTCCGGGGGAGGATCGACGCGGCGAAGAAGCCCTCCTCCTCGTACTTCTGGCGGATCGCGTCCACCGCGCGCTGCACGTCCACGGGGTTGTAGAGGACCCCCACGCGGAGCGCGGCCTTGTCGCGCAGGTCCTCGGTCCTGACCTCGAAGTTGCCCTCGAACGACGCCTCGCGGAGGAGCGGCCGCTCGACCACCACGAAGATCACGCGAATTCCGCCCTCGAACTCCTCCACCCGGACGCGGGCGTCGTCGAAGAATCCCAGGGCGAAGATGGCGCGGACGTCATCACGCACCGCGCTCGGAGAGAAGGGATCCCCGATCCTGGTCTGGATCCGGTTGAGGATGACGGCAGCCTGGATGCGGCGGTGGCCTTCGACGGCGATGTCTCGGACGAGCGGGACGGGCCGCTCCTGACCTTCGGCGGCCTCCGCGCCGCCCAGCAGGCCGAGCAGAAAAAAAACGGAGAGAATCCTCCCTCCGTTCGTCACGCGCGTCCTCCTGCAGCGGAGGCCGGCTTCACGGGCTACACTCCGGTCAGCCACCGCGGTGCCGGTCTCGGCCCGAGGCCCCGAGACCGGCACGACGCAGGCAGCGCGTACCCGCAGTAGTGCGTGGGCCAGCGACCCCGCCGGAGGAACGGGACGCGCGCGAGGCCGCAGGCCGAGAGCGTCTCAGCGAACCGAACGACAACCCGGGGCGACGGGACCGTCCCGGGCCAGCTCACGCGCGGAGGGGCAACCCGTGACCGCTCAGTGCTCCGCCAGCTTCAGCGTCGGCTCGTCGATCGGGCAGAAGACGAACTGCTCGCCGTCGGACCGCACCTCGATGCGGGCCCCTTCCTGGATCTGCCCCCGTACGATCGCTTCGGCCAGGGGATCCTCGATGAGCTTCTGGATGGTCCGCCGGAGCTGCCGGGCGCCGTACGTCGCATCGTAGCCCTTCCGGAGCAGGAGGTCCTCCGCATCCGCGGTCAGCTCGATGCGGATCGTCTTCTCGACCAGTTGCGTGTTCACCCGGTCGAGCATCAGCCGGATGATCCCCTTGATGTGGTCCTCGCCGAGCGAGTGGAAGACGATGACCTCGTCGACCCGGTTCAGGAACTCGGGGCGGAACGCGCGCTTGAGCTCCTCGATCACCCGTTCCTTCATGCGCTCGTAGCTCTCGTCCGCCGATTCCGCCAGGAACCCCGGGCTCACCCGCTTCCCGATGAGCTGCGTCCCGAGGTTCGACGTCATGATCAGGATGGTGTTCTTGAAGTCCACCACGTGGCCGAGCGAATCGGTCAGTCGCCCGTCGTCGAGCACCTGGAGCAGCATGTTGAAGACGTCCGGGTGCGCCTTCTCGATCTCGTCGAAGAGCACCACCGAGTACGGCCGTCGCCGGACCTTCTCCGTGAGGAACCCGCCCTCCTCGTACCCGACGTAGCCGGGGGGCGCCCCGAGGAGCCGCGAGACCGAGAACTTTTCCATGTACTCGGACATGTCGATCCGGACGAGCGCGTTCTCGTCGCCGAACAGAAACTCGGCGAGGGCGCGCGCGAGCTCCGTCTTCCCCACCCCGGTCGGCCCGAGGAAGATGAACGACCCGACCGGGCGCTTCGCGTCCTTGAGTCCCGCGCGCGAGCGCCGGATGGCGCGCGAGACCGCACGGATCGCGTCCTCCTGGCCGACGATCCGCCCGTGCAGCGACTCCTCCATGCGCGCGAGCTTCGCCGATTCCTTCTCCTCGAGGCGCGAGAGCGGAATGCCCGTCCAGCGGGAGACGATGTACTCCACATCCTCCTCGCCCACGACGGACGTCTGGCGACCCTTGTTCTTCTCCCACTCCCGCTTGAGCTCCTCGTCCCGGCCGCGGAGGACCTTCTCCTTCTCGCGCAGGGACGCCGCCTTCTCGAACTCCTGGGCCTCGAGGAACATGTCCTTCTCGCGGACGACCCGCTCGATCTCCTTGTCGAGCTCCTTGAGCTCGGCAGGCGGCGTCATGGACTGGAGCCGGGTCCGGCTCGCTGCCTCGTCGATGACGTCGATGGCCTTGTCCGGGAGCTGGCGCTCCGTGATGTGGCGATCCGCGAGCTTGACGGCCGCGTCGATCGCCTCGTCCGTGATCTTCACCCGGTGGTGGGCCTCGTACTTCGGCCGGAGCCCCTTGATGATCTCGACCGATTCCTGGACCGAGGGCGCGCGAACGATGATGGGCTGGAAGCGCCGCTCGAGCGCCCCGTCCTTCTCGATGTGCTTCCGGTACTCGTCCAGGGTCGTGGCGCCGATGCACTGGATCTCCCCGCGCGACAGCGCGGGCTTGAGCATGTTCGACGCGTCGATCGCCCCCTCGGCCGCCCCCGCCCCGATGAGCGTGTGTAGCTCGTCGAGGAACAGGATGACGTTCTCCGACTGGCGGATCTCCTTCATGACCGCCTTCAGCCGCTCCTCGAACTGGCCCCGGTACTTGGTGCCCGCCACGAGGGCCCCCAGGTCGAGCTGGAGGAGGCGCTTGGCGACCAGCACGTCGGGCACGTCGTGGTTCACGATCTTCTGGGCGAGCCCCTCGACGATGGCGGTCTTGCCGACTCCGGGCTCGCCGATCAGCACCGGGTTGTTCTTGGTGCGCCGCGAGAGGATCTGGATCACCCGCTCGATCTCGGTCTCGCGTCCGATGACCGGGTCGAGCTTCCCCTCGCGGGCCATCTGGGTCAGGTCGCGGGCGAACTCGTCGAGGACCGGCGTCTGGCTCCGTTTCTTCGGCCGCGGGTAGTACTGGTCGCCGAGGAGCGCGAGCGTCTCCTGGCGGACCTCGTCGAGCCGCGCCCCCAGGGACTCCAGGATCTTCGCGGCGATCGACTGCCCTTCCTTCATGATCCCGAGCAGGAGGTGCTCGGTCCCGATGTAGTTGTGGCCGAGCTGCCGGGCCTCCTCGATGGACAGCTCGAGGACCCGCTTGGCCTGAGGGGTGAAGGGCACCTCGCCGAAGGTCAGGGTTTTGGGAAAGCCCGCCAGCGCGCGCTCGACCTCCGCCTTGACCGTCTCGAGGCGCAGGCTCAGGCGCTGCAGGACCGCCGTCGCGATCCCCTCGCCGTCCCGGATCAGCCCGAGCAGGATATGCTCGGTCCCGACGAAGTCGTGGCGGAACCGCCCGGCCTCCTCGCGGGCCAGGATGATGACTCGCCGCGCGCGCTCCGTGAATCGTTCGAACACCCTACCCCTCCGTTCCGGTCCTGCGTCGCGCTCCCGGGCTCGCGCCCCTCACCCCCGGCGCCCGGACTTCCTGCCGTCATTATACATAGGCCGCCGGGCGGCGACGGAAAAAAGTTGCCGCGTGGCCCTCCGTCAGGCCTCGACGACGGCCCGACCGTCCACCAGCCGCACGACGCGGTCCGCGCGGCGCGCGAGCTCCAGGTTGTGCGTCGCGATGACGAACGTGACGCTGCGCTCGGCCTGGAGTCGCCCGAACAGCTCGAACACCCCCTCACTCGTCTTCGGATCGAGGTTCCCCGTGGGCTCGTCCGCGACGATCATCGCGGGGCGGCCGACCAGCGCGCGCGCCAGGGCCACGCGCTGCTGCTCGCCGCCGGAGAGCTCGCCGGGGCGGTGGCCGATCCGCTCGGTCAGCCCCACGTCGCGGAGCGCGTCGAGGGCGAGCTGTCGCGCCTCGCCGGCGGGGCGCCGCTGGATGAGCGCGGGCAGCATCGTGTTCTCCAGCGCCGAGAACTCGGCCAGGAGGTTGTAGAGTTGGAAGACGAACCCGACCTCCACTCGCCGGAACCGCGTGAGCTCCGGCTCCGGGCGGGCGAAGAGATCCTCGCCCCGGAAGAGCACCCGCCCCGCGGTCGGACGGTCCAGCGCCCCCAGGACGTGCAGGAGCGTGGACTTCCCCACGCCGGACGCCCCGACGACCGCCACGACCTCGCCCTCCCCGACCGTCAGGTTCACGCCCTTCAGGACGCGGAGCGGCTCGCCGACCCCTCGGTACTCCTTCTCGAGGTTCTCGGCGACGACCAGGGCCGGACGGAGCGCGCCCTCACTCATAGCGGAGCACCTCGACGGGGTCGAGCCGCGCCGCCTGGCGAGACGGGTAGATCGTCGCCAGGAACGAGACCACGAGGGCCGACACCCCGAAGAGCACCAGGTCCCGCGGGCTCACCCGCATCGGCAGGGCCGAGAGCTGGTAGACATCGCCCGGAATCTTGACGATCTGGTACGTCTGCTGGATGGTCCCGAGGGTGACCCCGAGCGCGGTCCCCACCAGGGTACCGACCCCTCCGATGAGGACCCCCTCGGCGATGAAGATCAGCATGATGCTCCGCGCGCTGGCGCCGAGCGCCCGGAGGACCCCGATCTCGCGCCGCTTCTCGGCCACCATCAGGATGAGGTGGCTGATGATGGCGAAGGCGGCGACAAACACGATGAGGGTCAGGATGACGAACATCGCCGTCTTTTCGAGCTGGATGGCGGAGAAGAGGTTCCGGTTCATGTCCATCCAGTCCCGTGTCCAGAACGGGAACCCGAGGGTCTTGCCGAGGTCCAGCGCGACCCGGCGCGCCCGGTAGGCATCGGCGACCCGCACCTCGATGCCCGAGACGCGGTCTCCGAGGTCGGCGAACTGCTGGGCGGTGGCCAGCGACGTGTAGGCCAGAGCCGAGTCGTACTCGTAGAGCCCGATCTCGAAGATCGCCACCACGCGGAACTGCCGCATCTTGGGGATGGTGCCCACCGCCGTCACGGCCCCCCGCGGCGAGACCGCGGTGACCGTCTGGCCCACGTACGCTCCGAGGGTGCGGGCCAGCTCCCGGCCCAGGGCGATTCCGGGCTCCGGGCCGGCCAGGGCGGCGAGCGAGCCGTGCCGGACGCGCGCGCCCAGCTCCGCCTGGCCGACCGCGGGGTCCATCCCCCGGATGACCACGCCCGTGGCGCCCTGGTCGGTCGAGAGCATGGCCTGCTGGAGCACGAACGGCGACGCCACGCGGACCTCGGGATGCCGGCGGACGAGCGCCACCACGCGCTCGACGTCCTCGATTCCCTTTCCGGCGACGTCCAGCACCATCACGTGGGCCGTGGCGCCGAGGATCTTCCCCATGAACTCCTCTTCCGCGCCGGACATCACGCCCAGGACGAGGATGAGCGCCATGACTCCCAGGGCCATTCCGGCCATGGCGATCACGGTGAGGAGCGAGACGAACCCGCGGCGCCCCTTCGACCGGAGATAGCGGAGCCCGATGAACAGCTCGAACGGTAGACCCCGGCCGGTCATTCGGGTCCCCCCACACCCCCGCCCCCTCCCACCCTCGGGGGGGAGGGGCGCCCGGCGCTGCGGGCGCGGGCGGCCGAGCCCAGGCGTGACCCCGCCTCCGTCATTCGGGTCCCCCCACACCCCCGCCCCCTCCCACCCTCGGGGGGGAGGGGCG
>CAYQDR010000166.1:0-8523 GCA_964416315.1 uncultured bacterium
GTGAGAAAGGGGCCCGGAGCCCGGGCGCGCGGGGCGAGCCCGGCGACAGGACCCGGGACGGGCCGGTGATTCTCACGGGGCGTAGCCCTCCTTGATGACGGCGCGGCGGCGGAGCTCCGAGAGGCGCTTGAGGCCGACGCGCGTGGCGAGCATCTCCTCGTCGGACGCGACCGAGTAGACATACCGCTCGAGGTACTCGGCGAGCCGCCCCTGCCGCTCGAGCGCGAAATACTCCGCGAAGTGGTCGAAGTCCATCTCGTACACGCCCGGCAGCCCGCCGGGGTACGCCCCGAACGGCGCATACACGACGGCGTCCACCAGGTAGTACGGGATCGTCGTCCGCCCCGGGTTCTTCCGGATGTCGTCGTGGTCGATGATCTCGTCGGTCGCGATGATCACCTTCCGCGAGGCCATGGCCGTTTCCAGCGGCTGGACCCCCGGACCAAAGCATCGCGCATTTCCGTAGACGTCCGCCTGATGCACATGCACCAGGCCGACGTCGGGGTTCACGGCAGGGACGAGCGCGATCGGCTTGCCGGTGAAGGGATCCCGGATCACCTTGGCGCCGGAGTAGCGGAGCGTGTCGCTCCCGAGGAGGGCGCGGGTCGGGAGGAACGGCACGCCCATCGCCCCCGCGAGGTGGCGGAGCGTCAGCGTCCCGTTGGTCCACTCGGACACGGTCACCTCGCCGCGCTCCACGGCGCGGTTGAGCGTGTCGCCGAGGCCCATGAAGCCCACGTCGATCTTCGAGACCGCGCCGGCCGCCACGAGCAACGTGGACTCCATCAGGGTGAACTTCGCGCAGTACCAGAGGTCGCGCCGCCGCTGCCGGATGATCTCCCGGACGAGGACGAGCGGGCCGCGCGTGTAGGAGGAGAAGTCGAACGAGACGTAGTCGCCGTCGGCTACGCACCGGCGCACCGCCTCCTGCGCGGTCATGGTCTTGTCCACGAACTCGCGACGCTTCCGGTCGCGCATCCAGGCCCGGAGCCCGTCGGGATCCTGGAGGCGGAACTCCCCGACGCCCGACGCGAGCAGCTCGAGTTCAGGCATGGCGAGGCGACGGCGCGCGGACGGCGGGCGGGGTTTCGCGCGGCGACCCGGGAGGTTCCGAGGCGCGGGGAGCCACCGGCGACGGGGGCGGCTGGCTGCGCGTCACGCTGGGTTCAGCCAGGGTCGTGCCCTGGACTCGAACGAGGTAGGAGGAGTGTAGCCAACCGTGAGAGCGTCTGTCAAGCAGGACGCGGACTTACGAGCCACCGCCCCGGTCCGCCTGCAGCCGGCGGTGGGGCTACTTGATGGCCCCCACCGTGAAGCCGGCGATGAAGCGGTCGACGAAAAAGTTGTAGACGATGGCGATCGGCACGCTCGCGATGAAGCACCCGGCCATCAGCGACCCCCAGAAGTAGACGTCCCCGTGGACCAGGAACGTCGGCACGCCGACGCCCACCGTGTACTGGGCGGCCGGGGAGACGAACGTGACGGCGTAGACGAACTCCTGCGTCACCAGCGTGAACGTGACGATCACCACGGTGAGGACGCCGGCGACGGAGATGGGGACGACGACCCGCACGAAGGCCCCGAGCCGGCTCAGGCCGTCGATCATGGCGGCTTCCTCGAGGTCGCGGGGGATCGCCTTGAAGAAGCCCATCAGGAGCCACGTGGAGAACGGCACCGTGAACGACGGGTAGACGACCACCAGCGACCAGAGCGAGTCCTGGAGGCCGAGCGTCACGACCACCCGCGAGAGCGGGATGAACAGGAGCGTCGGGGGGACCAGGTAGGTCAGGAAGATGGCGATGCCGAGCCGCTCGCCCCCCCGCCCGGCCAGCCGGGCGAGGGCGTACCCCGCCGGGAGCGCCAGCAGCAGCGTGATCACCACCACGAGCACCCCGACGAGCGCCGTGTTGAAGAGCCACCGGCCGTAGAGCGTCTCGTAGAAGAGCACGCGGAGGTGCTCCAGCGTGGGCCACTCGTTGAAGATGAACGGGTTGGCCTTCCGGTCCAGCAGGTCCTTCGTCGTCTTGAAGCTCGTGATGAGCATCCAGTAGAAGGGAAACGCGGCGAACCCGGTGAACGCCGCGAGCAGCGCGACGGAACCCGCCCGCATGGCCCACCGCCTCAGCGCGCCCGGCCGCATCTCAAATCCTCGGAGGGGGGCTGCGCCCCCCTTCCGAACCTCCCCCCCCGTTGCGCGGGCAAAGCCCGCGCTCGGAACGCTTCGACCCGGAGCGAGTGGGCATGCCCCAACCTCTCGCCGTCCCTCACGAGCATCTCAGGTCACCTCGGCCCGCCGCGCGACCCGCAGCATCAGGACCGCCACGGCGAGGAGGAACGGGAAGAGGAAGAGCGAGATGGCGGCGCCCTCCCCGAGGTCGCCCGCCGCGACGCCCGTGAAGAAGGCGAGCGTCGCCAGGACCTGGGTCGTGTCGTACGGACCGCCGCGGGTGAGGACGTAGATCACGATCATGTCGGTGAAGGCGAAGACGAGCCCGAAAAGGCCCGCCACCATCATCACCGGCTGGAGGAGCGGCAGCGTGATCTGGAAGTGGTGACGCCACGGCCCGGCGCCGTCCACGGCGGCGGCGTCGTGGATCTCCTGCGGGATGGCCGTCAGGCCAGCCAGGATGATCACCGTGGCCAGGGGCAGGATGCGCCAGACGTGGATGGCAATGATCGAGCCCATTGCCAGGTGCGGGATGCCCAGCCACATGAAGCCGCCCTCGGGCGGGACGAGGCTCAGCGCCTGGAGGGTCCAGTTGATCACGCTGTAGGTGGAATCGAGGATCCAGAGCCACCCGATCGACCCGAGGGAGATCGGGGCCACCCAGGGGAGCAGGAGGAGGAGCCGGACGAACCACTTGCCCCGGAAGTCCTTCAGGAGCAGGAGCGCCAGCACGTTTCCGAGGATCATCACGATGAGCTGGGAGAGCAACGCGAAGACAAACGTGTTCTGGACCGACGTCCGGAACTTCGGCGTGCCGATCACCGCCGCGTAGTGCTTGAGGCCGACGAAGCCCAGGCTCTGGCGCCCGAGCGTGATGTCGCTCACGCTGTAGTAGAGGGCCAGGAAGAACGGGAAGCCGACCAGCAGGATGATATAGAGGATGGCGGGCGCGAGCATGAGCCGCCCGAGCCACTTCTCGTTGTCGAGCAGGCTCCGCCGGCTCACCGGCGCCGGCACGGCGTCGCGCGCGAGGACCGCCATGGTCAGCGGCTCACGACGGAGGACGCGGCGAGAGGCTCCGGATCCCGGAGCCTCTCGCCACACATCGCCAGAGCGCCCTCGCGTCGGAGCGAGCAGCTAGACGAGCCCCTTCTCCTTCCACTTCGCGAACACGCGCTTGGACGCCGCCACGGCCTCCTTGAGGGCCTCCTCGGGGGTCGCCGAGCCGCTCGCCGCCTTCGCGAACATGACGTTCAGGACCCACGTGTTGAAGATCTCGTCGATCGCCGCGTTCGAGTACCCCGGGTAACCCACGTTCGTCGCCCAGTTCAGGACGTCGTCCAGGACCTTGTACTTGTCGGGCGGGTGGGCCTTCGGGTCGTTCGCGATCAGCTTGGTGAGGTCGGGCACCGTCTTCGGGTAGCAGGGGAAGTCGTAGAACTCGCCGGCCAGGAAGCCTAGCCGGAAGTTCTCCACGTAGTCGACGAGGAACTTCTTGGCGCCCTCGATGTTCTCGGCGAACTTCCAGACGACGTAGCAGTCCATCACGTGCTCGAGCCCGATCGCCCGCACCGGACCCCGGAGGGCCTTGGTGAGCTGGATCCGCTTCGACATGTCCGGGGCGTCCTTCTCGGCCGTCCGCGTGATGGAGATGGCGTTCAGCGCGAGGGAGATCTTGCCGGCGATCATCGCCCGGTTGTTGGACGACGCGTCCCAGGTGAAGACCTCCGGGGTCATCGTCTCCTCGAAGAGAGCCTTCACGAACTTGAGCGCGTCGAGCGTGTTCTTGGAGTCGAGCGCGAAATTCCCTTCCGCGTCCTGCTCGTGGGACCCGAACGAGTACATGATCGTCCGCATGGCCATCCCGGTGTCGATCTCCTGGGCGAGGCCGATTCCGACCGGGTTCCCGGCCTGCTTCTTGACCTTCGCGCCGCCGGTGCGCACATCATCCCAGGTCCGCGGGCCGTTGGGCATCCCGACCTGCCCGAAGAGGTCCTGGCGGTAGTTCACCGGGTCCGGCGTGAAGGACGGCGAGAACGCGAAGTACTTCTTCGTCTTCGGGTTGTAGGTGCTCTTGATCGCCAGGTCGATCGGCTTGCCGGCCTTCCGCTCGCACTCCTGGATCACGTCCTTCATGTCCACCGTCTGCTCTTCGTACGTCGGGGGCGGCCAGTTGAAGAGGAACAGGTCGTGCCCCTTCTGCGCCGACACCTCGCCGGCGGCGCGGGCGGCGATCCCCGCGATGCCGATGTTGTCCACCGTCACCTCGGTGTCGTTCTTCTCGCCCCACTCCTTGATGTACTTCTTGTTGAACCACTCGTCGTAGGCCGGGACGAAGTGGACCCACTGGAGGATCTTGAGCTTCTTGGCCGCCCGGGCCCGCCCGGGGATGATGATGTTCGCCCCGAGGCCCGCCGCCAGCGCCCCGCCGCCGGTGGCCTTGATGAACTTCCGCCGACTCAGCCTTTCTCCCGCCATACCTCGCTCCTCCTTTCCGAACCCTGGGACTCCGGCTCACGCCTGGTACCGTGAGCACGCTCTGAGGGGGGAACCGCGACGATCCTGGACACCCGAATTCTAAGCTTCCCGCACCGGGGGTTCAAGGCCGCTCTGGCGGGGGGTAGAAGCGGGCCTCCCGCTTGTCTTCCCAGGCGCGGTTGGCCTCGGCGAGCCCCCAGGAGCGGAGGCAGTCCATCTGCGCCGCGACGACCTCCTCGATCATTTGCCGGGGGTCCCCGTGGAACGACGCCTGCAGCAGTCGCTTCGTGTGGGCCGCCGCCGTCGGGGCGGCCTGGAGGCACTTCTCGACGAGCCGGGCGAGGGCCGCGTCGAATTCCGCCGGCGGCACGACCCAGTTCACGAGCCCCATCGCCGCGGCCCGGGCCGGCGTGACGTCGTCGTTGAGGAGCGCCAGCTCCTTCGCGCGCCCGAGCCCGACGACGCGAGCCAACCGGAGCACCGCGCCGTCCGGGATCAGCCCGTGCCGGGTCGCCCCGAACCCGAGGACGGCGTCCGCCGCGCACAGCCGGAAGTCGCAGGCGAGCGCGAGCTGGAGCCCCCCGCCCAGGCAGTAGCCATGGATCGCGGCGATGACGAGCTTGGCCATGTCTTCGAGGCAGTTGAGCGCCCGGATCCAGTGGCGGAAGAACGGCTCGCCGATCTCCCCGGCCGACAGCGCCGTCCGGTCCATCCCGGAGGAGAACGCCCGGCCCTCGCCGGCGACGACGAGGACCCAGGCCTGGGGGTCCTTCTCTCCGAGCGTCGCGGCCTCGGCCAGTTCCTCGGCGAGTCGGGCGTTGAGCGCGTTCAGGACGCGCGGGCGCGCCAGCGTGATCCGGCCCACGTGCTTGTCGACCGCGTAGCGGACGCACTCGCCGTCGAGCTTCACGGTTGCGGTCATCCCTCCTCCGGCGGCTGCCTCGCGGCCCCCTGCCGCCCCGCTCCCTGCTTAGTCCAGCCGTCCGGGGCTGTCAAGCCCGCCGCCGGCTTCTCGGTCGACCGGCTGCCCGCGGTCGGCGAGGGCGCGGGAAGGCCCGCCCACCAGGGCTCGCTCGCGGGGGGTGTGAACCGCAGGCCCGTGGGTCGCCGCGGGCTCGGGAGCACCCGGCGCGGGCCCGACGGGCGGGATCGTCGGGCCGGCAAAACAGCGCGGGCGCCGAGTCTTGGTGATCCCTCGGCGCCCGCGGGCCGGGTTCCTTGCCGTGCCCTCCAACGTCCCGGGACTTACCCCCGGCCCCGGTCGGCACGCCCTGTCGGCTTGGCCTCCAGGTTCCCCGGCCCGAACCCCACCGACAAGGTCCGCCGTCACTGTAGCACGCTTGAGGAAGCGCGCAAGGGGGAAGCGCCGCCCCGGCGCGCCTGGCCTGCGACGGCCCCTGTGAGAGGAGCGCCACACGCGGACCTGGAGGTCGCGGGCGCCGTCCCGGAGACTCCGAAGATTGGGATTGACAGGGGGCCGTCTACTGTAATAGGGTACTATTACAGTATGGCAATCGGGGTCCCCCTGCACGTCGACGCGCACAGCCCGATCACGATCCGCCGGCAACTGACGGCGCAGCTCAAGCACATCATCGAGGCCGGCGGTCTCCCGGAGGGCGAGGCGCTGCCGAGCATCCGCGAGCTGGCCGGGTTCCTCGGCGTCAATCCGAATACGGTCGCGCGGGTCATCGAGGACCTGAAGCGGAGCGGATACGTGGAGACGCGGCGGGGGGCCGGCGTGTTCGTCGCCCGGGACCTGCCCGCCCGGCCTTCCCCCACACTCCGCGCGGCCTTCCTGAAGGACGTCGTGATCCGGGCCGCGGCCCTGGGGATGACCGCCGACGACGTGGCGGTCGGGGTCCTCAGCCTGGCCGGGGTCCGGCCCGCGGCCATCCAGGGCGCCGTCGAGATCCTCCTCGTGGAGTGCAGCCCGCCGGAGCTCGATTTCTTCGCCCGGGAACTCGAGGCCCACCTCCCCGTTCGAGTGGACAAGGTGCGCCTGGTCGAGCTGGCGGCGGCTGTGCGGCGCCGGAAGCGAGTCGGCCGCTGGAAGGTCGCCGTCACGAGCTTCTTCCATCTCCCGGAGTTGGAACGGCTCCTGAAGGGCAAGGGGATCCCGGTGCTCGCGCTCCTCGCCGAGGTGCACCTGGAAACCCTCCAGCGCCTGGCCCAGTTGCCGAAGGGGACGCGGGTGGGCGTGGTCTCGGGCGAGCGCGAGACCGCCCACAATCTGGAGCACTCGATCGCCAATGCCGGGCTGCCGAACATCGTGTTCGTGGGGTCGTGCCCCGCCGCGGGAGCCGCGTTGGGTCGCCTGGTGCGGCGGGTGGACGTCGTCGTCTGCTCCACCCCGGCGGGCGAGCGGGTGCGGCGCCTCGCCGGCCCCGCCGCGGAGGTGATCATCGACGACCGCGCCCTCGACCGGCGGGCCATGGAAACGCTGGCAGCCCTCCTGGTGCGAGACAACGGGGACGGGACGCCCGCCGCTTCACTCCCGACCAGTCGGCGCTTGAGCCGCCAGGGTTGAGGGTTCGATGATCCGAATCAGTAGGCCCGCGAGGGTGACTCCCTCCCTGGAGCCACCTTCGACTCACCGCCGGGAGCCCCGAGGGTGCTGCGGATGGCCTCCGGAGGCTCCCGGGCTCACGGGCCCGGGGTCGAGCGTGTCGTCAACAACCGAGGGGAACAGGATGCGGCAGCTGAAGGGCTTCAGTGACCTCCGCGAGCAAAGCCGGATGACGTGGAGTGAGCACGAGCACGGCTGGGTCGCGGCGCCGGAGGAGATTCTCAGCGCACTCTCGCGCGATGGCTTCGAGGAATGCAAGCGGGAGATGACGACGAGCCGGCTGGATCGCCAACCGGCGGGCGGCCTGTGGCAGGGTGTGGAATACCCGCACGGGATCCGTCGCGTCGGCGATCTGGGTGCATCGCCCGGCACGGCATCATGCCATCGTGTTCATCGAGGTCGATGGGGGCCGCGTCAGATATCTTGGAGCTAGGGGCTCGCCACGCACGCCCTCAGCCGCTGGTGAGCAACTCCGCAGGGCAAGCTCGATGAAGCCATCCTCTGGCTGGAGAAGGCCAAGCAGGCCAAACGCTACGAGCCCCGGCAGTTCCCGTTCATGAACCTGGGCCGGATTTACGTCAGGCAGGGGCGCTGGTGGGAGGCGCTGCGGGAGTTCGAGGCGGCCGTGCGGCCGGCTCCGGACGACAGCGCCGCTCGGAAGGCGCTTCATGCCCTCCGCGCTCGCTTCAACTGACCTGGTCCGGTGCGGGCCGCTGCCCGCCTGACCGGGTCAGGCCCACGCCACGGCCGTTACAGCCCAGGAGGGCGGTCAGCCCAGGCGCCGGCACGGGCGACGTCGCGCCAAGGCGTCGCCGGCTTGCTGCTGTTGACACTGTCCAGACCCCCGTGTACTGTCCTGCTGTCGTCGCGATGACGTACACCGGCCCGGATGCCCCCGGGGTGCGCGTGCGACGTCTGGCCGCCCGGTACTGGCCGAGGGAGTCAAGCAGCGTGCCACACCGCAGCAACATCGGCCATGGATAGGCGACACGCGGGTCGCGGCCGCCCCTCGACCCGGTCCTCCGATGCGGTTTCCCACGGGCATCCCCACCCCCGCGATCAGCCCGCGACCTCCCTGCCGAGGCGCTCGAGACGCCCACCGCCACCGTCGGCGATCGGTCCTGGTCAGACGCTCGGAACGAAAAGGAGGCAAGGATGGAACGCACAGATCCCGACCGCGCATTCGTCGAGAAGATGAAGACGGTCCAGTTCAGCCGCCGGGGCTTCATCCAGGTGGCCACCCGGGCCGCGGCGGTCGCCGCCGTGGGGCCGTTCGTCCTCCCGGGCAAGACCCTGGCGCAGGCCCAGAAGC
>CAYQDR010000167.1:0-8356 GCA_964416315.1 uncultured bacterium
TCCACGACATCGGCCACGGCCCCTTCGGGCACTTCTTCGACGACAACTTCCTCGCGGACTACGAGCTGACGCACGAGCTGGTCGGCCAGCGGATCATCCGCGAGGAGCTCGGCGACGTGATCCGCGGGCTCCGCCGGAGCCCGAGCGCCGCCTTCGGCCGCGACGAGGTCATCGACCCGAACTGGATCTGCTACCTCATGGGGAAGGCCTACACGCAGCCCGAGCGGGGGGATCCGCTGTGGCTCGCCTTCCTCAAGCCGGTCCTCTCGGGGATCTACACGGCCGACAACCTCGACTACGTCCTCCGCGACTCGTACATGTGCGGCGTGGCCGTCGGGGCGGACCTGGACCGGATTCTCTACTACAGCTTCGTCACGCCGGACGGGCTGACGCTCGACCGCGGCGGGACGCAGGCGCTGATCATGTTCCTGACCGCCCGCTACTACATGTACACGAACGTCTACTACCACCGGACCACGCGCGCGATCGACCTCCACCTCAAGGAGATCTTCCAGCCGACGATGCGGATCGTGTTCCCGTGGGACCTCCGCAAGGACCTCCACCCGTACCTCCACCTCACGGAGTGGACGCTGCTCGAGGAGGTGGGGCGGTGGCACGACGCCGGGGACCCCGAGCGCCGGGCCCTCGGGCAGGAGTGGCGGCAGATCCTGGACCGGCGGCTCAAGTGGCGGATGGTGCACGAGGAGGTCCTCGACGACTCCATGATCAAGGTGTGGGTAGGGATGCGGCCGGAGAACATCGCGAGCCAGGTCCGCGACGCGCTCCCGCGGGCGCTCAAGGAGGTCGAATTCCAGATCGACCTCGCCTTCCAGGATCCGCGGCCGCTGAACCCGCTGGCGATGGGGGACCGCCAGATCTACATCTACGACGCGGCCACCGGGCAGGTCTCCAAGGAGCCCCTCGCCGGGCTGTTCAAGTACCTGCCGGCGAAGGTGGCCCAGTGCCGCATCTTCGCGCGCGACCACCGCCACGATCGGGAGCTCACGCAGGCCTTCCGCCAGGTGCTGTATGAGGATCGGCCGGCGATCCCCACCAACGTGTAGCGCCGTGCCGATAACCGTCGCATCCCGGCGGATGTCTCGCCCCGGGCCTGCCGGGGCCTGAGGGCCGCCGTGGACCTGCTCGACATCAAGAGTCGCATCGCGCTGGCGCTGGTGGAGTCGATCTTCCGGCGCGCGGGGTTCGAGCTGATGCCGGTCGGCCAGCGCGAGGTGCCGACGCGCCTGGGCCGCGAGGACCTCGTGCCGGACTTCTTCGCCGTCCGCGCGCCGGCGGACGGGAAGCCACCCGAGCCCGCGCGGCTCATCGAGGTCCGCTACCGGCCGCAGGTCGCGCAGTACGTGGCCATCGAGGACCAGCGCGGGCCGCAGTCGATCTTCGCCCACGCCAAGCGCCAGTGGCCGGGGCTGATGTTCGTGTTCGTCACGGATCACCCCGAGCCGGGGCGCTCCCGCTTCCAGGTGCTCGATCTGGAGGGCTGGACCGTCGGCGAGGCGGTTGGGGCGACCGACCTGTTCGCCCACCCGGGGTTGGACATCTACCGGCAGAACGTGGAGGAGCACGAAACGCTGGCGGGGCGGATCTTTGCGTTGCTCGCCGGGCGCCCCTGACGACGTGCCGATCCCCGTCGCCTCGCCCGTCCCGGTCCGCGCGTCTCCCGCCCGGTGCCCCGGCTCGCGGGGAAGGGCGACGGCGACGTCCTGAACGGGACCGATCACACGCCGATCATCGGCCGCGACGTCCCCGGCTTCGACGCGTCCAGGTCCCCGCGGGGGCCTCGCGGGCTGCGGGCCGTCGTGCTATAACGAGGCGCGATGCCGGGGGACGAGCCGTTCCGGGCCGGCGAGGCGGTCCTCCTCGTCGACGAGCGCCGCGGCAAGCGGCACCTCGTCACGCTCCGGCCGGGGCACACCTTCCACAGCGACCGCGGATGGGTGCGGCACGACGCCCTGATCGGCGCCCCCGACGGCATCTCGGTCAAGACCTCCCTCGGTGGCCGCTACCTCGCCCTCCGCCCGACGCTCGCGGAGTACGTCCTGGAGATGCCCCGGGGGGCGCAGGTCATCTATCCGAAGGACCTGGCCATGATCTGCTTCTTCGCCGACGTCGGGCCGGGGCAGACCGTCTGCGAGGCGGGGCTGGGTTCGGGGGCGCTGACGCTCGCGCTGCTCCGGGCCGTCGGACCGACCGGCCGCGTCGTCTCCTACGAGACGCGCGAGGAGTTCGCGCGCCGCGCCGTCCGGAACATCGAGGCGCGGCTCGGGCCGGGCGCGCCCCTGACCGTGCGCGCCCAGGACGTCTACGCGGGGTTCGAGGAGCGCGACGTGGACCGCGTGCTGGCGGACGTCCCGGAGCCGTGGCGGCTCGTGGAATCCGCGGCGACCGCGCTCCGGGCGGGGGGGATCTTCTGCAGCTACGTCCCGACGCTCCCGCAGGCCCAGCGGACGCACGAGACGCTGGCGGCCCACGCGGCGTTTGCGCTGCCGGAGACCTTCGAGACGCTGCTGCGCCCCTGGCACATCGCGGGCCTCTCGGTGCGGCCGGCGCACCGCATGGTGGCCCACACGGGCTTCTTGACGCTGGCCCGCCGCGTCCAGCCGCGCGCGGGCGGTGACGCGCGGCCCGGCGAGGCGGAGGAGCCGCCGGAGCCGGAGCCGGAGCCGGCGTAGCGAGGCGCTGAGAAGTGCCGCGTCGGCTTGCGCGTCCGCGCGGCTCGATCGGAACGCTTCGAGCGCGGGCTTTGCCCGCGCGACGAACTGGGGGGAGGTCCGGCCCCCCGAAATCAAGGGGGGCGTAGCCCCCCTCCGGGGATGTAGCGAGGACACGCCATGCTCGAGTCGCTCTTCCAGCTTCGCGAGCGCGGGACGACCGTGGGCACGGAAGTGCTGGCTGGCGTCACGACGTTCATGGTGATGGCGTACATCATCTTCGTGAACCCGGCGATCCTGTCGTTCGCGAGCGTGCCGGCGCTGCAGGGCCAGGGACCGCCGTTCGGCCCCACGCTCGCGGTGACGTGTCTCGTCGCCGCGCTCATGACCCTGGCCATGGGCCTCGCGAGCAACTACCCGCTGGCGATCGCCTCGGGGATGGGCCTGAACGCGGTCGTCGCCTTCCAGCTCATCGCCGGCCAGAAGCTCCCGTGGCCGGCGGCGATGGGCGTGATCTTCCTGGAGGGCGTGGCGATCACGGTCCTCGTGCTCACGGGCTTCCGGGAGGCCGTCATGAACGCGATCCCGATGTCGCAGAAGCGCGCGATCTCCGTCGGCATCGGGCTCTTCATCCTGCTCATCGGCCTCGTCAACGGCGGGATCGTCAGGCCGGGGACCGGCATCCCGGTGACGCTCGGGGCGCTGACGACCCCCAGGGTGGCGGTCGCGGTGGCGGGGCTGCTCCTGACGCTCCTCCTCCTGGCCCTCGGCGTGCGCGCGGCGCTGCTCCTGGGGATCGTCGGGGCGACGGTCCTGGCGATCGTCGTGAACGCGCTCGCGGGCGGGCAGGTCTGGGCGCTCCCGGGCGTCGCGGTCATCCCGAGCCAGGTCGTCGCCCTGCCGGACTTCTCGACGCTCGGCCGCGGGCTGAACGTCGAGGTGTTCGTGCGGCTCGGCGTCGTCGCGGCAGTCCTGACGATCTTCTCGATCATGCTGTCGGACTTCTTCGACACCATGGGCACGGTGATCGGGATCGGGGGGGAGGCCGGCTGGCTCGACCGGGACGGCCGGCTCCCGCGGCTCAACCGCGTGCTCCTCGTGGATTCCCTGGCGGCCGTCGTGGGCGGCTGGTTCAGCGCCTCGTCGGCCACGACCTATATCGAGTCGGCGGCCGGGGTGTCGGCCGGCGGGCGGACCGGGCTGACGTCGGTCGTCGTCGCGCTCGGCTTCGCGCTCGCGCTCTTCTTCGCGCCGATCGCGGGCGTGGTCCCCCCCGAGGCGACGGCCGCCGCGCTGGTCGTCGTCGGCTACCTCATGTGCACCCTGGTCCGCGAGATCCCCTTCGGCGACCTCGAGGAGGGGTTCCCGGCGCTCCTCACCATGACGCTGATGCCCTTCACGTACTCGATCACGAACGGGATCGGGGCAGGATTCATCGCGTACGTCTTCGTCAAGCTCGTCCGCGGCAAGGCGGCGGAGGTCCACCCGATGATGTACGCGGCCGCCGTCGCCTTCGTCGTGTACTTCGCGCTGCCGCACTGAGCCGCCCGCCGCGGGGCGCCGCGGTGGAGGCTGTGGTACGCTAGGTCCGCCATGGCGATGATGAGCTGGATGCGGCGCACCTCGCGGTACTTCCTCATCATCGTCGTCCTCACCTTCATCGCGAGCCTCGCCTACTTCGGCGCCACGCAGGACCGCGGGGGGCAGGAGTGGGTGCTCAGCGTCAACGGCGAGGAGGTCTCGGCCGTCACCTACCAGCGGGCGTACCGGGCGACCGTGGAGCAGTACCAGCGGCTCCTGCGCGACCGCTTCACCGAGGAGATGGCGCGCTCGCTCAAGCTCCAGCAGCAGGTCATCGACTCGCTCGTCACGGACCGGCTGGTCCAGCAGGCGGCCGCGTCGGAGGGCGTCAGCGTGGCGAACGAGGAGCTGGCGGCCGAGATCCAGCGGATGGGGGTCTTCCACGCGGGGGGCGGGTTCGCGCGCGAGCAGTACCTGCGGGTCCTGGCGCGCGCCGGGCTCACGGTCCAGCAGTTCGAGCAGGACCTGCGGGGGGAGCTCATCCGCCGGAAGCTGCAGACACTGCTCACGGCGGGGGTGAAGCTCTCGGAGGCCGAGGTCCGTCAGGCCTGGGAAACGCGCCGCGAGCGGGTACGGGCCGCGTACCTCGTGATGAATCCCGAGACGCTCGCGCCCGCCGAGGTGCCGGAGGCGGAGCTGGAGGCGTACCACAAAGCCCACCCCGCCGAGTTCACCAGGCCGGAGCGGCGGCGGGTGCTGGCCGCGATCCTCCCGACGGCGAGCGCGCCGATCCCGGTCGTCACCGACGCGGAGCTCGAGGCGGCGTACACGGAGCGGCGGCGGGAGTTCGAGCAGCCCGCCCGCGTCCGCGCCGCGCACATCCTCGTCCGCGTGCCGACTGTGGGCGGGAGCGAGGCCGAGGACAGGGCGCGGGAGAAGGCGGGGGCGGCGCTCCGGCGCGTCCGGGAGGGCGCCGACTTCGCCCAGGTGGCGCGCGAGGTCTCGGAGGACCAGGCGACGGCGCTCCGCGGCGGCGAGCTGGGGCTCGTCGCCCCCGGAGAGCTCGTGTCGGAGTTCGAGAAGGTCGTCTTCGCCCTCAAGCGCGGCGAGGTGGGCGGCCCCGTGCGCACCCCGTACGGCTACCACGTGGTGAAGGCCCTCGAGGTGGTCCCGGGCTCGAAGAAGGAGCTCCGCGAGGTGGCGACGACGCTCCGCGCCGGCCTCGCGGCCGAGGGGCAGCTCCGCGCGCTCCGCGAGAAGGCCCAGGCGGCGCACCGGGCGCTCCTCGGTGCCAGCGACTTCGCGGCGGAGGCGCGGAAGCAGGGCCTCCAGCTCCGGGAGCTCGGCCCGTTCGGGCGCACGGACCCGGTCGAGGGGATCGGGCGCGTGAGCGAGGCGACGGACGCGATCTTCGGCCTGCCGCCCGACGGGGTAAGCGCGCCTGTGAAGGTCCCCGAGGGCTACGCGATCTTCCGGCTCCTCGAGCGCCAGGAGCCGCGGCTGCTCGGGCTCGGCGAGATCCGCGGCGAGGTGGGGCGGGCCGTGCGGCGGCAGAAGGCCCGCGAGGCGGCGGAGGCGCGGGCCCGCGAGGGGGCCGAGGCGCTCCGGAAGGGCGAGGAGCCGGCCGCGGTCGCCCGGCGCACCGGCGCGAGCGTCGGCGAGGCGCCGCCCTTCTCCCGCCTCGAGCCGCTTGCCGATCGCGACCTCGCGCAGGCGATCGGCACGGTGGCGCTCGAGCTCCCGCCGGGCGCCGTCGGCGGGCCCGTCGCGGGCGCGAAGGGGTTCTACGTCGTGAAGGTCCTCGCGCGCGAGCGCCCGGACCCTGCCGAGTTCGACAAGGCGCGACCCGACGTGGAGCGCGATCTCCGCGAGGCCAAGCGCGCCCAGACCTGGCAGAGCTGGCTCGGGGCCCTCCGCGCGCGGGCGAAGGTCGAGGTGAACCGGAAGCTCCTGCCCGAGGGCTGAGGGGGCGGTGCGGCTCCGGAAGGCGCACCTCGAGTTCCTCGGAGCCGCCCGGGTCGTGCGCGTGGCGACGGCGGACGCCCGCGGCGTCCCGCACGTCGTGCCGGTCTGCGCCGTCGTCGCGGACGGCCGCGTCTACTTCGCCTCGGGCGACGACGCGAAGAAGGTCCGGACCCTCCGCGCCAACCCCCGCGCGACCGTCGTCGCCGACGACTACTCTGAGGCCTGGGCCGGCCTCCGGGGCGTGATGATCGCCGGCGACGCCCGCCTCCACGCGCGCGGCCCCGTCTTCCGCCGCGTCCGTCGGCTCCTCTACGCGAAGTACCCCCAGTACGCGCGCGAGGCCGCCCTCGAGGAGGGCGACGCGGTCGTCGTCGAGGTCCGGCCGACCCGGGTCTTCGCCTGGGGGTTCGAGTAGCCCGTCCTCCGCGGCTCGGAGTGGTCCGTCCCCGCGTTCGGGGACGGCCCTACTGCTGGGCGCCGAAGAGGCGCCAGGCGCCGCCCTCGCGCCGCGCCACCTCGAACTCGCGCTCCCACTCGTAGAGGACGACCCACTGCCCGAGGAAGGGCAGGCGGGCGGTGACCTCGCCCGTCGAGGTGATCCAGGCGTGCTCGCCGACGAGCCGCGCCTCGTCGAGGCGGACCCGCGCGCGCACGGCGTCGTAGATCGTGAAGATCGCGAGGAGCTGGGCCTCGATGGCGGGCTTGGTGAGCGGCCCGGCCCGGTACTGGTCGGAGACGTGGGCGAGGACGCCCGCGGCGTCCTTCGCCTCGAACCGGCGGAGGGCCTGGGCGAGCGCCGCCTGGAGCTCCGCGACGACGCGGGGCGGGGCAGGGGCGCCGGGGCCGGCGGGCTGAGCGAGGCCGGGGGTCCAGGGGCCGGCGGCGGCGAGGAGCGCGAGGAGCAGCCCGAGAACCCGGGTGGCCCTACTGGCGGCGGCCGTTGAGGGCCTCCTCGAGGCGCCGCCCGAGAGGGAGCCGCGGGCGCCAGGCCGGCCGCCAGCCGAGGATGCGGCGGGGGAGTCCGGGGAGGTCGTCGAAGAACGAGTAGACGACGGGCGTGATCACGAGGGTGATCAGCAGGCACAGCCCCTGCCCGCCCGCCACCGCGACCGCGAGGGCGGCCCGCGAGGCCGAGCCGTCGCCGCGCCCCAGGGCGACCGGCAGCATCCCGGCGATGATCGCGAGGGTCGTCATGAGGATCGGCCGGAGTCGCGCGCGGTCGGCCTGGAGCTGGGCCTGGAGCCGCGGGAGCCCGCGCGCGCGGAGCACGTTCGTGTAGTCCACCTGGAGGATCGCGTTCTTCTTGACGACGCCCATGAGCAGGAACATCCCCATGATGGCGTAGATGTTGAGCGTGTTCCCCGTGAGCACGAGGGCGAGGAGCCCGAACGGGAGCGCGAGGAACATCGAGAGCATGATCGTGACCGGGTGGGCGAAGGACTCGAACTGGGCCGCGAGGACCATGTAGATGAACGCGAGCGCCAGGATGAACGCGATCAGGAAGTTCCAGAGCGCCTCCTGCAGGAGCTTCGCCTGGCCGAGCGGGATCGCCTGGTAGCCGGGCGGGAGCCCGATCTCCCGCACCATCGCCGTGGCCTGCTGCATCGCCTCCCCGAGGGGCTTCTGGTAGAGGTTCGCCACGACCGTCATCTGCCGCCCCTGCGCGTAGCGGTCGATCTGGCCCGGGCTCATCCCGGCCGCGAAGCGCGCGAGGTTGTCGAGGCGGACGAGGCGCCCGCCGGCGGCGGGGACCGAGAGCTCGGCGAGCGTGCTCGCGTCGCGCCGGTGGGGCTCCGCGAGGCGGAGGCGAACATCGTACTGCTCCCCGCCTTCCCGGTAGAAGCCGACCTTCTCGCCGCCGACGAGGACGCGCAGGGCCCCGGCGACGTCGGCCATCCGGACCCCGAGGTCGGCGGCGCGCTGCCGGTCCACGGCGACCTGGAGCTCGGGCGTGCGCTGGGCCTGGGCGGTGTCCACGTCCACGAAGCCGGGGATCGTGGAGAGTCGCTGCACGAGCGCCTGGCTCTTGGCGTCGAGCAGTTCGAGGTCTGGGCCACGGAAGATGAGGTTGAAGGGCACTCTCACGTCCTGCTTATTCGCCGATTGGGGTTTAAGCGGCTGAATAGTTAACCCTCTTAATTTAAGCCGCTCTTCACCAGAATCTGTACGGCCCCCAGGCTGGAGGCGGGGGCTGAAATGAG
>CAYQDR010000168.1:0-8349 GCA_964416315.1 uncultured bacterium
CATGGGCACCACACTACCGGTAGGGGCGTGTGGAGTCAACCGGATAAGCATCTCGTCAGAATTGCGGAAGGCGCGTGAGAAAGGGGCCCGGAGCCCGGGCGCGCGGGGCGAGCCCGGGGACAGGACCCGCGGCGGTCCGCCTCAGGGATGCCGGAAGCGGTTGACGATGGGGAGCCGCCAGTCCCGCCCGAAGGCCCGCGGGGTGATCTTCACGCCGGGCGGGGCCTGCCGCCGCTTGTACTCGTTCCGGTCCACCATCGCGACGACCTTCCGCACCGTCGCCTCGTCGTAGCCGAGCGCGACGATGTCGGCCAGCGACCGGTTCTCCTCGACGTACGCCTCGAGAATCGGATCGAGCACCTCGTAGGGCGGCAGGGTGTCCTGGTCGGTCTGGTTCGGCCGGAGCTCGGCCGACGGGGCGCGGGTGAGCACGCTCTCCGGGATCACCGGCCGGCCGTCCCGCGCGTTGCGGTAGCGCGCGAGGCGGTAGACCATCGTCTTCGGCACGTCCTTGATGACCGCGAACCCGCCCGCCATGTCGCCGTAGAGCGTGCAGTAGCCGACCCCCATCTCGCTCTTGTTCCCGGTGGTCAGGACGAGCCAGCCGAGCTTGTTCGACAGCGTCATGAGGAGCGTCCCGCGGACCCGCGCCTGGACGTTCTCTTCGGCGACGTCCTCCTTTAAGCCCTTGAACGGCTGCGCGAGGATCCGCCGGAAGGCCCGGTACGCCGCGGTGATCGGCAGCGTGAGGAACTCGATCCCGAGGTTCCGGGCCACGCGCCGGGCGTCCGCCTTGGTGCCCGCCGACGAGAACGGCGACGGCATGGACACGCCGACCACGCTCTCCCGGCCGAGCGCGTCCACCGCGATCGCCGCGGTGAGCGCGGAGTCGATCCCGCCGGAGAGCCCGATCACGACCCGACGGAAGCCGTTCTTCCGGACGTAGTCGCGTGTCCCGAGCACGAGGGCGGCGTAGATCTCCGCGTCGGCGTCGAGGAACTCGACCGCACTCTCCGGGAGCGCCGGGTGCGCGCGCTCGGAGAGCGGCGGCAGGGCGATCCGACGCACCGGCTCCGCCGCGGCGAGCTTCTCCTTCCGCCGGCGGGAGTCGCGGAGGCGCGCCCGGAAGACGCCCTCCAGGTCCAGGTCCGCGACGACGAAGTCCTCCTCGAACGCGCGCCCGAGCGCCACGCGCTCCCCCAGTTCGTTGAAGATCATCGACTGGCCGTCGAAGACGAGCTCGTCCTGGCCGCCGACGAGGTTGGCGTAGGCGAGGCACACGACGTTGTCCGCCGCCCGTGTGGCGAGCATCTTCTCGCGGAACCGCACCTTGCCCGCGTGGTAGGGCGAGGAGGTGATCGTCACGATCAGCTCGGCTCCCGCGAGCGCCTGGGCCGTGGAGGGCCCGGTCGGGTACCAGAGGTCCTCGCAGATGTTGACGCCGAAGACGGCGCCGCCCGGTCCGCCGAGCTCGAAGACGGGCGTCTCGGTGCCGGCCTGGAAGTACCGGTTCTCGTCGAACACCCCGTAGTTCGGCAGGTAGCGCTTGTGGTAGATACCGGCGAGCGCGCGATCGTGGATGACGGCCGCGGCGTTCATGATGTCGTCGCGGCGATCCACGAAGCCGACGACCACGGTCAACCCCGCCGAGCCGCGGACGACGGCGTCGAGCGCATCGAGGTTCGCCTCGATGAAGGCGGGCTTGAAGAGGAGGTCCTCGGGAGGGTAGCCGGGGATGGCGAGTTCGGGGAACGCGACGACGTCGCACCCCAGCGTCCGGGCGCGTTCGACCCCCTCGAGGACCTTACGCACGTTGCCCTCGAGGTCCCCGACCGTCGGGTTGATCTGGGCCAGCCCGATCCGGAGCCGTCGCACGGGGCGTTTCCCAGGCAGAGTATACACCCGCCGCCCGGGACCCCCTTGACGGCCGGGGGGAATCCGGCAATCATGGAGCGCAGATGCACGACGTTCCTGTCGAGCGGCGCACGTACTTCCCGCTGAAGCCCCCGGACCCCGCGGAGGCGCGGCCGTGCCCCCGCTGCGGCCGGCCCGCCATGGCGCCCTGGTACCTCCGGCGGGACCGCGAGCGCCGGGTCTGGCGCCGCTGGGTCTGCACGGCCTGCGAAGCGACCCAGGACCTCCCGGAGGACGAGTCCGCCTGACCCGGCCCGCCGGGGATGCCCCCGGCCGACGCCCCCTGCCCCCCTCCACCCGGATTGGCCGGTCGCCCGATGGACCAATTGGCTCTTTACTCTCGATCTATTGGACCATCCAATAGAGCCATTCGCGAGTCCCCCACACGCACCGGGAGGAGGACGGACATGGAAACCGGCACGCTCCGGCTCAAGGTCGGCTTCGCGGAGATGCTCAAGGGCGGCGTCATCATGGACGTGACCACGGCCGAGCAGGCCAGGATCGCCGAAGACGCCGGCGCCGCCGCGGTGATGGCGCTCGAGCGCGTCCCGGCGGACATCCGCCGCGAGGGCGGCGTGGCGCGGATGGCGAGCGTCCGGAAGATCAAGGAGATCATGGCGACCGTCTCCATCCCGGTCATGGCCAAGTGCCGGATCGGCCACTTCGTCGAGGCGCAGATCCTCCAGGCCCTCGGCGTCGACTACATCGACGAGTCCGAGGTCCTCACGCCCGCGGACGAGCACTTCCACGTGGACAAGCTCGCCTTCACGGTCCCCTTCGTCTGCGGCGCCCGCGACCTCGGCGAGGCGCTCCGCCGGATCGGCGAGGGCGCCGCGATGATCCGCACCAAGGGCGAGGCCGGGTCGGGGAACATCGTCGAAGCAGTCCGCCACATGCGGAAGGTGACGGGTCACATCAGGCGGCTCACGACCCTCGGGGCCGAGGAGCTGATGGCGGAGGCCAAGGAGCTCGGCGCCCCGTGCGAGCTGGTCCGCCGGGTCGCGAAGGAGGGGTGCCTCCCCGTCCCGAACTTCGCCGCGGGGGGGATCGCGACGCCCGCGGACGCCGCGCTGATGATGCAGCTCGGGGCCGAGGCGGTCTTCGTCGGCTCGGGAATCTTCAAGGCGTCGGACCCGCCCGCGCGGGCGCGGGCGATCGTCCAGGCCACCACGCACTACCGCGATCCCGACGTCCTCGCCAGGGTCACGGAGGAGCTGGGCGATGCGATGCCCGGCCTCGACCTCGCCAAGCTGGACGCGACGGAACGGCTGGCGACCCGCGGCTGGTAGTCGGTGACCCCTCTCCTCGCTGGGGAGAGGGTGGGGTGAGGGGATGAAGATCGGTGTCCTCGCGCTGCAGGGCGACTTCGCCGCCCACACGCGGGCGTTCGCGCGTCTGGGCGTCGAGGCGGTGGAGATCCGGAAGCCTGCCGAGCTCGACGGCGTCGACGGTCTCGTCATCCCGGGCGGTGAGAGCACGACGCTCCTCAAGCTCATGGCCGAGGGGTTCCCGGCCGCGCTCGGCGCCTTCCACGCGGCCGGACGGCCGATCTACGGCACGTGCGCCGGGTTGATCCTCCTGGCGCGGGAGGTCGTGGCCCCAGGCCAGTCGTCGCTGGGTCTCGTGGACGTGACGGTGGAACGGAACGCCTACGGGCGGCAGCGGGAGTCCTTCGAAGCCCAGGGAGAGGCGCGGCTCGACGGCCGCCTGATCGCCCTGCCCATGGTCTTCATCCGGGCCCCGCGCATCGTCCGCGTCGGCTCCCGCGTGACGACGCTCGCGACGTGGCGGGGGGAACCGGTCCTGGTCCGCGAGGGTCGGACCCTCGCCGGCAGCTTCCACCCCGAGCTCACCGACGACCTCGCCGTCCACCGCTACTTCCGCGACCTGGTCGGCGCCTCTCCCGCTCCCCTGCCGGGGGAGAGGGTCAGGTGACGGGGCGGGAGCCGGAAGCCCACCCTCCCCCGCCCCTCTCCCTCCCGCGGGAGGGAGAGGGGCAAGTCGCATTGACCCTCCGAAACCGGCCTGCTAAGGTGGGCGCCGAGCGGGAGGCGTCATCGTGAACCTCAAGGGGAAGGTCGCGCTCGTCACGGGGGCCGCCCGAGGGATCGGGCGGGGGATCGCGCTCGCGCTGGCGGCCGAGGGGGTCCACGTGGCCGTGGCGGACCTCGGCCGGGGGGAGGATTCCGCGCTCGCCTACCGGCTCGCGCGCCCCTCCGACCTCGAGGAGACCGCGCGGCAGATCGAGGCCCGTGGCGTGAAGGCCCTGCCCGTCGCCGCGGATGTCACCCGCGCCGATGACGTCGGGCGGATCGTCGCCGAGACCGTGCGCCAGCTCGGCGGTCTCGACATCCTCGTCAACAACGCCGGCGTCCTCGTCGCAGGGCCGCTCGAGGCGCTCACCGAGGAGCAGTTCGACCGCCTCATGGCCGTCAACGTCAAGGGCGTGTTCCTCTGCGCCCGCGCCGCCATCCCGCACCTGCGCACGCGAGGGCAGGGCGCCATCGTCAACATCGCCTCCGTCGCCGGGAAGACCCCCCGCTCCTTCACCGCGGCGTACGCCGCGACGAAGGCCGCCGTGATCTGCCTGACTCAGGCCCTCGCCCAGGAGCTCGGGCCCGCGAACATCCGGGTCAACGCGGTCTGCCCGGGGTTCCTCCGGACGACGATGTGGCTCGAGGGCGTGGCGCCCGCCCGCGCCCAGTCCCTCGGCGTCGCGCCCAGCGAGGCCTTCGACGCCTTCATCCGCCAGAACGTCCCGCTCGGGCGGGAGCAGACGCCGGGGGACATCGGCGAGGCCGTCGTCTACCTCTGCCGGGCCGACAATGTCTCGGGCATCGCCCTCGCCGTGGCTGGCGGCGCCGAGGTCCACTGAACGGGGCGATGTTCCACGAGCCGAGCCGCTTCCCCTTCGCCGCGGTCCTCGACGACCGGGTGACGCACGAGTCCTGGAACCTGACGGACGAGGAGCGCGTCGTCCTCCTGATCGACTTCGTCCCCGACGCCTGAGCTGTCCCGGGCCGATCCCCGTCGCAGCCCGGTGTCCTCCAGCTCGCCGGGACGCGCTCGGCCTGCGGCCTCGCGGGCGTCCCGCCCCTCCGGCCGGGTCATCGGCACCCCTCAACGCACGAGGAGTACGCCTCGGGGCGCTCCCTCCCCGCGTCCTTGATCTGCTCGGGCCTCGGCCCGGTCCCAGGAGAATCCTCACCGCTCGAACGCCGACAGGATCCCCTCCGGCAGACGGGGACGGAGCGGGAGCCCCCACACCCAGCCCTCTCCCCCTCCGCACGGAGGGGGAGAGGGGGGCGGTGGGGCTTAGATGTCGAAGTAGAGGGCGAACTCGTACGGGTGCGGCCGCAACCGCACCGGGTCCACCTCGTTCTTCCGCTTGTACTCGATCCAGGTCTCGATGAGGTCCGGCGTGAACACGTCTCCCTTGAGGAGGAAGTCGTGGTCCTCCTCGAGGGCGTCCAGCACCACGTCCAGCGAGCCCGGCAGCTGCTTCACCGCCTTCGCCTCCTCCGGCGGGAGCTCGTAGAGGTCCTTGTCGATGGGGGTGCCGGGGTCGATCTTGTTCACGACGCCGTCGAGGCCGGCCATGAGGCACGCGGCGAAGCTGAGGTACGGGTTGCACGAGGGGTCCGGCGTGCGGAACTCGATCCGCTTCGCCTTCTCCGATCGGGAGTACATCGGGATTCGCACGCACGCCGATCGGTTCCGCTGACTGTAGACGAGGTTGATCGGCGCCTCGTACCCCGGCACGAGGCGGCGGTACGAGTTGGTCGTCGGCGCGATGATGGCGCAGAGCGCCGACGCGTGCTTGAGGATCCCCCCGATGTAGTAGAGGCAGGTCTTCGAGATGTCCGCGTACCCTCCCAGCTCGTAGAAGAGGTTCTTGCCGTTCTTCCAGAGCGACTGGTGCGTGTGCATGCCCGAGCCGTTGTCCTGGAAGATCGGCTTCGGCATGAAGGTGACGGTCTTCCCATTCTTGACGGCCGTGTTCTTCGTGACGTACTTGTACCACATCACCTTGTCGGCCATCTTGGTCAGCGTGTCGAACCGCATGTCGATCTCGGTCTGGCCCGCGGTACCCACCTCGTGGTGGTGCACCTCCACCTTGACGCCGACCGACTCCAGGTTCAGCACCATCTCCGAGCGGAGGTTCTGGAAGTGGTCCATCGGCGGCACCGGGAAGTACCCCTGCTTGTACCGCGGCTTGTACCCGTAGCTCTCCTTCCCCGCGTTCCAGAACCCTGCCTCCGAGTCGATCTGGTAGAAGCCGAAGTTGTACCCCTGGTCGAACTTCACCGTGTCCAGGATGAAGAACTCCAGCTCCGGGCCGATGTAGACCGTGTCCGCGATCCCCGTCTGCTTCAGGTAGAGCTCGGCCTTCTGGGCGATGTAGCGGGGATCCCGCGTGTAGGGCTCCATCGTCACCGGGTCCTTCACGTTGCAGATCAGGACCAGGGTCGGCACCGCCGTGAACGGGTCCATCTGCACCGATGTCGGGTCCGGCATCAGCAGCATGTCGGATTCGTCGATCGTCTGGTAGCCCCGGATCGACGACCCGTCGAACCCGATCCCCTCCGTGAACAGCTCCTCGGTCAGCTCACCCACTGGGATCGAGAAGTGCTGCCACAGGCCCGGCACGTCGATGAACCTGAGGTCCACGATCTTCGCGCCTCGATCCTTGGCGAGCTTCAGCACATCCTTCGGCGTCATGCCGCTCCTCCGTTGCGCGTTTTGGGGTTCATGCCCCGGCCCCGACCCGTCAGCGGGCGAGGCCACACCTTACCGCCCCCCAGCAGGCAAGCAACGCGCGTGCCCGGGTCGACTAGGAGCCAATCCTCCACAAATCAACCACATACAGACGCTCGGGACGGGATGCCTCATCCGCGGGGTTGCCGCTTTCGTGGGCAGGTGCCCATGTTTCGGGCGCGTCGCGCAACCGGCCCCGACCCCCCCGGCGCGCTCCCGGCCCGGGGCCAGGAGCCTGTCCGCTAGCGAACCGGGCGCGACGCGAGGGCAAGACCGCCGACCGTGAGGCGTTCCGCTCCGAGCGCGGGCTTTGCCCGCGCAATCTTGTCCAGGGGGGAGGTTCGGCCCCCCGAAAGAAAGGGGCGGAGCCCCCTCCAGTGTCCTAGCGCGGGAACCGGACCTTGCAGAAGATCCTCAAGTTCGAGGGGGGCTGGCACGGCCTCCACGACTACGCAATGGTCGGCAACTGGCGGCTCCCCTCCGAGCAGCCCTACCCGAGCCCGCCGCCGGACGTGGGCGGGATCCCGGAGGGCGCCCTTCGGAGCGTCCTCGTCGCGCCGTTCGACGACCTCGACAGGACGGCGCGGATCGCCGGCGCCCACGCCGACGACCTCGCGGCGATCATCGTGGAACCCCTCCAGCGCGCGGTCCGGCCGAAGCCCGGGTTCCTCGCCGGCCTGCGGGAGCTGGCCCACCGGCACGGCGCGCTCCTCGTCTTCGACGAGGTGGTGACGGGCTTCCGGCTGGCCTACGGCGGGGCGCGGGAGCACTACGGCGTCCTCCCCGACCTCGCCGTCTACGGCAAGGCGCTGACGGCAGGCTTCCCGCCCGCGGCGATCGCCGGGCGGGCCGACGTCATGGCGACGGCCGACCCGAGGCGGAAGGGCAGCCTCGATTACGCCGCGCTCTCCGGGACCCTGAGCGGCCACGCGCTCGCGTGCGCGTCCGAGCGTGCCCTCCGCGCGGCCGACTCGGCGCGCGCGACGCAGTTTGCCCTCGAGCTCGTGCACCGCGGCATCTTCACCCTACCCGGGACGAAGCTCTACCTCTCCCTCGCCCACACGGAGGCCGACGTCGACCGGACCCTCGACGTCATGGAAGATGTGCTGCGGGTCATCCGCTGACGTCCGTCCCGCCGCGGCTGCAGTCCATGATCGTCGCATGGTGGCCTCAGGCGCCGACGACTGGCTCCGACAGGCCCGGCGGGACCTTCAGCACGCCCGCGATGCACTCGACCGGGGCGTTCGAGTGGTCCGCCTTCGCCGCCCAGCAGGCGGCGGAGAAGGCGGTCAAGGCGCTCTACCAGCGGCTCGGCGCGGAGGCGCGCGGTCACTCCGTGACGCAACTCCTCGCGGCGCTGCCGGCCGGTGCCCGGCCGGCCGACGAGCTGATCGACGTCGCCAAGCAGCTCGACAAGCGCTACGTCACGCCGCGGTACCCGAACGCCTATCCGTCCGGCGCGCCGATGGATTTCTACACGCCCGCCGAGGCCGAGCGGGCGATCGCGGGCGCCGAGCGGATCCTTGAGCACTGTCAGGGCATACTTCGAAAAGGAAGGCGTCCGGCGCGCGGTGGACGAGTATGTCCGCACGCTGGCGGCGCGCTGTCCCGAGCTGGAGGAGGTTAGGGCCCGCGCATAAATAATGTCTACATTGTAGAGGTTGGCGTGTACGCTGC
>CAYQDR010000169.1:0-8260 GCA_964416315.1 uncultured bacterium
TGGTGGGTGGTGACCTCGTACCACTTGGCCGCGTTGCCGCTCCCCGAGCCGGTGATGGCGCAGTCCACGACCCCGCGCTCGAGGGCCGTGTACGTCTCGGCGTAGGCGAGGCTGACGGGGACCGCGCCGATGCCCTTCATGAGGTCGTTGAGGGTCGGTCCGAAGGTTCGGACCTTGCGCCCCTTGAGGTCGGCGAGCCCGCGCATCGGCTGGCGGCAGAAGAGGATCTGGGCCGGGTACGGGTTACTCCCGACGATCTTGACGTTGAACTTCTCCAGCTCCTTGTTCACCACCGGCTTCAGGGCGTCGAAGATCTTTCGCGCCTGCTCGACAGTCGGGTTGAGCCCCGCCAGATCCGCGGCGTCCAGGACCGGCACGTCCTGCGCGATGTAGGTGAGCGGCGAATTGCCGATGTCGAGCTGCCCCTGCCGGGTCATCCGGACGATCTCGTATCCGGTCAGGCCCAGCTCGGACCAGGTGCTCCCCTTGACCGTGACGCGGCCGTTGCTGCGCTTGGGGATCAGGTCGGTGTAGTAGATCAGGTCGAGCTTCTCGTACTGGGGATGCTTGGGAATCGGGTGGGAGCTCGCGGTGACGGTCAGGCTCGGGCCCGGCCCGAGGGTCGGTTGGGCGGCCGCGAGTCCGGGGTCCAGCACGAGGGCGAGGAGAAGGACGAGGCTCAACCATCCAAGGCGACGCATAGGCCCCTCCTGGTGGCGTGCGCAACGCGAGAACGCGGGCCGGGCCCCCCTGCCCGGCCGACGCCGGCCGCCCCTGGCGGTCGGCTCCCACCCTGGCACAGCCTCGGCCGCGGGGCAAGGGGGCCCCCGATCGCCAGGGCGTGGACGGCTCAGGGTCTCGGGCGCCGGCGGGCGGGATCGACGAAGAACACGCGTCTCTCTGGATGCGCTCGTCGGCGCGACCGGCGAGGCTCACGTCCTCCAGTCACTCCCTGATCGACACGCCTTGCAGAGACGGAGGGCCTTGGAATCGCTCTCGAAAGCCCGGCCGCACTTCAGACAGAGAAGGTGGCGGATCCCCTCGGGCCAGGTATTCACGGAGCCAAGGGCGTCAAGACACTTCAGGTGCGCCTTGCCGTTGGACGCGTCGTGCAGGATCGGGCGCGAGCAGGTGGGGCACATCGGATATGGCGTGGCCATGGATCCCCCATTTCCAGCCCGGAGAGCTGCCTTCCATGCGGCACGGGGCTCGGGGGTGGCCGACGCCCACTGCGAGGGTCACCGTCGAACGGCGTGTCCTGATGCGCCCATGTTATGCCAGCATGCGGCTCGAGGCAAGGAGGAGTCGGGCTCGGAACGGGCGCCGCCCGCGTAGCCGCGCGCCGCTCGCCGTTCCCAGGAAATTCCGCTGGCATCCGGTGGTCCGTGGTATACTTCCGGCCGACCTGCCTGATTCGAGCTGCCCCCCCGGCGGGGGATCGAATCGGGCCTCGCCTCCGCGATAGCTCTTCCGCGTGTCCGGGGCGTGAACAGCGCGCGGAAGATGTCGACCCCGGGCTGCCGGGGTGCAAGGAGGCGCCTCATGGCGTCCAAGCTCTACGTTGGCGGTCTCTCCTATTCCACGACCTCCGAGAGCCTGCGCGAGTACTTCTCGCAGTGCGGCACCGTGGAGTCCGCCACGGTCATCACCGACCGGATGTCGGGCCAGTCCCGCGGTTTCGGCTTCGTGGAGATGTCCACGCAGGCCGAGGCCCAGGATGCGATCGCGAAGCTGAACGACCAGCCCTTCGAGGGCCGGAAGCTCATCGTCAACATCGCGAAGGGGCCCGGCGAGGGCGGATCGCGCTCTGGCGGCGGCCCCCGCCGCACCCCCCGCTGGTAAGCGGCAAGGAACCTGCCGGCGCCGGCGGCGCACCGATCTTCCCGCGCCGTCCGGCGCCCGCGGGCTCCGACTGGCGGCCCGGCCCTTCCTCCACTGCGTGCCCGGACGCCCGACGACCGGGACGCCCCTGCCCGTCCGTTCCTCGCACCGCGCGCGACCTACCCGGGGCCGATTCCCACTCCCGGACAGCCGCCCGGTCGCTCCACGACGAACGGCAGCTCGAGTGCCGCGCGCTTGTTCACCTTTCCCCGAAGCGGCGACGCCAGCAGATGCACGGTGACGGGCACGGCGGGGCGCCCCCTCACCCTCCCCGCTCCCCCGCCGGGGGAGCGGGATCGGTACGGAGCCGGTAGCGCTGGATCTTCCCGGTCGCGGTCTTCGGGAGGTCGTCCACGACCGTGATCCACCGCGGCACCTTGAACGGCGCCAGCCGCGCGCGGACGTGGGCGCGGAGGGCGTTCTCGAGGCCCTTGACCGTCGCGCCGGAGCGCAGCACCACGAAGGCCCAGGGCTTTTCCAGCCCGTCCGCGTCCGGGCCGCCGACGACCGCGCACTCGGCGACGGCCGGGTGCTCGAGGAGACACGCCTCGACCTCGATCGGCGAAACCCAGTTCGCCCCGACCCGCAGGAGGTCGTCGCTCCGCCCCTGGTGGACGTAGTAGCCGTCCCCATCCGCGAGATAGCGGTCGCCCGTCCGGAACCACTCCCCGACGAACGCCGCCTTCGTCTTCGCGTGCTTGTTCCAGTAGCCTGCGGCGAGCGACTCGCCCGACATCCAGAGGTCGCCGACCGTGTCCGGCGGGACGTCCCGCTCCTCGGCGTCCACGATCCGCGCGCGATAGCCCGGCAGGAGCTGCCCCGAGGAGCCCGGACGGACGGCGCCGGGCCGGTTCGAGATGTAGATGTAGCCGACCTCCGTCGCCCCGAGCCCGTCGAGGCACTCGATCCCGGTCTGCTCGACCCACCGCGCGTGGAGCGGCGCCGGCAGGGGCTCGCCCGCCGAGACGGCGAGGCGGAGCGAGCGGAGGTCGGGCGCCGCCGCCTCCATCTCGCGCAGGAGCGCCGCGTAGGAGGTCGGGACGGAGAAGAAGAGGGTCGGCCGGAGCTGCCCGCAGAGGGCGAACACGCGCGGCGGGTCGGGCCGCTCCGCCACGAGGATCGTCGAGGCCCCGCACCAGAGCGGGAGGTAGAGACAGGAGGTCAGCCCGTACGAGAAGAACAGGCGCGGGACGGCGAACGTCCGGTCCTCCGCCGTCATGCCGAGGACGTGGCGGACGTAGGGCTCGACGCAAAAGAGCATGTCGTGGTGGAGGTGGACGATCGCCTTCGGCCGCCCCGTCGTCCCCGAGGAGTAGAGCCAGTACGCCATGTCGTCCCGGTGGGTCGGGGCCGGCTCGAACGTCCCGGGCTCCGCGGCGAGGGCCACCTCGAAGGGGATCGTCCCCGGGGGCGTGCCCCCGACGACCAGGCAGTGCCGGAGGCTCGGCGCGGCCCGCCACACCGGCTCGACGCGCCCGTAGAGCTCGGCATGGACCACGAGGGCGACGGCGCGGCTGTCACGGAGGGCGTAGTCGTAGTCGTCCGGCGTCCCGAGCGTCGAGAGCGGCACCGGGACGATGCCCGCCCGCTGAGCGCCGAGGAAGACCCAGACGAACTCCGGCGAGTCGGGGAGCAGGAGCGCGACCCGCTGCTCGGGCTGGACGCCGAGTCGCGTCAAGAGGTGGGCTGCGCGCGCGACTCCCGCCGCGAGCTCCGCGTAGGTCAGGGTGCGCTCGGGCGTCAGGATCGCCGGCCGCGCGCCGCGCCCGGCCTCGAGGTGGCGGTCCAGGAGGACCGCCACCATGTTGAAGCGCTCGGGCACGCGGTCGTACTCGAGCGGCCCTTCGAGCCATCCCCACTCGCTCATGGTGGCAGCGGCACCCGCAACACTACCCCCAGCGAGCAGCCGGCGACCTCAACGGCCGCACATGAGTTACGCTCCGCCGGGGGACAGAAGCGCGCTCGCCTACGTCTGGAAGATCTCCTCCGGCAGGAGGGCGGAGACCACGAAGTTGGGGACATCCACCACGTTGCTGATCCGCAGGTCGACGGCCACGCTGCACAGGACGTACGCCTGCTCCCGGCTGAAGCCGCGCTCCTGGATCAGGCTCATCATGTTCAGCACGGCGTTTCGACAGGCCAGGGTGAGATTCTCACCCTGGTTGACCCCCTTTTCATCGACGGGCATGCCCATGGTGGCGATGAACCGCTGAGGCGCGGCCCACCGGGGATCCGCGAAGTAGTCGCCGCGCTGGAATCGCGGCCAGCGGATGCTCCGCCGCTCGGCCTCGCCGCGGTGCACGCGGAAGCGCACCGCGCACGTGGCGCTCATCTCCACCGCCGTCAGGCACACCTCCCCGTCGCCCTGGGCGAAGTGGGCGTCTCCCGTCGAGAAGAGCGCACCTTCGACGGCCACCGGGAGCAGCAGCTTGGCGCCTTTGGTCAGCTGTTTCACGTCGAAGTTGCCGCCGTTCTCTCGCGGCGGTATTGTGCGGAGCCCGTGCGTGGCGGCAGGGCCGGAAGACGGGACGGCGCCGGCCGTGTCGGGCGGCAGCGCGACCCCGCCGCGTGCGGCTAGCTCGGCCTCGCGCCGCGTCCACGCCTCGAGCTGCTGCCGGGAGGGCGCGACGCCGGAGACGCCCATGAACGGGGCCGCCGGGATGCGGACGCCGGGCAACTCTCGCGAAGTGGCCCACCCGTCCGCGATGCTCCAGTGGACGAGGAACGGCGTGGTCATGACGTCACGAAGGAACCCCAAGCCCGGCAGGATGCAGGAGAAGCCCCAGCGTTGGGGAGCGATGTCGAGGAACTCGACCTCGAGCAGGTCCCCGGGGCGGGCGCCCTTGACCAGCACGGGTCCCGTCAGCGGGTGAACCGCTCCGAGCGGGACGCCGGACAAGTCCGCCACGGTGGAGCTCGGGCCCAGGTAGCCGTCGCAGGCATCCCGGGTCTCCAGCGCCACGTCCTCGCCTTCCCCGACCTCGAGCACGGGGCGGACCTCGGGGTGCCAGCGGTTGTGTCCCGTGTTCGGCTCGTCGCAGAGGTGCTTGCTCCGATCGATCTTGACGCTCTTCAACTCATCCTCCTCTTCAGGATTCCGGCCTACCGCGTGACCTCGTCGGTCGGCTTGACCTCGGCGAGGAAGCCGTCGAGGCTCCCGAGATGCGTCCGGTGGACCTGATCGTGCGGGATCACGACGCCGTCCGGACCCTTGACGTCCATCGCCGCGGTCGCGTCGGAGAGGAGCGTCACCTGGAACCCGCGGTGCGCCGCCTCGCGCGCCGTGGTGTCGCAGCACATCTGCGTCATGAAGCCCGAGACGATGACACGCTCGATGCCGCGCTTCCGCAACTCCTCCTCGAGCGGCGTCCCCGTGAACGCGCCGGGGAGGTGCTTCTGGATCACGGGCTCGCCCGCGGCGGGCGTGACGGCCGGGTGGATCGCGAGCCCCGGGCTCCCCGGGGCGAAGATCGTCGGGTTCGGCCGGCGGCTCTCGTGGACGATGTGGAAGACGGGGACCGCCCGCTTCCGCGCCCACTCGAGCGCCTGGCGGATCCGCTCGACCGCCCTGGCCCCGTCGGGGAGCGGGAGCTTGCCGGTGGGCGCGAAGTACTCCTGCTGGGCGTCGATGATGAGCAGCGCCGTCTTCTCCATCGGTGAGGCTCCCGGGCGGGGCGCGCCCGCCCTCAGACGACGATGCCCGGCGGCGCGACGTGGTCCCGCCGGGGCGCGTAGGGATACGGGCCCTCCAGCGGCCTCCCCTCGGCGAACCGCCGGAGGCCGAAGGCCCGGATGTCCACGGTCTTCGCCTGGCCGTCGAGGATCAGCTCGGCCATGCAGGCGCCGACGGCCGGCCCGATCTTGAACCCCGCGCCGCTGAACGCCGCCGCCAGGTAGAGGCCGTCGAGCCCCTCGACCCGATCGAGGATCGCGTGGCGGTCGCCGCTGTAGCAGTCGAAGGCGCGGAACCCGCGCGCGAGGGTCGCCCGCTCCATCGCGGGAATGCGGTGCGTGAGGATCGCGGACGCTTCGGCAGGGGCGTGCGGGGGGAGCCCCGTCGCCGGGTGATCGGGGTCGAGGTCCCACTCCTGGCACGGGACCCCGACGATCGTCAGGACGCCGCTCTCCGGACGGAAGTAGGTCCCCAGGACGTTGTCGATCACGGTCATGTGCGGGGCGGCGAGGTCGGGGGGGCGGTGGACGAGCGCCGTGTCGATCCCCTTGACCCGCGCGGGCAGCTCGACGCCGAGCGCCCGACAGAGCGCGGGCGCCCAGGCCCCGGCGGTGATCACGACCGCGCCGGCGTCGATCCGCCCCGCGGCGGTCTCGACCCCGGTGACCCGGCTCCCGGTCCGGAGGATCCGCGTCACCGGCGTCCCCTCGCGGATCTGCGCCCCGAAACCCCGCGCCTGACGCGCGAAGCCCGCCACGACGTCGGCGGGACTCGCGTAGCCGCTCTCGGGCTCGTAGGCGGCGGCTCCGACGTCCTCCACGTGGAACGCGGGCTGGAGCGCCCGCACGTCCGCCGGGGAGAGCGCGACCGTGTCGATCCCGAGCCCGCGGAGCATCTCGACGTTGCGCCGGAGGTGGTCCGCGTGCTCCGGGCCGACGAGGTTGAGGAACCCGGTCCGCGTGAAGACCGGGGGCCCGCCCATGATGTCGGGCCAGTCCCGGAAGAACGGAAAGCTCGCCCAGGCCAGGCGCGCGTCCCACTCGTTCGTGTAGTGCATCCGGACGAGCGCGCTCGAGCGCCCCGAGGCGCCGCTCGCGAGCGCGTCCTTCTCGAGCAGCGTCACGCGGCGCGCCCCCCGCGCGGCGAGCGCGTACGCGATCGAGACCCCCGCGATCCCGCCGCCGACGACGACGACGTCGGCCGTCTTGACCATGGCCTCAGAGTGGCGGGAGGACCTGCTCCGCGAGGAGCGTCATGGAGTGGACCCACGCCGCCTCGGGCTCCCACTCGTGGGCGATGACGAGCAGGACTCCGAACCCGCCGACGTCGGCCCGTAGCCGCGCGAGCTTCTCCGCGACCGTGTCAGGGTCGCCGACGACCCAGATGTGGTCGGCCAGATACTCGACGGTCACCTCGTCGTCCGGCATCTCCGGGTCCACCTTGGGGAGATTGAGCCGCTTCGTCTTCCGGAGGAGCGGCAGGAAGTACTCCCGCCAGTCACGCGCGAGGGGGCCCGCCAGCGCCTCGCGGCGCGCCTCGGTCGTCGTCCGCCCGACGTAGACGTCCCGGCACACCCGCCAGCTCGATCGGTCGGGGGTCCGCCCGGCCCGCCGCGCGCCGGTCTCGACCCCCTCCCAGTGCGTGCGGAGGGTCCGCGCCGGGACGAAGTTGATGCTCATCGGGATGTAGCCGCGCTCGCCGGCGAGGACCAGGGTCTCGGAGCTTGCCGAGACGCCCGCCACGGCGATCGGGGGGTGCGGCCGCTGGTACGGGCGGAGGTGGAGGCGGAGGCTGATGTCGTCCTGCGGCTCGGGCACGCGGAACCGCCAGCGCTTGGACTCGTAGAGGCCGGGCTTCGGGTCGTTCCACAGCGCGAGGACGAGGTCGAGCGCCTCGCGCGTGATCGCGCGGTGCTCGCCGCTCTGCGCGTTGACGTCGAACAGCTCGAGGTCGCCCGGGAACCCGCCCGAGCCGACGCCCCAGAGGAAGCGCCCCCGCGCCATCTGGTCGAGCTGGGCGATCCGCTGGGCCAGCATGAGCGGGTCGTGGTTGGGGAGGCACGAGACTCCGGTGCCGAGCTTCATGGTCCGCGTGAGGGCGAGCGCCTGAGCGATGAAGAGGTCGGGACAGGGGATGTTCTCCCACTCGGCCGTCAGGTGCTCCCCGATCCACGCCTCCTCGAATCCGAGGCGCTCGAGCACGACGAGCTGCTGGAGGTCGGCCGCCATCGTCCGCCCGGGATCGGCGCCCGGCGGGTGGAGCGGCATCGCGAAGTACCCCAGACGCATCGACGCCTCCTCGGGAGCCGTGGTGAGCCGCGTTCGGGGCTGCTATATTACCACTCACTCCACGGAAAGGGCTGCCGATGACGACACGGCCTCCGAAAGACGAGCTGCTCGCGACCCTGGACAGAGTGGTGCAGGACACCCTGGTCTATTTCGAAGGGCCGGGCCGGGTGACCGAGGCGCGGGTGGGCCAGTGGCAGGCCCGGGACGTGCTGATGCACTTCATCTACTTCCACGACGCCACGGCGTGGGGGATCCAGTCGGCGGCGCTCGGCGGACCGCTGTGGCCGGTGCCGGCCGATTCCGACACCGTGAACGAGGTCTGCCGCCGCCTCCATGAGCATGAGAGCTTCGACGAGCTGCTGGCCCAGGTGCGGCAGGCCCACGCCCGGCTGGTGCGCGCCGCCCGCAACGCGCCCGA
>CAYQDR010000170.1:0-8111 GCA_964416315.1 uncultured bacterium
CTCGGCCTGCGGCCTCGCGGGCGTCCCGTCCCTCCGGCGGGGTCGTCGGCGGACCGTACCTTTGCGGGGTACCCGGTCCGGCCGAAGGCCGGCCGGGTCGTACGCCTCGGCCCGCCTCCTCCCTGCGTCCTCCAGCTCGCCGGGACGCGCTCGGCCTGCGGCCTCGCGGGCGTCCCGTCCCTCCGGCCGGATCTGCTCGGGTCTCGGCCCGGTGGGTGGAGAGCCTGAGCGCATGGCCACGACTAACGGGGACCTCCTCCTCGAGTTCCGCGACGTCCACACCCACTACGGCCCGCTCCACGTCCTCAAGGGCGTCTCGTACGAGATTCGGGAAGGCGAGATCGTCTCGCTCCTCGGCGGGAACGCCTCGGGCAAATCCACGACCATGAAGACGATCCTCGGCCTGGTGCGCCCGACGGAGGGGACCGTCAGCTTCCGGGGTGAGCCGATCCACACGCTCCGCACGGCCGAGATCGTCCGCCGCGGGATCGCCCCGGTGCCCGAGGCGCGGCGGATCTTCCCGAAGATGACCGTGCTGGAGAACCTCGAGATGGGCCGCTACACACGCCGCCACGAACCCGGGTGGGAGGAGGATGTGGACCGCGTCTACGGGCTGTTCCCGGTGCTCAAGGAGCGGCGGGCCCAGGTCGCGGGGACGCTCTCTGGGGGCGAGCAGCAGATGCTCGCCATCGGCCGCGCCCTCATGACGCAGCCGACACTCCTCTGCATGGACGAGCCCTCCATGGGCCTCTCCCCCGGCTACGTCGAGCAGGTCTTCGACATCATCCGGACGATCAACGACCAGGGGACGACGATCTTCCTGGTCGAGCAGAACGTGAACATGGCGCTCTCGATCGCCCACCGGGGCTACGTCCTCCAGATGGGCGAGGTCGTGCTCTCCGGGACGGCCCAGGAGCTCCTCGAGAGCCCCTTGATCCGTAAGGCCTACCTCGGCACCGCGTAGCCGTGCCGATAACCGTCGCATCCCGGCGTCCTCCAGCTCGCCGGGACGCGCTCGGCCTGCGGCCTCGCGGGCGTCCCGCCCCTCCGGTGGGGCCGTCGCCAGCCCTCAACGTATGCGGCAGACGCCTCGGGCCGGCTCCTCCCTGCGTCCTAGGGCTGCTCGGTTCTCGGCCCGGCTAGACCCCTTGTGAAGCCGCTGCCGCCTCGCGAGCCGCTCGGGTTCTACCCGACCCCGCTCCACCCGCTCCCGCGGCTCTCCGCCCACCTGGGCGGGTCGCGGCTCTGGATCAAGCGCGACGACCTCACGGGCTTCGCCCTCGGCGGGAACAAGGTGCGGAAGCTCGAGTTCTACCTGGGCGAGGCGCGGGCCGCCGGCGCGGACGTCCTCCTCACGACGGGCGGCCACCAGTCGAACCACGCCCGCATCACGGCCGCGGCCGCGGCGCGGGCGGGGCTCGACTGCGTCCTGGTCCTCTCGGGCGGCGAGCCCCCCGCGCTCACGCGGAACCTCGCCCTCGACCGCCTCTTCGGCGCCGAGCTCCGGTTCGTCCGGGACCGCTCGGAGCGGGCGCCCGCGCTCGCGGCGCTCGCGGAGGAGCTCCGCCGCACGGGCCGCCGGCCGCTCGTCATCCCCCTCGGCGGCTCCACGCCGCTCGGCGCCCTCGGCTACGTCGAGGCCGCGTGCGAGGCGGCGGCGCAGTGCGCGGCGCTCGGCGTCCGGCCCGTCGCCCTCGTCCACGGCTCCTCGTCTGGGGGCACGCAGGCCGGGCTCCTGGTCGGCGGCCGCGCGGCGGATTTGGGCGCGCGCGTGATCGGGGTCAGCGCCGACGAGACGCGCGCCGATCTGACGCGGATGGTCGCCGGGATTGTCGGCCCTCTCGCCGATCTCGCAGGTGTGGCCGCGCCGCCCGCCGAGGCCGTCGAGGTGCTCGACGGGTACGTGGGCGAGGGCTACGGGATCCCGACGCCGGACTCGGAGGAGGCGACGCGGCTCTTCGCGCGCCTGGAAGGGATCGCGCTCGACCCGACGTACAGCGCCAAGGCCGCGGCCGGGCTCATCGACCTCGTCCTCCGCGGGGCCTTCCGGGCGGACGACGTCGTCTGCTTCTGGCACACGGGGGGCATGACCTGGCACGTGCCGCCGGCGGGATAGACGCTCGCGGCGAGCCCGAGCGGGCGCGCGTCGGCCTCTGCTGGGACTGCTCCTGGGCCCGGCGCGTCGCGAGCGGCCGGGGCTCCGTGTTCTTCCTCTGCCGCCGGGCGGAGACCGATCCCGCGTACCCGAAGTACCCGCCGCTGCCGCGTCTGGCGTGCGCGGGGTATGATCCCCTTCACCCTCCCCTCTCCCCCGTCGGGGGAGAGGGTGAACAGACGCGGAAGCCGTAGTCCGAGTAGCGGAGGTGCGGGGGGAGGCTCGAGCGGTGGGCGACGGGGCTCCAGGGGATCTGGTGGCGCCAGGCGCCGCCGCGCGAGGCGCGGCGGGCGCCGTCGGGCGGGCCCGCCGGGTTTCGCTCGGGCGACCGGGCGTAGGCGCCGTCGTCGTGCCAGTCGAGGCACCACTCGTGGACCGAGCCGGAGAGGTCGGTGAGGCCGAAGCCGTTGGCCGGCCCGGTGCCGACGGGGGCCGGTCCGGTCAGGGGCAGCGTGACGTCGCGGAAGACCTCCGACGGCGCGGCCTCGCCCCACGGGTACCGCGCGGCATCGAGCCCGCCGCGCGCCGCCTTCTCCCACTCGGCTTCGGTCGGGAGGCGGTGGGGTCGCCCGGTTCTCTCGCTCCACCAGGCGCAGAATGCCGCCGCCTCGGTCCAGCTCACGCCGACGACCGGCTGCCGAGGGTCGGCGAGGCCAGCATCCTCCCAGAACGGCGGGACGGGCGCCCGCGTCGCGGCGACGAACTCGGCGTACTCGGCGTTCGTCACCGGGTGCCGCGCGATGGCGAAGGCGTCCACCCACACCCGATGGCGCGGGCGCTCGGCGGGCACGCCGTCCTCCCACCCCATCCAGAACCAGCCCGCGGGGATCGTGACGAGCTCCACGCGCGCCAGTATAGTCGGGGTGGGGAGCCATGAGAGCGCGTCGCCTGTTCGTCGCCCTGGTGGTCGCCACGGCGACCGCGGCCTGCGCCACGCCGGCGCCGGTCACCTCGCTCGCCGCGGGCCCGAACGGCCGGATCGCCTTCGAGACCGTGACCCGGCCGGCAGCCGTGTTCCTCCAGGGCGCGCCGGACGGGACGCCGCACGTCGTCTGGGGCGACCTGTCCCTGCCACCCGGGGCCGAGGGTCGGGTCCCCGCCGTGGTCCTCGTCCACGGGTCGGGCGGGGTCAGCGTGAACGTCCGGCGCTGGGCACGCGAGCTCCGTGCCCTCGGCCTCGCGACGTTCGTCCTCGACGGTTTCTCGGGCCGCGGCATCGGCGAGACGGTGACCGACCAGTCGCGGCTGAGCCCGCTCGACATGATCGGCGACGCCTACCGCGCGCTGGCGCTTCTCGCGACCCACCCCCGGGTCGACGCGGGCCGGGTCGTCCTCATGGGTTTCTCGCGTGGCGGGACCGTGAGCCTCTACGCGAGCCTCGCGCGCTTCCGTCGATTGCACGGGCCGCCCGGACTCGAGTACGCGGCCTACCTCGCCTTCTATCCGTTCTACAACGTCGCCTTCCTCGAAGGCGACGACGTCAGCGACCGGCCGATCCGCATCTTCCACGGGACGGCGGACGACTGGACGCCGTTCGAGCCCTGTCGCGGGTACGCCGTGCGCCTCCGGCGGGCCGGTAAGGATGTCGAGCTCCACGCCTACCCCGGCACCCAGCACGGCTTCGACGCGTTCGGGCTGCCGGGCCCGCGGCGGCTCCCGCGCGCGGTGAACGCGAGCCGCTGTCATCTCGTCGAGCGCGCGCCGGGGGTGTCGTGAACGCGGCGACCGGCCGGGCCTTCGCGGCCGACGACCCGTGCTGGACCCGCGGGGCGACGGTCGCCTATGATCCGAACGCCCGGCGGCAGGCACAGCAGGCGGTGACGGCAGTGTTGACCGCTGCCCTCGGGCTCCGCCTGCCGTCGCGCTAGCTCGGGCGGCCCTCCAGCCCGGCGAGGCGGCGCCGGAGCGCCTGCTCTTCCTCCCACCGCCGGGTCTCGTCGCGCACGATGGCGGCGATGCCGGCGACCCGCCCGTCGAGGGCGCGGAGGAGCGTGACCGTGAACGCGATGGACAGGCGGCGGCCGTCCTTGCCGGTGGCGGGGACCCGCAAGACGTCGGCGCCGTAGCGCGTCTGGCCGGTCCGCATGACCTCGCGGTAGCCGGCCCAGTGGCGCGCGCGGAAGCGCTCGGGGACGATGAGGTCGAGCGACTGGCCGAGCGAAGTCCACACCCTCCGGTGGGCTCACGCCGGGTCCATTCTACGCGCCCTGCCTAGATCATCGGAGGGGGGCTGCGCCCCCCTCCGACGGCCCTTCGGGCGAAGCCCGACCGTTCGCCCTTCGGCGAACGGCTCGGGCCTGCCTCCCCCCAGGGACTGCGTACGTCGGAGGAGCTGCTTTTCTTCGGCTGCTGCCTAGTGTTTGCCGGACCGCCTTGCTACCATTGGGGCGGTCCATGCCCTCCCATCCGCTCGTCGTGACGCTCGACGTCGGCTCCTCGTCGGTCCGCGCGCTCGGCTTCGACGCGCGGGGGCGCGCGCTGCCGGTGGAGTGCCAGCGCGGCTTCGAGATGGCCACGACGCCCGACGGCGGCGTCGAGATCGAGGCCGAGCGGCTCCTCACGCTGACCGCGGAGACGCTCGACGGCCTCCTCGCCGGTCTCGGGCCGCGCGCCGGCGAGGTCACCGCGGTCGCCACCAGCACGTTCTGGCACACGCTCCTCGGGGTCGGTGCCGACGGCCGCGCGCGAACGCCGCTCTACTCGTGGGCGGACACGCGGAGCGCTCGGGCCGTCGAGACCCTGCGGGCGCGGCTCGACGAGAAGGCCTACCACGCCCGCGTGGGCTGCGTCCTCCACACCTCGTACCTTCCCGCCCGGCTCGCCTGGCTCGCCACGCGCGATCCCGCGGGCTTCCGTCAGGTCCGCCGCTGGATGTCGTTCGGGGAGTACCTCCAGCTCCGGCTCTTCGGCGAGGCCCGCTGCAGCGTCTCCATGGCCTCGGCGACGGGGCTCTTCGACCAGCACGCCCAGACGTGGGACCCCCCGACCCTGGCCGCCCTCGACCTCGGCCCCGAGCACCTCTCGCCCCTCGTGGACCTCGACGCGCCGTTCTCGGGCCTCCGCCCCGAGTTCGCCGCGCGCTGGCCGGCGCTCCGGGCCGTCCCCTGGCTCCCGGCGCTCGGCGACGGCGCCGGCTCGAACATCGGCTCGGGGTGCACTGGCCCCGACCGCGCCGCGCTCATGGTCGGCACGTCGGGCGCGATGCGGATCTGCCGGGAGACGGACCTCGTGACGGTGCCTCCGGGCCTGTGGTGCTACCGCGTGGACCGGCGGCGGATCCTCCTCGGGGGCGCGCTCTCGAACGGGGGGAACCTCTACGCCTGGCTCGCGCGCACGCTGCGGCTCGCCTCGGCCGAGGAGATCGAGCGCGAGGTCGCGGCGCTCGAGCCCGACGGCCACGGGCTCACGCTGCTCCCGTTCCTGGCGGGCGAGCGGAGCACCGGCTGGGTCGCCTCGGCGCGGGCGGCGATCGTCGGGCTCTCCCTCGCGACGCGCCCGATCGACGTCGTGCGGGTGGGGCTCGAGACCGTGGCGTACCGGTTCGCGCTGATCCACGCGCTGCTCCGCGAAGCCTTCCCGGGGGCGGACGAGGTCGTCGCGACGGGCGGCGCGCTCCTCGCCTCGCCGACCTGGATCCACATTATGGCCGATGTCCTCGGCGTCCCGGTCCTCCCCTCCACGGAGGCCGAGGCGTCGAGCCGGGGCGCGGCGCTGCTCGCGCTCGAGGCCCTGGGGGCGCTCCCCTCGCTCGCCGCCGCGCCGGCGGGGGTCGGCCCGGCGGTCACGTCAGACCCCGGGCGCCACGCCCGCTACCGCGAGGGGTTCGCCCGCCACCGCCAGCTCTACGAGACGCTAATCCCCCTCTTCACCCGAAGGAGCCCCGCATGACCGGCCACGATCTCGACCAGCTCTGCATCAACACGATCCGGTTCCTGTCGGCCGACGCGGTCCAGAAGGCCAGGTCCGGGCACCCCGGGCTGCCGATGGGGGCCGCGGCGATGGCGCACGTCGTCTGGACGCGGTTCCTCCGCCACAACCCCGCCGACCCCCGGTGGCCGGACCGCGACCGCTTCGTCCTCTCGGCCGGCCACGGCTCGATGCTCCTCTACACGCTGCTCCACCTCACGGGCTACGATCTCCCGCTCGAGGAGATCCTGCGCTTCCGCCAGTGGGGGTCGAAGACGCCGGGCCACCCCGAGTACGGGCTCACGCCCGGGGTGGAGGCGACGACGGGGCCGCTCGGCCAGGGGATGGGGAACGCGGTGGGGATGGCGATCGCCGAGCGCCACCTCGCGGCCCGGTTCAACCGCCCGGGCCAGGCGATCGTGGACCACTACACCTACGTGCTCGCGTCCGACGGCGACCTGATGGAGGGGGTCGCAGCGGAGGCCGTGTCGGTCGCCGGGCACCTCGGCCTCGGGCGGCTGATCGTGCTCTACGACAACAACCAGGTCTCGCTCGCCGGGAAGGCCGCCCTCTCCTTCTCGGAGGACGTGCTGCGGCGCTTCGAGGGCTACGGCTGGCACACGCAGGCCGTCCCGGACGGCAACGATCTCGACGCGGTGGACAAGGCGATCCGCGACGCGCGGGCCGAGACGGAGCGGCCCTCCGTCATCGCCGCGCGGACGGTCATCGGCTACGGCGCGCCGAAGAAGGCGGGGACCCACGAGGCCCACGGGGAGCCCCTCGGCGAGGAGGAGCTCCGGGGGGCCAAGCTGGCGCTCGGCTGGCCGCTCGAGCCGGCGTTCCTCGTCCCCGACGCGGCCCTCGCGCGCTTCCGCGAGGCGCGCGAGCGGGGGGCGCGCTGGCAGGGCGAGTGGCAGCAGCGCTTCAACGTCTGGGCCAGCGCCTACCCGGAGCTCGCGACGCGGTGGCGGGACGCACAGGCGGGCGTGCTGTCGGCGGGCTGGGACGCCGAGCTCCCGACCTTCAGGCCCGATGCGCCGACGGCGACGCGGGACGCGAGCGGCGCCGTGCTCGCCGCGGTCTCGCCGCGGCTGCCCGCGCTGATCGGCGGTGATGGGGACCTCGCCCCCTCGACGAAGACGCTCGTCAAGGGCGCGGGCTCGTTCCTCCGCGGGAGCTACGAGGGCCGCCACCTCCACTTCGGCGTCCGCGAGCACGCCATGGGGGCCATCGCGAACGGCATCGCCTACCACAAGGGGCTCCGCGTCTTCGTCGGGACGTTCTTCGTCTTCTCCGACTACATGCGGCCTGCCGTGCGGCTGGCCGCCCTCTCGGAGCTGCCGGTCGTCTACATCTGGACCCACGACTCGATCGGCCTCGGCGAGGACGGGCCCACCCACCAGCCGGTCGAGCACCTCGCCGCGCTCCGGGCGATGCCGAACCTCGTCGTGATCCGGCCGGGAGACGCGGCGGAGACCGTCCAGGCCTGGCGCGTCGCCCTCGAGAGGCAGCACGGGCCGACCGCCCTCGTCCTCACGCGGCAGAAGATCCCGGTGCTGGACCGGTCGGTGTACGCGTCGGCGGAGGGGCTCGCGCGCGGCGCCTACGTCCTCGCGGACGCGCCCGGCGGCCGGCCCGAGGTGATCCTGATCGGGACCGGCTCGGAGCTCGCGCTCGTCGCCCAGGCCCAGGCCGCGCTCGTCAAGGACGGGGTGCGGGCACGCGCGGTGAGCATGCCCTCGTGGGAGCTCTTCGAGGCGCGGCCGCCCGACTACCGGGACGCCGTGCTCCCCCGCGACGTGCGCTGCCGGCTCGCCGTGGAGGCGGGCTCCCCGCTCGGCTGGGAGCGCTGGGTCGGGCCCGCCGGCGCGGTGCTCGGCATCACCCGCTTCGGCGCCTCGGCGCCGGGCGAGGTGAACATGCGGGAGTTCGGGTTCACCGTGGACAACGTGGTCGCCCGCGCCCGGGAGCTGCTGGGCCGATAAGGCCAACGGCCGGGGCGCACGTCAGGATTGTGAGATGACATCACCCGGTGCCGGCGATCGCCGCC
>CAYQDR010000171.1:0-7911 GCA_964416315.1 uncultured bacterium
GGCCCGCCGCCTTCGGCGAGGGGGGGCCGAAGGTATTCGGACCCTCTCAGCTGCTCTAGTTCCAGGAGGTGCTCAGGGCTGGCGCGTCGAGGGAGGCCTACAACCGGCTCCTCCTCGCGATGGTCATGTTATTACGCTCTTCGGCCCGAGACCGCATCTGATCGGCTGGCGAGTGGTCGAAAGCGGTCGTCCAGGACCAGACCTGCTTCCACGCATTCGTCCTCTCGCTCCATAAGACCTGAACGGGCTTCTTCACTCGCGCAAAGCGGCGATCCTGGCGCGGTCGCCCTCGCTTTCAAAGAGCCTGGAACTTACTGATCATCCGGGAACGTCCAAGGGGAACGTCTGCTCTGCCGAGCCTCGTCCATTCGCAGGGGACCCTGACGGCCCCCTCCGAGACCACCCCCGGGAGACGGTGCGGCGACGAGGCCGCCGCGCGGAGCGGACCACGATCCGCGTGGCGGTTCGACCTCGCGCCGTGCGCCGTGAGTCCGACGGGCCCCTCGCCCCGGGCCTGTCAGTGCATGATGGCGCCCCCGGCGACGTTGATCGCCTGCCCGGTGACGTAGGCCGCGCCGTCCCCGGCGAGGAACGCCGCGACCTCGGCGACGTCCTCCGGCGTCGCGACGCGGCCGAGGGGGATCGCGGCCGCGCGGCGCCGGAGCTCCTCGGCGTGGAGCGCCGCGTCGTAGCTCCCGTCGGGGCGCCGGCCGAGGTAGTCCAGGCGGTCGGTGTCGGCCGAACCGGGACAGATCGCGTTGACTGTGATCCCGGCCGGCGCCAGCTCCATCGCCAGCGACTGGGTGAAGCCGATCAAGCCGAACTTCGACGCGCAGTAGGCGGCCAGGGCCGCGTACCCCATCTTCCCGCAGTTCGAGGCCATGTTGATGATCCGCCCGCGGACGCCGTCCCGCAGCATCGTCGCGGCCGCCGCCCGGGCGCAGAGGAAGCTCCCCTTGAGGTTCACGTCGAGGACCAGGTCCCACGCCTCCTCGGGGAGCTCGGCGACGGGGACGCGGTCCGCCCCTGGCGGCGCGGCGGCGTTGTTGACCAGGATGTCGAGGCGGCCGAATTCGGCGATCGCGCGCTCGACCGCGGTGGCGATCTGCGCCGCGGAGCGCACGTCCACGAGCGCCGTCAGCGCCCGCCGGCCGGCCTGCCGGACCTCGGCCGCGACGGCCTCGAGTCCGCCCCAGCTGCCGGTCGGCTTGGCCGGGACGACCCGCGTCCCCGTGGGCGCGACGTCGGTGAGGACGAGGTCCGCCCCCTCCGCGGCGAACCGCCGGGCGATCGCCCGGCCGAAGCCGTGCTCGCCCCCGCTCCCCGTGATCATCGCCACCTTGCCCTCGAGCCTCGCCATGCCGAGCCTCCTCCCGCGGAGTGGGAATCGCGTCGCCGCGCCCCGCGACCAGGCGCTCATGATACCGCTCCGGGGCCCCTGGTGGACCCCGCCCCGGGTGTGCGATCTTTAGGTCCGTGAGCGGCGAGGCGGGGAAGGACCCCGTTCCCGGGCGCGTGGTCCGGGTGGTCGAGATCGCGGCGCGACACGGCGCGGCGCTCGAGGTGCGCCGGGGCCAGGTGGTGCGCGTGGTGGACGTCGAGGGGCAGCAGGTCGGCGACCTCGTCTGCTTCAACCGCGACGACCTCGCCGAGCGCTACTCGCCGCAGAACACGATCCTCTTCAACCGGACGATCTACCCGAAGGTCGGCGCCACGCTGGTCTCTGACCGTGGTCGCCCCATGATGCGCCTCGTCGCGGACACGGTCGGGGTCCACGACCTCATCTGCGGCTCGTGCAGCGACGAGTACTACCGGAGCCGGCTCGGCTTCCACGGCCCGCACCGCTCCTGCCGGGGCAACCTCGCCGAGGCGATGGCGCCGTGGGGCCTCGCGCTCGAGGGCATCCCGTTCTCCTTCAACGTCTTCATGCGCTGGCCGGTCCAGCCCGACGGCGCCGTCCTGCCGATGGCGGCGCCGTCCGAGCCCGGCGACTACGCGGACTTTCTCGCCGAGATGGACCTCGTCGTCGCGAACTCGGCCTGCCCCTCCGACATCACCCCGACGAACGCGCACCGGCCGACGCCGATGCGGTTCGTCCTCTACGAGCCGGCCTGAGCGGAGGTCGAGGATGAAAGGCGTGACGCTCCCCACCGAGACCGTCTTCGTCATGGAGATGTCGCCGATCAAGTTCGGCCTGGGCGCGACCGACGAGATCGGCTTCGACGCCCGCCGGCTCGGGATCCGGAAGGCGCTCGTCGTCACCGACCGGCGCCTCGCCGAGCTGGGGCTCTCCGAGCGCGTCCGCGCGCTCCTCGAGGAGCAGGGGATCAAGGCGGACGTGTACGACGGGGTCGAGATCGAGCCGACCGACCGCTCGATGGAGGAAGCGGCGGAGTACGCGCGCCAGAAGGAGTTCGACGGGCTCATCGCCGTCGGCGGCGGGAGCACGATCGACACGTGCAAGGCCGTGAACCTCCTCACCTGTCACCCGGCGCCGCTGCTCGACTACGTCAACAAGCCGGTGGGCAAGGGGGTGCCCGTACCCGGGCCGCTCCGGCCCCTCATCGCCGTGCCGACGACGGCGGGGACGGGGAGCGAGACGACGGCCGTCGCGGTGACGCACGTCATCGCCCAGGACCTGAAGGCCGGCGTGTCGCACCGGCTCCTCCGGCCGGCGCTCGGCGTCGTGGACCCCCTGAACACGCTGACGGCGCCCCCCGAGGTGACGGCGGCGGCGGGTGTGGACATCCTCACGCACGCGATCGAGTCGTACACGACGCGCCCCTACGACGCCCGCCCCAAGCACCACCCCCCCGACCGGCCGGCCTACATCGGCGCGAACCCGGCGAGCGACATCTGGTGCGAGAAGGCGATCGAGTACGTCGCGCGATACCTCCGCCGCGCCGTCCTGAACGGCCTCGACCTCGAGGCGCGCGTGCACCTCGCGCTCGCGGCGAACTACGCCGGGATCGGGTTCGGGAACGCCGGCGTCCACATTCCCCACGCGGTGGCGTACCCGATCGCCGGGCTCGTCCGCGATTACGTCCCCGCCGGCTACCGGAGCCGGCACCCGCTCGTGCCGCACGGGGTCTCGGTGATCCTGACCGCGCCCGCCGTCTTCCGGTTCACCTACCCGACGTCGCCCGAGCGCCACCTGCGCGCGGCCGAGCTGATGGGGGCCCCCGTGGCCGGCCTCGGAGAGGCCGCGCGGCGGGAGGCGCTCCCCCAGGCGCTGATCGCGCTGATGCGCGACGTGGGGATCCCCAACGGCGTCACGGCCGTCGGCTACGCGGAGCGCGACGTCCCGGCCCTCGTCGAGGGCACGCTCCGGCAGCCGCGCCTCCTCTCCGGCGCCCCGCGCGCCGTCGGGGCGGCGGAGCTGGAGTCGATCCTGCGGGACTCGATGCGCTACTGGTAGTGAGCCTCGGCACCGCGATCAACATCGCCGACCTGCGGGAGCTCGCCCACCGGCGCCTGCCGCGCGTGGTGTTCGACTATCTCGATGGGGGCGCGGAGGACGAGACGACCCTCGACTGGAACCGGGAGGCGTTCCGGCGGTGGGGGTTCGTCCCGCGCATCCTTGCCGGCAGCGGGAACGGCGATCTGTCGGTCGACCTGTTCGGTGAGCGGCCGAAGCTGCCGCTGATCGTCGGGCCGACGGGTCTCAACGGCATCTTTCGGCACCGCGCCGACGTGCTGCTCGCGCGGGCGGCGGGCGCGGCGGGCGCCGTCTTCGTGCTCTCGACGGCATCGAACAGCTCACTCGAGGACGTCGCGGCCGCGGCCGAGGGCGTCAAGTGGTTCCAGCTCTACCCCTGGGGCGAGCGGAGCCTCTCGCAGCGCCTCGTCGAGCGCGCCAAGGCGGCGGGCTACCGTGCGCTGGTCGTGACCGTGGACACGCTGACGCTCGGCAAGCGCGAGCGAGATCTGCGCAACGACTTTTCCCACGAGGTCCACTACACGCCGAAGGTCATCCTCGACGGGCTCCGCCATCCCGGCTGGCTCGCGGGCGTGTGGCTCCGGGGCGGCGTGCCTCGCTTCGAGAACGTCGCCGAGTTCGCGCCGCCCGGCGCGGGCGCGCGCGAGCTCACGGCCTTCGTGCGCGCGCGGCGCAACCTGACGTTCTCCTGGGACGACCTGGCCTGGCTGCGCCGCCTCTGGACGGGACCGTTCCTGGTGAAGGGCGTGCTCGCCGTCGAGGACGCGCAGAAGGCCGCCGACCTGGGCGCCGACGGCGTCATCGTGTCGAACCACGGCGGCCGTCAGCTCGACGGGGCGATCGCGTCGCTCGACGCGCTCGTCCCCATCGTGGACGTGGTCGGCGACCGGCTGGCGGTGATCGTGGATGGCGGCGTCCGGCGCGGCGCCGACGTGATCAAGGCGCTCGCCCTCGGGGCCAGGGCCGTGGGGCTCGGCCGCGCGCCGCTCTACGGCCTCGCCGCGGCGGGCGAGCCGGGCGCCGCCCGCGCGCTCGCGATCCTGCGCGAGGAGATGGCGCGCGTGATGTTCTTTCTGGGCTGCCCCGCCGTGGCCCGCCTGTCGCGCGCCCACCTGCAGGAGCGCGAGCACTCGTCCGTGAGCCGGCGATCGGCCTTGAGCCGCCCGGGGTGATCGAGCTCGAACGCGGGCCTCGGCCGCGCCCGCTCGTCGTATCTTGTGCGTCCCGTGAGGCTGGTCACACCGTCGGCCTGATGACCCGGCTCGACCGCGGACGTGACAATGTGGCCGTGGCCACCCGGGACAAGCGCATCGGGCTGCGAACGGCGGCGGCTCGGGATCGCTGATCGAGGGGGATCGCGGCGCCGGACGGCGAGGGAGAGCGGGAATGTGGCGCGGCGGCCCTTGCGGACTCGCACTCTTCGTGATCGTCGGTGCGACATCGTCGTGGGTCCATCTGGCATCCGGCCAGGGGATCTCGCCGGGTGGAACCGACCAGATGGTCCGCGTTCCCGCTGGCGCCTACCCGATCGGGAGCGAGCAGGGGCGTGAGGACGAGCGCCCCCCGCACCAGGTCACGCTCGACGCCTTCTGGATCGACCGCTACGAGGTGACGAACGCGCAGTTCGTCGCGTTCCTCGAGCGCGTGCTGGCTGGCCGGGATGTCCGGCTCGTCGCCGACGCCGCGCCCGGGACCGCCGACGCCCGCGTCATCCAGGGCGCTGATGCGGTGCTGCTGATGGAGCGGCTGAACGCGCCCGATCAGCGGACGCTGGTCGCCCTCAACGACGCCGAGTCCCGGATCGGCATCAGGAATGGCCGGCTCGTGGTGCAGCCGGGCTTCGAGCAGCACCCCGTCAACGAGGTCACCTGGAACGGGGCCCGCGCGTACTGCGCGTGGCGGGGCGCGCGGCTGCCCACGGAGGCGGAGTGGGAGGCGACCGCCCGTGGCCGCGAAGGGCGTCCCTACCCCTGGGGGAGTCAGCCGCTCGCGGCGGAGCGAGCGGTGTTCGCGCGCCGCTCGAACGAGACCGAGCCCGTCGGAAGCCGTCCGTCGGGCGCCACCCCGGAGGGCGTCCACGACCTCGCCGGGAACGTGGCTGAGTGGACGGGCACGCTCTACCGGCCGTACCCGTACCGGCGGGATGACGGCCGGGAAGACCTCGAGGCGCGTGGCGAGCGGGTGACGCGAGGGGGTGACCACGTCTTCGACTCCACACCGGAGAAGCTCCGCGCCGCGTTCCGAGCCGGCTTCTCCCGCGCGACTGACGTGGGCCACCGGCATATCGGATTCCGGTGCGCCAGGTGAGGATCGACCCGCGGTTTGGGAGACTACATCTGGCGGGGACTCAGGGGCGGCGAGGTGGGTGGCTGAATCGGCTGCCCCCGCACCGCCACGCTATCGCGCGCGGACCTGCAGGAACGCGAACCCTCGTCCGTGACCCTCACCGGATCCGGTGACGTCAGGGCGCCGGTGTCGCGATATCCCGCGTGCCGGGAAGCGTCACGCAGGCGCCGACGACGTCGATGAGCCGCGCGATTGCCAGGGCGCGGATCACGGGCCAGGACGGATCGAACTCGGCCCGCCGCACGCTGAACTTGGGCGCCCGCGGGTGGGCGTGGTGGTTGTTGTGCAGGCTCTCGCCCCCGGTCACCCACGCGAGGAGTCGCCAGTTGTACGCCGTGTTGGTGAAGGTCTGCCCACCGCGCCAGTGGCCGAGCCCGTTGATGAGGGGCGCGAACACGAAGACGTAGAGAGCGGCGTGTCCCAGGCCCGCCACGAGTCCCGGCACCACGCCGAGGACCGAGCAGAGGAAGGCGAGACCGACCACCGGGCCCGCCCAGCCCCGTGCGAAGAGCGCGCGGTCCAGCCGGTCCGGCGCGATGTCCGGCGCGAACTTCCGCAGCGTGTCGGGATTCCGCGCTTCGCGCGCGTAGTAGTACACGTTCAGGAGCTGGACGCGCCAGAACCCGAGGAGGCGCGGGCTGTGCGGATCGCCGGGTCGGTCCGTGAACGCGTGGTGCTTGCGGTGCACGGCGACCCATTCCTGACGCTGCTGGCCCGTGGTCAGCCAGAGCAGCGCTCGAAACAGCACGTCGGCCGCCGGGTGGACCACGAGCGCCCGATGGGCAAGCGCCCGATGCAGGTAGATCGAGGTGGCGATGACCGCGAGCTGAGTGACGGCGATGGCGACGAGCGCCACCGTGAGGGCTTGGGTCAGCACAGTGCCTCCTCTTCGTGTGAGGGTTCCAGCGATCCGCGTCGCGGGCCGGTCAGGCGGGCCGCACGGGCACCGCCAGCGGCGCTTCGCCCGCGTGGAGGAACCAGCGGTCGAGCACGACGCGCCTGGCGAACCAGCGCGTGGCGATGAGTCGTCGAGCCAGGGCCTGCACCACCGGGTCCGGAAGGAACCCGGTGAGCCCTCGCGCGCCCCGGGGGGAGACAGCCGGCTCGCCCGACAGCGTCTGGCGCTCCACCCCGAAACGCTGCTCGAGCGCGATCCGGTATGGCTCCAGAGCCGTGCGGCGCGAGTCGCCGCCGGCGGCGGCGATCACGCGAGCGGCCAGCAGGCCCGACTCGATGGCCGGCCTGATCCCTTCGCCGCTCTGCGGGTACGCCAGGCCCGCGGCGTCGCCGATCAGCAAGACGCCGTCGCCGGCGACTGCCCGTGGCGAGGATCCGTTCAGGAGATAGGCGTGTCCGTGCCAGGCCGTGGGGAGGTCCGCCGGCAGATGGCCCTCCGACACCAGCGCCTGTACGAAGCGCTGCAGGTGCTCCGTGAGCCGGCGGCGGTCCTGGCGCCCCAGGCCGACGTTGAGCGTCGTCTCCTTCCGGAAGCACCAGCCGTACCCCTTGAGATCGGGGCAGAAATACAGCTCCGGCTGCTCCGGGTTCACGCGACAGACCGCCTGCTGCCCGGGTGTCAGCGCGAACTCGACCTCGCTCGCCGCGACGAGCGGCTCGTCGCGGCATGGACCGTTGAGCCAGCGCGCGACGGGACAGAAGTGGCCACCAGCCCCGACGAGCAGCCGGGCCTAATGATGGTGGATGTCGTGCCGCGCCGCGCGCCGGCCATGCTGGCGGAGCAGCCGCGCGCGGAGCCGTGCCGTCCACGCTCGGGCGGCCCGCAGCGCCAGGGACCCGCCGGACCCGTCGGCCTGCGCGCGATACAGGGCCTCGAGCGCGGCCACGATAAGGCCGGTCGTAAGAGCGGCGTCGGGCAATGAGGATTCCGCCCCAGCGGCTCGGGTCTTCCGACTACCGGCCTTCTGCCTCAGCGCCCTCTGCGGCGTCGCCGTCGTGCCGCCGTGCGACCTGGAAATCTCGGCGTCCCCGGATGCCTGATTCCTTTCCCGAAGCCGGGATGGCATTCGAGCTTGCAGAACCGCCCCTCGCCCGTGAACTCTTTCTTGCAGGTGTCACACTGCGCCATTGTTGAACCCTCCACCGAGACTGTTCGCGACGATGAGCCT
>CAYQDR010000172.1:0-7835 GCA_964416315.1 uncultured bacterium
CGTAGAGCCGGTCGGCGACGCGCGTCGCGTTCATCAGGTTGGACTCGGCGATGAGGAGCGAGACCCCCATCGCCTTGATCTTCGTCACCGCCTCGATGAACCGGTCGACCACCACCGGGGCGAGGCCCTCCAGGGGCTCGTCGAGGAGGAGGACGGAGGGCGAGAGCAGCATCGCGCGCGCGATCGCGACCATCTTCTTCTGACCGCCGGAGAGGTTCAGCCCGCGCCGCCCGAGGAGCTCCCGGACCTCGGGGAACACCGCGAAGACCCGCTCCCCCGTCTGGTCGGCGCCCGGCTTCGCCTGCGCCGCGAGCGACCGGCCGATCTCGAAGTTCTCGGCGACCGTGAGGTCGGGGAAGATGCCGGCGTCCTCGGGCGCGTAGCCGATCCCGAGCCGCGCGCGCTCGTGGGCCGGGAGCCGGGTGATGTCGCGCCCGTTGTAGGTGATCCGGCCCGACCGCGGGGCGAGCAGGCCCATGATGCTGTCGATGGTGGTCGTCTTCCCGGCGCCGTTCCGCCCGACCAGGCAGGTCGCCTTGGCGTCCCCGACGACCAGGGACACGTTCCGGAGGACGTGCGCCGGGCCGCGGAAGGTGTTGACGCGGTCAAGCTCGAGCATGGTGCGCGCCGAGGAGCGTCGTGGTCACCTGTTCGTTCGCCCGGATCTCGTCCGGCGTCCCGTCGGCCAGGACCGTGCCCTGGTGCATCACCACGATGCGGTTCGAGTACTTGAAGACCACGTCCATATCGTGCTCGATGATCACGGCCGTGATCCGCCCGGACCGGACGATGGCCGTGATGATGTCCATGATCGGGGCCTTCTCGCGCGTGCTGACCCCGCTCGTCGGCTCGTCGAGGAACAGGAGCTTCGGCCGGAGCGCGTAGGCGACGGCGACGTCGAGCAGCTTCCGCTCGCCCTGGGCGAGCCCGCCGGCCACCATCCCGGCCTTCGCGTCGAGGCCGAACTCGTGGAGGATCTGCATGGCCTCGTCGCGGACGGCGGCGTCATGGTCGGCGAGCGCGAAGAGCTTCCGCGTCTTGCCCTGGCGGGAGAAGATGGACAGCGCCACGTTGTCGAGCGTCGTGAGCCGGTCGAACAGGTTGACGAGCTGGAAGCTCCGGGCGATCCCCTCCGCGATCCGCTGGTGGATGGACTGGTGGGTCACGTCGATCTCCTGGAAGACGATGCTCCCGCTGTCCGGGCGGAGCAGCCCGCTGACGAGGTTCACGAGCGTCGTCTTGCCGGCGCCGTTCGACCCGATGAGGGCGAGCAGCTCGCCCTGGTTGACCGTGAAGTTCACGCTGTCCACCGCGTGCGTCTCGCCGAAGTATTTCTTGAGGCTCCTGGTCGCGAGCAGGGTCATTCGGGACCCCCCACACCCCCGTCCCCGATCGATCGGATCGCCGGGACGGCTCGGGCTAGCGCCCTCGCGACGTCCCGCCCCTCCGGTCGCCTTCGGGGGGAGGGGAGGCGTAGCCCGCCGGCGTCGCCCGGCACAACCGGTAACCATGCGACGCTTGGCCCCCGGAGGCTCATCTCAGGCGCTTCCCCGCGCCCGCGCGAACAGTCGCGCGGCCGTGCCGGCGATCCCCGCCGGCAGGGCGAGCACCAGGACGACGAGCACCACCCCCAGCACCATCTGCCAGTACACGGTGTGCCCCACGGCATAGGTCTCGAGATAGTTGTAGAGGACGGCGCCGACGATGGGCCCGGCGAAGGTCTGGAAGCCGCCGAGCACCGTGAAGAAGACGATCTTGCCCGAGAAGGTCCAGACCAGGATGTCCGGGGTCGTCAGACCGTTGAGCGGGACCCAGAGGGTTCCCGCGAGCCCGGTGTAGACGCCCGAGACCAGGAAGGCGAACCACCGGTAGCGCCACACCTGGACCCCGACGAACTCCGCGCGGGTCTCGTTGTCACGGATGGCCTGCAGCGCCTTGCCGAACGGCGAGTGGACGATGACCCACATGACGCCGACGCCGGCCAGGAAGATGATCAGGACGTAGTAGTAGTACCGGTGGGCCAGGAAGGCCATCTTGTCCTGCCCCGGGGCCATCTGGACCCCCAGGAGTGATGGCGTTGGCACACGCAGCCCGTCGGTCCCGCCGGTGACCCAGAAGAACTTGAAGGCCAGGCTCCACAGAACCTGGGACAGCGCCAGGGTGAGGATGCTGAAGAAGATCCGCGTGTACCGGACGCAGAGGAACCCGAACAGGGCGGCCACGGCGGCCGAGGTCAGGACGCCCCCGACGATGAAGGCCTCCATGGACGCGAGCTTCAGGTACTTCACCATGAAGGCCACCGCATAGGCCCCCACGCCGAAGAAGGCGGAGTGGCCGAAGGACAGGAGGCCCGTGTAGCCCAGAAGGAGGTTGAAGCCGAGTGCGGCGATCGCGAAGATCAGGCCGTACGAGAGCTGGGTGACCTCGTACGGCGACACCAGGTACGGCAGGACGAACAGAAGCAGGACGATGGGGAGAGCGTAGAACAGCAGACGCTTGGGCGGCACGCGGACAGCGCTCATGTGCGGCCGAACAGCCCGGCCGGCCGGATCAGCAGCACAACGGCCGCCATGAAGTAGAGCACGGCCAGCTCGACCTCCGGGAAAAAGGCGATGCCGAACTCCCTGACGACGCCGACCATGAGCGCCCCGAGGAGGGCGCCCTCGAGGCTGCCGAGCCCCCCGATCACCACCACGACGAACGCCAGGATCAGCGCGTCCACCCCCATGCCCAGGACCGCGCCCTGCTGCGGGACGACGATGGCGCCGCCCAGGCCGGCCATGAAACAGCCCAGGGTGAACGCCTGCACGTAGACCCGGTTGACGTTCACCCCCAGCGCCGAGGCCATCCGCATGTTCTGGGAGGTCGCCCGCAGGATCACGCCGAACTTGGTCCGGTACACGAACGCCCACAACGCCGCGGCGGCGATCCCGCCGACGACGATGACCGCCAGGTTGTAGTTCGGGTAGATGGTGTCGCCGATGGAGAGGCTCCCCGGACCCTCGAAGAGCGCGCTGGCCTGAAGCGGGTAGGGTCCCCAGAGGAAGCGCATCAGGTCCTCGAGGATCAGGAGCAGGCCGAACGTGATCAGCAGCTGGTACTCCTCCGCCCGCTTGTAGAGCGGCCGGAGCAGGGTGGGCTCGAGGACCGCGCCGAGCGCCCCGGCGGCGACGGCGCCGGCCGGCAGGAGCACGTAGAGGACGGCGTTCGGGACGCCGCCCAGTACCAAGCCCACGGTCCATGCGGTGACGTACGCGCCGAAGGCGTAGAGATTTCCATGGGCGAGGTTGACGATCCGCATGACGCCGTAAATGAGGCTGAGGCCGCCGGCGATGAGAAAGAGGATGGAGGCGTAGAGCAGAGCGTTGAACAGGTGGACGATCAGGGTGGTCATGTCGCGGTGCGCCGGGTCACGGGATCCGGTGAGTCAGGACGCGGATCTCCGGGTTCACGTGGTTGTCCCCCAGGTAGAGCGCCACCAGGACCGTGTACGGGCCCGGCTTCAGCCGGCCCTTCAGATCCACCGCGAAGACGCCCGCGCCCGCGTGGGGCGCCGTGCCGGACAGCACCACCTCACCGTCCGACCCGACGACCACGTACCGGCAGACGGGGAGGTCGCGCGCGTCCCCGCCCGAGGCCGGGACCCGGAGCGGCTCCCGGACGATGTTGTACGACCGCATGAACTTCTCGATTCGCTCGACGTCGGCGTGGACCTCGAGCCGGTCCCCCCGTGGCTCGACCTTGGCGACGTAGGCTCGGCGCGGAATCGGGTAGCGGTCGTACGAGCCCACGCCGAGCGGGTACGTGAAGTCGCGGAACGCCTGGAGCCCGGCCCCGTCGGCGGACCAGGTCTCCAGGCGGTAGGGACCGTTGGTGACGAGGAAGTGGCCGTGCCTGTCGTAAAAGCGCCGGAGCGCGGCCCAGCGCTCCCGGGCGTCGTCGGCGGTGACGAAGCGCGTCAGCGCGGCCGGGACGTGCCCGCGTCGGGCGAAGTCGGCCACGAGCGGCGCCAGCCCTTCCTTGAGCTTCTGGTCGCGGACCAGATCCAGCCAGGGGATCCCGCGACGCGCCGCCTCCTCCCGGGAGAACGCGGCGAGCCCGCGCTGGACCGCCTCCTCCATCAGGGCGAGGACGTGCCAGGGGACCGGGCTCCAGGGGGCGGTGACGGCGGCGGCCTGCTGGGGGTCGAGCGGCGGGTGCTGCCCGTACACCTCCACGGTGTGGACGATGTACGTGAACGTGATCTCGCCGAACCTAAGGGTGTCCGTGTCCACGCGCGTCGGGCGGAGCGCGACGAGCCACTCGCGCAGGAGCGCGGTGCCCGCGTCCACGGCCGGATCGTACGCCGGCCCGCTCCGCGACGCGCCCCACCGGTAGGCGAGACTCACCGGGTAGAGCACGTCGGCGGCGGCCATGCGCGTGCCGTCGTGGAACAGCGAGGTGAGCACGCGGTAGACGACCTTCGCCCGGACGCTGCGCCCCGGCCCCGCTTCCCGGAAGAACCCCGTGCCGGAGGCGGGAACGAGGGCATCCGGGGGCACCGCCACCGGGGCACCGGTCTCGACCGTCGTGGTCGTCACCCGGTTGCCGATCCAGCTCGCGCCGTGCGGGGTCGGGAAGTAGGCCGGGTCCCCCAGCGCCAGCCAGAGCAGCCGCCCCGCGGGGTCGGTGAAGCCCCCGACGGGGTTCCAGGCGGCGGCCGGGCGCGTCCCGATCCCGAGCCGGAGCCACCCGTTCCAGGGGAAGTCCTTCAGCTTGGCGGTCCGGAGGAAGATCGCGGAGTTGAACCCGCTCTGGGAGTCGTACGCGATGTTCTCGATCCCCTGGGAGAACTCGGCGCTGAAGGGCTCCCGCCGGACGGTGTACCCGAGGACGACCCGCTCGCACCCCGCTCCGAGGAGCGACACGAGCCGCCGCTCCAGCGCGAGGCGCTCGCTCGGACGCGCGTGAGCGCCCCGGACGAGGCGCGCGTAGAGGTCGCCGGCAGTCCGCTTCGCGCCGCGATCCTGCAGCGCGCCGCCGTGGAGCAGGTAGGCGTGGAACCACCCCTCCTTGAGCCATGGGGGGCCGAGCCAGCCGTTCACGCTCACCCGCTGGGGCGCGGTGAGGTCGTCGACGTCGATCTGCTCGAGGGTGACGTTCCACCCCTCCCCGTCCGGGGCCCAGCGCCCCCCGAGCAGCGCTTCCGCCACGGCGCCCCGTGCCCGCACCTTGAGCGGCGGCGCGACGGCCGCGGGCTCCGGCGTTCGGAGGGGCTGCTTCGCCGCCTCGGCGAGGTCGAAGTGCTGGAGGTAGTCGGCGTGGAACGGGGTCACCGGGTAGGGATGGAAGCGGTACGCCCCCTGGTCCGCGGCGAGCGCCCGGCGGAGGACGCCGGCGGCCCCGCAGCGCGCCTGCCGGTCGGCCCAGGGCCCGCTCGCCGTCCCGAACGTCGCGACGACCCAGGCGCCCAGCGATTCGACCTGGGCCACGTCTTTCGGGGGCGTGGCAGAGGCGAAAGGGTCGCCGCCGACGTAGGCGTGGATGCCGGCCTGCGGGAGGAGCGTCGCGGCCGTCCCCGGGTCCACCGTCTCGATCCGGATCTCCTGCGGATAGAACGAGGGGTAGAAGGGGAGTTCGTGGCCGGCCTCGCCGGGCCCGACCGCGAGCACGCAGAGCGCCAGGAGGACCAGGGCCGGACGGTTCACGGTCGCAAGGCAACAGCGGGTCCGACCGAGCTCGCGCGGAGCCCGGTCGAACCCGCCGTCTGCCAGCAGTCAGGCTCCCCTACGAGACCTTGGGCCAGGTCTGCTCGATCCAGGTGTAGGTCGAGGTCGGCTCCCCCTTCGGCCAGCCCGGAGGCGCCGTGATGTTCCGGATCGGGATCGTGATGAACTTGTTGGCGTCGAGGATCTGGAACGGGTAGTCGCCGGAGTTCACGCTGAACCCCGTCACCGCGTCCTTGTACCCCTGGTGGTTGTCCGGGCGGATGTGGAGGTACCCGGCCGGGCCGGAGATCGACGCGCCCGAGAGCTGGCTGATGACGGCGTCGTCGTCGGGCCAGCCGCCCGTGAGCTTGTTCGCCTTCTCGACCGCCTGTTTCAGGAGGCCCATCGTGACGTAGGAGCCCTCGGACTGGAAGTTCGGGTACTCCTTCCAGCGGTCGTAGTACTTCTTGACGAACTGGGTGTTGAGCGGCCAGCGGTTCGCGGGCGGGTTGGTGAAGTAGTAGTTGGAGTGGATCCCGCCGATGACCCCCTCCGGGTGGTCCTTGCCGATCGCGTGGGGGGCGACGCCGAACGCGATCATGCTCGTGAACTTCATCTTCTTGAAGAGATCGTAGCGCAGGGCCTGCTTGTACATGGCGATGTAGTCGCCGCCCCACACCGACGAGACCAGGAGGTCCGGCTTCTTCCCGATGGCGTTCGTGATGTGGGAGGTGAAGTCGGTCGTCCCGAGCTTCGGCCACCCCTCGTAGACCACGTCGGTGCCGGGGACGAGCTTCTTGATCGCCACCGTGAAGTGGTCGAAGGCGTTGCGCCCGTAGGAGTAGTCGGGGTGGATGTGCGCGATCTTCCGAACCTGCGGCCAGGTCATCGCGGTCGCGACGGCCGCGGTCACGCCGTCGGCCGACTGCATGTTGGTGATCCGGAAGATGTAGTGGGGGTTCGGCACCGCCTTGTCGAAGAGGAAGTCGGTGCAGCCGTCCACGAAGATCGTCAGGAGCTTCAACTCCTCGGCCACCGGCCCCAGCGCCGGCGTGTTGCCGCTCGAGATGACGCCGGTGAAGAGGTCGATCTGCTCGGGGATCGGCCCCCTCGGCTGTGCCTTCGCCTCTCCGGGCTGGACCAGCGGCGCCGCGGTCGCGGTGGCGGCGGCGCCGACGGTGACACCCAGGTTCTTGAGAAAGTCGCGACGCACGGACGCGAACGTCAAAGAGATGCGCCGGATGGTGGGTCTCTGATAACAGCGGATCGCCTCATTGTCAAGGGCCTTTGCGCGCCCGGGCAGGCGAGTCGGCCCGACGCTGAAGGCGTCGGCGGCCCGCCCATGCTCTGGCTCGGCGATCTCCGAGCTGAACAGGGTGTGTGTTCAGCGCCCCGCGCCGCGGTCGCCGTAGCGCAGGGTCTGCACGAAGTCGTAGAGCAGCATGAGGACCACGCCCACGATAATGATGGTGAGGGGTAGCGCCCTGATCCACCAGACCAGGATGCCCAGGAACGCCAGCAGCATGGCGATGCCGACGAGGCCGGTGACGAGGGTCATCTCGGCGATCTTCCCTTCCGGGCGGGTCGCGAACCGGCTCGGCGGGCGGCTGGCGCCTTCTGGCCGCGGCGACGTCCCGGGGTCCCGAGGGTCTTGACCAGCCAGCGAGCGGTCCGCAGAAGGCGGGCATCCCCGTCCCGGCGCCCGACGAGCTGCACGCCCAGCGGCATCCCCGCCCCCGATCGCAGCAGCGGCAACGTCACCGCGGGCGTGCCGAGATACGTCCACAGGGTGCAGAAGATCGGATCGCCGGTGGTCTCGAGCCCGCGCGGCGCCTCGCCGGGCGCCGCCGGCGTGACGATCGCGTCGTACTCGTCGAACACGGGGTCGATGGCGGCGTTGAGCGCCGGGATGCCGGCGACCGCGGCCGCGTAGTCGACCGCCGCGTGCCCGCGCCCGCGCTCGATGAGCGCGCGCAGCACGGCGCTGAGGCGGTCGCGGCCCTTCTCGTAGTCGCGCCGGAGGTTGTGCGCCATCTCGACTTCCATGATGGTGCGGTGCATCTCGACGGCGCGCGCGACGCGCGCGCCGAGGTCGACCTCGGCGACCGCCTCGCCCAGCGCCTCGACGAGCTCGGCGAAGGCCTCGCG
>CAYQDR010000173.1:0-7358 GCA_964416315.1 uncultured bacterium
GAACACGTGATCACGATCGGTCGGACTGAGCGATCATGATGGCCGGAATACGCAGCTCCCGCTGCACGGCGGCGTACTCCCGCAAACTGGCTCAGGTCACGGTCACCTCTTGGCTGGAGTTGGTAACCGTGACTTTTGATCGAACTCGTCGGTTCGGTAACCGAAATTCTGATCCGATGCGCGTCGTTGACAGCGGCGGGGCGACGGCATAGAGTCCTCGCGTGTTCTGGCGTGATGCGTGCGCGGAGAGGAGATGAGTCATGAGGATACGGGCATTCGTAGTCGTCCCCCTGTCCGCGCTGATCCTCGTCGGCGTCAGCCAGGGGGCCGAGTACAAGCTCAAGCTTCCCCTGGGGCTCCAGGAGCAGGCGGCGTACATCCTGGCTGACAACCCGCTCACACCCGAGAAGATCGCTCTGGGCAAGCAGTTGTTCTGGGACAAGCGCTGGTCCTTCTCCGGGACCGTGGCGTGCGTGAGCTGTCATCTGCCCGAGCACGGCTGGAGCGATCCCCGCCAGTTCTCCATTCACGCGAACGGAAAGCCGACCGCCCGCCACTCGCCCACGATCGTCAACCGGCTCTTCAGCGACCGGCAGCTCTGGACCGGACTGCGCGCCTCGCTCGAGGAGCAGGCGGGCAAGGACTCCAACCGGACCGACGAGTCGATCGTCAAGAACCTGGGGGCGATCCCGGCCTACCAGCAGCAGTTCCGGAAGGTCTTTGGCACCGACGTGAACCCGGACGACGTCGGCAAGGCCATCGCCGCCTACGTCAGGACGATCCTCTCCGGCAACTCCCCGTACGACCGCTTCAAGGCCGGGGACACCCAGGCGCTGTCGGCGGCCGCCCAGCGGGGCCTGACGCTCTTCGAAGGGAAGGCCGGGTGCGTGCGCTGCCACACCGGCTTCAACTTCACGGATGAGGGGTACCGCAACATCGGGGTCGGCATGGACAAAGAGAAGCCGGATCTGGGCCGATACATCGTCACGAAGATCGAGGCGGATAGAGGGGCGTTCAAGACCCCGAGCCTCCGGGACGTGGCCAAGCGCGGGCCCTACATGCACGACGGGAGCGAGAAAACCCTGGAGGAGATTATCGCGTTCTACGACAGAGGCGGGGTCAAGAACCCGTCGCTCTCGCTGGAGATCAAGCCGCTCAACCTCGCCGCGTCGGAGCAGGCGGACCTGGTGGCCTTTCTCCGTGCCCTGACCGGAGAGGTTGCGCCGGAGGTCTCGAGCCCACCCCAGCTCCCTCGATAGACTCTCTTTCGGCAAGGTGGTTTGCTCTCACTGGCCGGGTGGACGAACGTGCCCGCGTCGACCGTGCCGCGGTTCCACCGCCTCCCGCCCCCCACCGATGCCGACATCGCCGCGCTGCTCACGCACCTCCACCGTCGGGTCCGGCGGCTCCTGGCGCGGCGGGGCCGGCTCCCCGAGCGGGCGGACGGCGCGGCCGACCCCTTCGCCGCCCAGGAGCCCCGAGGAGGGTGGCCTCGCGGCGGCGCTCCAGCACGCGATAGTGGGTGACGGCCTGACGCCCCCGGTCTCGCTCCCGACGGCGCGAGGCCCGGGGCGGCGCGCTCCGGACGCGGAGGCTCCGGTCCTCCACGAGCACGCCCTCGAGCGTCCCCTGGTCCGCGCGGACCACGCCCTCGACGACCGCCACGTACACCCGCTCGACCGCGCGCGCCGCGAACTCGGCCTGGAGGCGGCGCTTGGCGTCGACCGAGGTGGCGACGAGCAGGAGCCCCGAGGTCTCCCGATCGAGGCGGTGGACGACGAACGGACGCCGGGGCGGCCGCCGGCCCGCGAGGTAGTCCCAGATGAGCCGATACGCCGTCCGCTCGCCTTTGCGCTCCGTGGCGATGGTGAGCAGGCCCGGCGGCTTCTCGACGACGAGGAGGGCGTCGTCCTCGTGGATCACCCGGAGGGGTGGCGCGAGGGCGGGCGGGGGCGGGGCGCCGAGCGTCACCGGCTCGTCGGGGAGGACCGGCGCGCGCGGGTCGCGGACGACGCGGGCGCCGACCTTGACGCGCCCGGCGGCGAGCCACTCGCGGAGGCGGCGGCCCGACGAGTCGGGGAACTCCGCCCGGAGTCGGACGAGGACGCTCGTCGGCTCGGTCGCTGGCATCGGGCTCGGGGTCGGTCGGCCGGCTCGCATTCGGTCGCGCGATCGGTCGCGCGATCCGCGCCGCGGCAGTAGCGTAGCACGGGCGGCGGGTCCGACCCGTCGTCGAACGCCGAGCGCGGGGAGGAAGAGCGAGGATGCCGATCCCGTGCGCGCGGGAGGTCTGGGGCTGAGCGACCGTCCGAGGCGCCCGCGTGCTAGACTCCCCTCAGCGCGGAACGGTCTCCGAACGGGCGTCCTGACCAACCGGGACACCGGGATCGAGCGCGGGGGAGGAGGACCCATGGGTGCCGTGAATCTCGAGGCGCGATGCTCGCCGGCGGAGTGGGAGACGCGCGTCCAGCTGGCGGCCTGCTACCGGCTGCTCGCGAAGTTTCGGATGACGGACCTCACCTCCACTCACGTCTCGGCCGTGGTCCCCGGGGCCGAGCGTCAGTTCCTGCTGAACCCCTTCGGGCTCCTGTTCGAGGAGGTGACCGCCTCGAACCTGGTGAAGGGTGACGTCGACGGGCACATCCTCGACGACACGCCCTACGGGCTGAACCCCGCGGGCGTCGCCATCCACGGGGCCATCCACCAGGCGAGGCCGGACGCCGCCTGCATCGTCCACACCCACACGCGGGCGGGGTGCGTGCTGGGCGCGCTCGAGGGGGAGCTCTTGCCCCTGAACCAGATCAACCTGATCTTCTACGGCCGGGTCGCGTACACGGACTACGCCTATCTCGAGGAAGTCCACGAGTGCAAGCAGCTGGTCGAGGATCTCGGGGACAAGTGCGCCCTGATCCTGCGGAACCACGGGCTCCTCACCGTGGGACGCGCGATCTCCGAGGCCTTCGTGCTCATGCACTACCTGGATCGGGCCTGCGAGATCCAGGTCCAGGCCCTGATCACGGGGCAGCCCCTCCGGATCCCGCCCCGGGAGGTGTGCGAGGACGCCGCTCGGCGTTACTGGACCTGGTACAAGGGCGACCCCTTCGGGCAGCTCGACTGGGACGCCCTCGTCCGCCGGCTCGACGCGGAGGATCCCTCGTACCGGAGCTGACACGGAGGCGGCGCGGGGCCGTCGTCCGTCGGTTCGCCCGGACAGCCGCGGCGGCGATCCTACTGCTCACCTATGTCCGCGCGGACTCGGTCAGTCAGGGATAGATCGGCGAGGATCTGTCGGATGTCGCTGAGGAGCTGGTCGGCAGCCACGGCGTCGACCTCCACCTCAAAGCCGACCGAGACGTTCAGCCGGGTGCCCCCTCGGAGCTTCGGGAGGAGCCTGGTACCGATCCGGTTCCAGATCTCCGGGGGGATCGAGCCGCTGAGGCGGATGCGGCGTGAGCCGAGCGGGGGTGCCGCTTCGGGGGTGGGCTTCGGCTTGAGGGCTGCCTCAACATCAACGGCCGGTCCGCCGCCCGGCACATGGTCCGGGGGAACCTTCGGAGCTGGCGTCAGCTGGGCCGTCTTGAGCTTCGTGGCTACGGATGGGAGCAGTAGGTAGGTCTGGCCGTCGAACACGACTTCGTCCGCCGAGATCGGCTCCGGCTCCTTGAACCAGAGTCGAGAGTAGCCACCCCCGGGCTGGTGGCCCGACGCGAGACCGAAGTCGCCACTCCGGACAAACTCCACGATCTTCGCCTTGAGGACCGCGTCCGTGTCGAGGAGGCGGGTGAGCGAGCCGTTCAGGAAGGCCTGCCGCAGGCCGGACAACGGCCACGCGCCGGAGTCCTTGAAGGCGGGCGGCCACTTCCGCTCGATGTAGCCCGCCCCGACCGACTCGTTCAGGAGGTTCTGAGACTTCAGTGCGGTGATGATTCGACCGCACAGGGTCTCGCTGGCGTGTGGGTGGCCCGGGCCGAGGTCGAGGACCTGGAGTCCCCCGGGGGCTGCCGGATCGGCGAGGATGACAAAGCGGTACTCCGCCCACACCTCCCCCCGCGCCTCCGTTTCGGCCTCCCGGACCTTCGCGACGATGCCGGCCCGCTCGTGCGGGTCGAATTCGCTGCCAAGCAGGCCCTCCGCCAGGTCCATATGGACCCGCTGCCAGGCGAGCCACAGCTCCACCCGCTCGCGGAGGTCGCGGCTCGGCGTCTTCGCGCACCACACCAGGGCTCCCGGCGTCAAGCGGAGGGTTTCCCCCCGCTGGCGAACCCAGGTCCTCAGCCGGTCCTGGGTCTCTCCTTGTGGGTCCCACCCCCGAGCCGGGTCCAGCACGACGAGCGTCAGCCGCGCGGCGTCCGGGATCTCCGAGCCATCCGCCGGGAACAGCACCGGGAGCGAGGCCCCGCGCTCGAACTCCTTCTTCACCAGCGCCTGGACCGCGCGGGTGACTTCGTCCTCGTTGAGCGATGCCCGGCGATCGCTGACCACCTTCTTCAGGGTCGGCTGGAAGCCGAAGCGGTAGCCGTCGGTGCCGACCTTGCGCAGGTAGTACGCCCGACCTTCCAGCGCGTTCGCCGCGTTGTCCACGCTGGTCGTCTCAACCTCCGGCTCGCCGATGGCGAACCGCAGCTCGGGCAGGTGGGCGACCTTCTCGACCATGCCGCCCGAGGACTCGAAGAGAATGGCCAGCCCGACTCGCCGGTGGATCCCCCTCAGGGCCCCCTTGGTGTCGGCGTCGAGGGCGTGGGCATGGCTGTAATCCGCCACCAGGTCCGTGTCGATGGCGCCGGCGAGCCGCGGCTCGCCGAGCTGCCCCAGGACGACCCCGCGGAACTCGGGCACCTCCAGCGGCGCGGACCCGAGCGTGATCAGCGGCTCCCGCCGGGCGAGTCGGTAGCCGTCCCGGTAGGCCCAGGAGATCCACTGCGCGAACATCGCGAGGGTCCCGCGGGTCTGCTGGTACTGGGCGAGCCCTTGCCACTTCCGCTGGAAGACCGACAGGGTCGCCGGGTGGAAGGGGAAGCACGCCTCGAACCGCATGCGGAGGAAGTCCTTCGCCTTGGCCTCCGTCGCCGCCGTGTCCACGGCCGTCCACTCCGGTGGGAGCTGCGCCCGGCGTTCGAAGCACCAGTCGGCGTATTGCTTCGCCACGGCCTTGATCGCCGACTCGCGCCCCACGGTCTCGAAGAGCCGGCGGCGGATGACCTCGCTGACCTCGGTCTCGTCGGTCGCGATCAGGTCCTTCGCGACCCGGCGGACGACCTTGGAGATCCGGTCCTGCCACTCCCGGTCGAACTCCGTCATCTCCACCAGGCTCCGAGGCAGGCTGAGCACGGCGACGCAGTGAGTTGTACCCGTCATCGCCACCGTCAGGTTCTGGATGAAGGCGTAGAACCCGTCGGCCAGACTCCGATGGCGGTTGACGAAGTTCAACACCTCGTCGCAGAGGACCAGCACGCGGCCTCCGGCTGCCTCGAACAGACGGGCGAGGGCATCGGTCCCGGGGGCCACGGTCCGGGCGGCGGGTCCGAGCACCTCGGCCGCCTTGGCTCCGGCCAGCTGCCACGCAAGATCCAGCCACGGCGTCTCCCGCCCGTCCTGAGGGTCCCAGGCATTGCCGACGAACACGCCCACAGCCGCCCGAGGCACCTCGGCCATCCCGGCGTCACGCAGGAGGGCGGAGACCCCCTCGATCCGGGCGAGCTTCGGCCCGTGCTTCACCAGGTGATAGAGCGCCGTCAGAGTGTGGGTCTTCCCGCCGCCGAACTGCGTGATGAGCGTCAGGTCCGGCGCCGTGTCGGCGGTCTGGCCGGCCAGCCGGCGGAGGACCATCCCCGCGTGCTCACGGAGGGCCCGAGTGAAGTAGGTCCGGGCGAAGAACTTCTCGGGATCCCGGTAGTCTTCCGGTCCGCGCCCCGCGACGACCTGCTCCAGCGCGATGGCGAACTCGTTCGGGTTGAACGATCGGCCCTCGCGGACCTCGACGCGCGGCAGGGCGACCTTGTACCAGGGCTCCACGGCCTACTCCGCCATCTGAAACTCAATCCTCCGCGTTTCCGTCACTCGCCCGGAGGCATCGAGGATCTCCAGCGAGACCAGATTCCCATCCTGGTCGTAGTCGAGGATCACGCCGGGCCTGTCCTCGTCGCTCTCCGCCACCGGGGTGTGGTCCTTCAGAATCACCGTCAGCGTGTCCGTTCTCGGATTGTACGCCACCTTCATGGCCTTCCCCGCTAATGGCCGCACTCTCAGGTAGGCTGCCCGGCCTACCGCTTCCCGAGGGCCACGTCCTCCAGGATGACCTGCTTGAACACGGAAGGGTCTCCGAGGCGCTTCACCGCGTCCAGGATCTCGATGCCGGCCAGGCGGCCGTCGGCATCATAGTCCGCCGCGATGCCCTCGGCGAGGTGCTTGGTCGTGACGGTCGCTTCCTTGAAGCGGATGTAGAGGGCATCGACCTCGCGATCGTACGTGATCCTCATCTCAGCCTCCTCAGAAATAGTAGACGTACACGGTCACCACCACAATCTCGTCGGCTTCCTCGACGAAGATGTGGCGGACCTGCCTCGTCCTGTACCAGACTCCGTTCCACACCGCCTCGAAGCGGTAATCCTTGCGACACTCAAGGCGGCCCAACTCCGCCGGACCCCAGGGACCGGTGCGGACGGCCTCGCCGACCTCCTCCTCCGTCACCCCTCGGAAAGCGATCTGGTGACGCGCACGGCCGGACATACGGATCGGCTTCTCCGCCGGGGAGACTTGCGCTCTTATCGCGGGACGGCAAGCAGCATCGCGTCCAGGAGGCGCTTCTCCTCGCTGTCTTTCGGGTAGAGCGCGGACAGGGCGTTGGCGAGGCGCAGGAAATCGGGTCCCCGTTCGATCTCGGACTCCAACAGTGCTCGTAGCGCGTTCGAGGCGCCGCTGGCCTGGAAGAGCATTGCTGCGTGAACGCGGTCGAGGGTGGTAGCGTCACGCCGGGTCTCAGCGAGGTCCGTCCCTTGTGTGGCCTTCGCGCCACGTCCCCTACCACGGCCCTTGACACCGGGACCCGGCGGGGTCGCAAGCTCGGGGAAGAGAGTGCCTTGGGGCTCCCCCCGTCCCGCTCTCACGGTAGACTCGATACGCCGCGCGACGGCCGAGGCGCCGTCCTCCCCGAAGAGCTGGCCGGCCCGCTCCCGCACCGGGAGCAGCCGGACGACGCCCTTCTCGGTCTCGACGATCCGCCGCTCCCACTGGTCCAGATGGATGCCGAGCGGCTGGGCGAATCGCCGGACCACGTCATAGATCAGGACAAGCCCCTTCTTCGGGGTCGGCTGTTAGCGCCCACGCTTTCTGACATCTCCCGGCTCGACTTCTTTGCCGCT
>CAYQDR010000174.1:0-7304 GCA_964416315.1 uncultured bacterium
TCGTCGGCGACCCGGTGGCGGCGGTCGCCGCTCAAGACGAGGAGACGGCCGAGCGCGCCATGCACCTGGTCGAGGTGGAGTACGAGCCGCTCGAGCCGCTGATGTCCATCGAGCACGCGCTCCGGGGCGGCACGCCGCGGATCCACGAGTACGGCGACGGCCACAACATCCACAAGCTCGTGTCGCTCGAGTTCGGCGACGTCGAGGAGGGCTTCCGGGAGGCGGACCTCGTCCGCGAGGACGTCTTCTTCTTCGAGGGGAACACGCACCTGCCGATGGAGCAGCACGCGGCGGCGGCCCAGTGGAGCCCGGAGGGGAAGCTCACCCTCTGGTCCTCGACCCAGACCCCGCACTACGTCCACCGGGCGCTCGGGAAGGTCCTCGGGCTCCCGATGAGCCACATCCGGGTGATCGCGACCCCGAACGGCGGCGGCTTCGGCGGGAAGTCCGACCCCTTCCAGCACGAGATCGTGGTCGCGCGCCTGGCGCAGCTCACCCGCCGGCCGGTGAAGACGACGCTCACGCGCGAGGAGGTCTTCTACACCCACCGCGGCCGCCACCCGGTCCTCATGTGGATCAAGACCGGCGTCCGGAAGGACGGCGCCATCCTCGCCATCCACTTCCGCTCCTGGCTCGACGGCGGGGGGTACGGCTCCTACGGCGTCGCCTCGACGTTCTACACGGGCGCGCTCCAGACGGTGACCTACACGGTCCCGCGCTACAAGTTCGAGGGGTGTCGGGTCTTCACGAACAAGCCCCCGTGCGGCCCCAAGCGCGGCCACGGGACCCCGCAGCCGCGGTTCGCCCTCGAGGTCCACCTCGACAAGATCGCCGCCGACCTCGGCCTCGACCCCGCCGAGATGCGGCGACGGCACGCGGTGGGCGAGCACACGAAGACCGTGAACCACCTCACCATCACGACCTCGGGGCTCCGCGAGTGCCTGGATCGGGTCGTCGCCGCCTCGGGGTGGCGGGAGAAGTTCCGGAAGCTGCCCCACGGCCGCGGGATCGGGCTCGCGGCCTCCTCCTACATCTCGGGCGCGGGCCTCCCGATCTACTGGAACGAGATGCCGCACTCCGGGGTCATCGTGAAGATCGACCGGGGCGGCGGCGTCGCGGCCTTCTGCGGCTCGATCGACATCGGCCAGGGGTCGGACTCGGTCCTGGCGTACGTCGTCGCCGAGATCCTCGGGATCCGCCCCGAGGACATCCGGGTCGTGACGGCGGACACGGACCTCACGCCCGTGGACCTCGGCTCCTACTCCTCGCGCGTGACGCTCATGTCGGGCAACGCCGCGAAGGAGGCGGCGGAAAAGCTCCGCGGCCTCCTCCTCGACGCCGCGGCGAAGAAGCTCGAGGTCTCGCCGGCCGGGCTGGAGGCGCGCGACCGGCGGATCTTCGTCCGCGACGACCCGGCGAAGGGTCTCGCCTTCGACGAGGCGGCGCGGCTCGCCGAGGGGGCGTACGGGACGCTCGTCGCCGCGGGCTCGTACACGCCGCCGAAGCGGGCGGCCAAATTCAAGGGCGCGGGAGTCGGGCCGACGCCCGCCTACTCCTACACGGCCGCGGTCGTCGAGCTCGAGGTGGACCCGGAGACGGGCGAGATCCGGATCGACCGCATCTGGATCGCCCACGACGGGGGCACCGCGATCAACCCGCTCCTCGTGGAAGGCCAGGTCGAGGGGTCGGTCTACATGGGGCTCGGCGAGGCGCTCATGGAGGAGCAGGTCTTCCGCCACGGCCTCCACAAGATCCCTTCGATGCTCGAGTACAAGAGCCCGACGACGCTCGAGACCCCCGAGATCACGACGATCCTCGTCCAGACGCGCGACCCCGAGGGGCCGTTCGGGGCGAAAGAGGCGGGGCAGGGGCCGCTCCTCCCCGTCATCCCCGCGATCGCGAACGCCGTCTACGACGCGGTCGGCGTCCGCGTGGACGAGGTCCCGATCACGCCCGAGAAGATCCTGAAGGCCCTCGACGAGAAGGCGAAGGGGCGGCCGGGTCGCGTCGGGCCCGAGCGGCTCCCGACCGTACGCTTTCCGGAGCCGGTCCGCGTCCCGCCGCCGTGGGTAGACCCCGAGGGGCGGGCCTCGACGGCCGTGCATGGCCGGGAGAAACCCAGGCCATGATGCGGCTGCCGCCCTTCACCTACCTCGCGCCGCGGCGGATCGAGGAGGCCGTGCGGCTCCTCGCCGAGCACGGGGCCGACGCCATGGTCGTCGCGGGTGGGACCGACCTCTACCCGAACATGAAGCGGCGGCAGTTCGAGCCGAAGGCGCTGGTCGGGCTCCGCGGGATCCGCGACCTCGCCGCCATCGCGGGAAGCGCGCGGGAGGGGATGCGGATCGGCGCCGGGGCGACGCTCACGCGCGTCGCCGCACACCCCGAGGTCGCGACGCACTACCCGGCGCTCGCGCGCGCGGCGGGCGTGGTCTCGACCCCCCAGCTCCGCAACATGGGGACCCTCGGCGGGAACGTCTGCGTGGACACGCGCTGCAACTACTACAACCAGTCCTACGAGTGGCGGAAGGCGATCGGCTTCTGCATGAAGAAGGACGGCGACATCTGCCTCGTGGCGCCCGGGAGCGCGCGCTGCTGGGCGGTGTCCTCGTCGGACACGGCGCCGGTCCTCTGGGCGCTCGGGGCCGAGGTGGCGCTGGTCGGCCCGACGGGCGAGCGGCGCATCCCGATCCGCGCGCTCTACCGGGACGACGGCATCCAGTACCTCCAGAAAGCCGCCGACGAGGTCCTGACGGAGATCCGCCTCCCGCCCGTGGACGGCTGGCGGGCGACCTACTGGAAGCTCCGCCGCCGCGGGGCGTTCGACTTCCCGGTCCTCGGCGTCGCCGTCGCGGTGCGCCTCGAGGGCGACGTCTGCCGCGACGCCCGGATCGTGCTCGGCGCCGTCGCCTCCACGCCCCGCGAGGCCCCCGAGGCCGCGCGGGCGCTCGTCGGCGAGCGGCTGACCCCCGAGGTCATCCAACGCGCGGCCGACGCGGCCGCAAGGCCGTCGAAGCCCCTCGACAACACCGACCTCGTCTACCACTACCGGAAGCGGATGACGCGTGTCTACGTCGCCCGGGCGCTCCGCGAGCTGGCCGGGCTCCCGATCGAGGGCGTCTCCCCGGCGGGCATGACCGGCCTTCCGGGCTCACTCTCCCCCTGGGGGGGAGAGGGCCGGGGTGAGGGCGCGTGTGGTGAGGGGGTGTGCCATGCCTGAGACCGCTCCGATCGTCCTGAACACCGTGGCGCGCTACGACGCGCTCATGGAGGTCGTGCGGGCGCGGATGACCAACCGGGCCTTCGCGCCCCACGAGGTCCCGCGCGAGCACGTCGAGATGATCCTGGAGGCCGCGCGCCACGCGCCCTCGGGCGCCAACGCCCAGCCCTGGCACTACATCGTCGTCACGGACCCCGGGGTGAAGGAGTTCATCGGGAGCCTCTTCGTCGAGGAGCAGCAGCGCCGCGCCAAGCTCCGCATGGGCTTCCCCACGCCGAACTACAACGGGGCGAAGACCGCGCCGGGGTTCATCGTCATCGTGGCCGACTTCCGCTTCGTCCGGGCGTTCCCCGTCCTGAACGACGACTCGGAGCTCGACCGGCTGTACAAGAAGAACGCCGAGCGCATCCTGCTCCAGAGCGTGGCGGCCTCGACCATGTCGGCCCACCTCGCGGCGGCGGCGCTCGGCTACGCGGTCTGGTGGATCACGTGCATCGGGCAGGAGGAGATCCAGAAGAAGGTCAAGCCGCTCCTCGGGGTGCCGGAGGCGCTCGAGATCATCGACATCATGTGCTTCGGCCCGCCGCTGAAGCCTTCGTACAAGCGCTGGAAGAAGTCGCTCCCCCAGATCATGAGCTGGGAGCGCTTCGACCCGGCCAACTTCATGACCGACGCGGAGGTCGACGCGTGGATCAAGAGCACGCGGCACAAGGTCATGTACCGCGACGAGTCCCGGGTGGACTGAGGGTGATGCCATGACCGAGGCCGGGAAGAGCCGGGTGGACTTCCGGACGGACCCGTCGCGCTACCGGCACTGGAAGCTCGCGATCGACGGCCGGGTCGCCACGCTCGGCATGGACGTCCAGGAGGACGGCGGCATCATGCCCGGGTACGAGCTGAAGCTGAACTCCTACGACCTCGGCGTGGACATCGAGCTGGCCGACGCGGTCCAGCGGCTCCGCTTCGAGCACCCCGAGGTCGCCGCCGTCATCGTGACCTCGGCGAAGGAGCGGATCTTCTGCGCGGGCGCCAACATCCGGATGCTCGGCCAGTCCTCGCACGGCTGGAAGGTGAACTTCTGCAAGTTCACCAACGAGACCCGCAACGCGATCGAGGAGGCGACGGGCGAGTCCAAGCAGCTCTACCTCTGCGCCGTGAACGGCCCGTGCGCGGGCGGGGGCTACGAGCTGGCCCTCGCGACCGAGTGGATCATCATGGCGGACGACGGGAACACGTCGGTCGCGCTCCCCGAGGTCCCGCTCCTGGGCGTCCTCCCGGGGACGGGAGGGCTCACGCGGCTCGTGGACAAGCGCCGCGTCCGCCGTGACCGCGCCGACTTCTTCTGCACCGTCGAGGAGGGGGTGAAGGGCCAGCGGGCCCTCGACTGGGGATTCGTGGACGAGCTGGTCCCGCGCTCGCGGCTCGGGGAGGCGGCGCGGCGCCGGGCGCTCGAGTTCGTGGCCCGCTCCGACCGGCCGGCGGACGCGCGCGGGGTGCGGCTCCTGCCGCTCGAGCGGACCGTCGAGGGGGACCGGCTCCGCTACGGCCGCGTCGAGTGCGCGATCGACCGGGGCCGCAGGCTGGCGGAGATCACGGTGCGCGGGCCGGACGGTCCACCCCCGGCCGACCTCGCCAGGATCCACGCCCTCGGCTGCGCCTTCTGGCCGCTCGCGCTCGCCCGCGAGCTGGACGACCTCGTCCTCCACCTCCGCACCAACGAGGAGGAGGTCGGCCTCTGGGTGATCCGAACCGCGGGCGACGCGGACGTGGTCGAGGCGTACGACCGGCTGCTCGCCCGGCACCAGGGCGACTGGCTCGTCCGGGAGATCCGCCTCCTCTGGAAGCGGGTCCTCCGGCGCCTCGACGTCTCGTCGCGCTCGATCTTCGCCCTGATCGAGCCGGGGTCGTGCTTCGCCGGGACGCTCCTCGAGCCGGCGCTGGCGGCCGACCGGTCGTACATGCTCGAGGGGTCGCGGGAGGGCGACGACCGGCCGCCCGCGACCGTGCGGGTCGGCGAGCCGAACTTCGGCGCCTATCCGATGCCGAACGGCCTCACGCGGCTCCAGAGCCGCTTCCTGGGCGAGCCCTTGCGGATCGACGAGCTGCGGGGGCAGATCGGCCAGGACCTGGACGCGGCGGCCGCGGGGAAGGTCGGCCTCGTGACCTTCACGCCCGACGACATCGACTGGGAGGACGAGGTCCGCCTCGCCATCGAGGAGCGCCTCGCGTTCTCGCCGGACGCGCTGACCGGGATGGAGGCGTCGCTGCGCTTCGCGGGCCCCGAGACCGCGGAGAGCAAGATCTTCGCGCGCCTGTCGGCCTGGCAGAACTGGATCTTCCAGCGCCCGAATGCGGTCGGCGACAAAGGGGCACTCCGCGTCTACGGGACGGGGCAGCGCGCCGAATTCGACCGGAGGAGAACCTGATGGCCGGCGTCGACTACTTCGACCGCATCCCGAACAACGTGGGCCTCGCCGCCAACCGGCGCCTCTTGCGAGCCCTCGAGGACTGGCAGCCCAGGTTCCTCGACTGGTGGCGCGAGATGGGGCCGGAGGGGTTCCAGGCCAAGGACGTCTACCTCCGGACGGCCGTGAGCGTGGACTCGAAGGGGTGGGCCCACTTCGACTACGTCAAGATGCCGGAGTACCGGTGGGGGATCTTCCTCGCCGAGCCGGAGCCCGGGCGGGTCGTCAACTTCGGCGCCTACAAGGGCAACCCGGCGTGGCAGGACGTGCCGGGGGAGTACCGCGGAGTGCTGCGCCGGCTGATCGTGACCCAGGGGGACACGGAGCCCGCCTCGGTCGAGCAGCAGCGGCACCTCGGGCGCACCTGTCCCTCGCTCTACGACCTCCGGAACCTCTTCCAGGTGAACGTCGAGGAGGGCCGGCACCTCTGGGCCATGGTCTACCTCCTCCACGCCCACTTCGGGCGGGACGGGCGGGAAGAGGCCGAGGCGCTCCTGCAGCGGCGCTCGGGCGACCGGGACAAGCCGCGCATCCTCGGCGCCTTCAACGAGGAGACGCCGGACTGGCTCGCGTTCTTCATGTTCACGTACTTCACGGACCGCGACGGGAAGTACCAGCTCTGCAGCCTCGCCGAGAGCGGCTTCGACCCCCTGTCGCGGACCTGCCGGTTCATGCTGACCGAGGAGGCGCACCACATGTTCGTCGGCGAGACCGGCATCGGGCGGATCGTCGAGCGCACCTGTCAGCTGATGCGGGAGCACCGGACCGAGGACGTGCGGAAGTTCGGGGCGATCGACTTGCGGACCCTCCAGAAGTACCTCAACTTCCACTACTCGGTCTCCCTCGACCTGTTCGGCTCCGAGATCTCGACGAACGCCGCGAACTACTACACCTCCGGTCTCAAGGGGCGCTTCGAGGAGACCAAGCGGGACGACGACCACCTCCTGAAGGAGGCCACGCATGCCGTCGCGCTCCTCGAGGGCGACCGGGTCGTCACGCGCGAGGTGCCGGCGCTGACGTCCCTCAACGAGCGGCTGCGGGACGACTACATCGCCGACTGCCAGCGCGGCCTGGACCGGTGGAACCAGGTCATCCGGAAGCACGGGCTCGACGTCGAGCTCCGGCTGCCGCATCGCGGGTTCCATCGCGCGATCGGCTGCTTCGCGGAGGCGCGGATCTCGCCGGACGGCCGGGTCCTGACGGAGGCCGAGTGGGACGCCAAGCGGGACGAGTGGCTGCCCAACGGGGAGGACGCCGCGTTCATCGCGAGCCTGATGCGGCCCGAGACCGAGCCGGGGAAGTTCGCCGGCTGGATCGCCCCGCCGGCCCGCGGGATCAACGGCAAGCCGATCGACTTCGAGTACGTGCGGCTCGGGCCGCGCGAGGACGCCTGAGTTGGCCCGGGCCGATGCCCGTCGCCCCGCGTCGTCCTCCAGCTCGCCGGGACGCGCTCGGCCTGCGGCCTCGCGGGCGTCCCGCCCCTCCGGTGGGGTCGTCGGCGGGCCTCAACGTATGCGGCATACGCCTCGGCCCGCCTCCTTCCTGCGTCCTAGCCCAACTTCCGCAGTTGGTCGAGCGGCTCCGGCCAATTCCGGGACCGCTCGAGGCGTAAGTATGCG
>CAYQDR010000175.1:0-7121 GCA_964416315.1 uncultured bacterium
TCAGCGCGACGCCGATGGGCCGCCCCAAACGGCCCGCGGGAAACTCACGCTAGCCACTTCCCTCGATCACCGGTCCGAGGCGGCGACCGGTCGGGCGCCGGGCCTCGTGATCTTCGAGGTGGCGCACCCCGAACGGCGCGAGCGTCCACGGCCGCGTTGACGACCGCGGGGGTCGAGCCGATGGTGGCGGCCTCGCCGATCCCCTTGGCGCCGAGGGGGTTGAAGGGGGTCGGGGTCACCGTCGCCCCCGTCGTGGACGCCGGCTCGGCGCGCGGGACGCCATGAGCACCTTGAGGGTGGCGCGGAGGATCGCGGTGTCGCCCGCCGCGAGGCTCAGGGTCCCTGGGTCAGCCCCGCGCGGAACCTCGGGCCGGGGCGGCCGAAGCCCGCGATGATCTCGTCGTAGCTTCGTCGTGCCCGCACCGGTCGGGTAGCCGAGGTTCAGGCGTCGGGGATGAGGAGCACCTTCCCGCGGGTCCGGCGGTCCCAGAGGTGCTGCACGGCCGCCCGGGCGTCGGAGAGTGGGAAGGTGCGGTCCACGACGGGCTTGAGCCGGCCGGCCGCGACGAATCCGACGATGGTCCGCAGCTCGTCGATCGTGCCGAGGTTGGTCCCGATGACGCGGAGGTTCTTCGCGTAGACGTGGCGGAGGTCCATGCGGGCCCAGTGGTCCGCGTGGGAGCCGATGGTGACGAGCGCCCCCAGCCGCGTCAGGCAGTAGATGCTCCGCTCGAAGGTCTCGGCGCCGATGTGCTCGACGACCACGTCCACGCCCCGCCGCTCCGTCCAGCGCTTGACTTCCTCGACGAAGTCCTGCCGCCGGTGGTTCACCACCGCGTCCGCGCCGAGCGCGCGGGCGAACTCCACCTTGTCGTCCGCGCCCACGGTCGTGATGACGCGGGCCCCGATCAGCTTCGCGATCTGGATGGCGGCGCTCCCTACCCCGCTCCCCCCAGCCTGGACGAGCACGGTCTGGCCCGGGCGGAGGTCGACCTTCGCGACGAGCGCGTGCCACGAGGTGAGCATCGCCATCGGCAGCGCGGCCCCGGCTTCGAAGGTCAGCTCGTCCGGCAGCGGCACGAGGTTCTCCGCGGGCACGCGCACGAGCTCCGCGTAGCCGCCGTCCTTGTGCGCGCCGAGGTAGCCGTAGCGGAGGCAGACCGTGCGCTCGCCCCGGCGGCAGTACTCGCAGGCCCCGCAGGAGAACCCGGGGAAGACGAGCACGCGCTGGCCCGCGCGCGGTCCCCGCCCGTCGGCGCCCGCCTGCGCGACGACCCCCGCCACCTCGCAGCCGTTGACGTGCGGGAGGCCCTCGGGGGGCGGGAAGCGGCCGTCGAGGAGCAGGAGGTCGACGTGATTCAGCCCGCACGCGCGGACCCGGACGAGCGCCTCTCCCGGGCCGGAGGCCGGGTCCTTGTAGTCGCCGTAGATCATCTTCTCCGGACCGCCGTGCTCCTTGAAGTACGCCGCCCTCATCGCGTCGCTCCTGGTGAGTCCTAGAAGGGCACTTCCGTCCGCTCGTCCTTGACGCGCTTGGCCTTGTGGTCCCAGCGCGGGAGCCCGCCGGGCTCCGTCAGCTCCACGCTGACGCGGATCCCGAGCCCCAGGCGCAGCGCCTCGTCGAGCGCGCGCTGCATGCCTGTGCGCTCGTTCGGAGCCAGACTCGGGGCGGGGTCGATCCGGACCAGGATGTCGTCGAGGCCTTCGACCCGCCGGAAGACGATCTGGAACTCGTCCACCCCCTCGTGGCCCCGCACGATCTCCTCGATCCGGCGCGGGTAGACGACGATGCCCCGCACCTTCTTCATGTCGTCGAGGCGGGCCAGCACGCCCCCCTCGAAGGCGACGAGCGTCCGGCCGCACGGGCAGGCGCGGTCCGTCAGGTGGACGATGTCGCGCGTGCGGTACCGGATCAGTGGCATCGCCTTCCGGTAGAGGCTCGTGAAGACGAGCTCTCCGCGCTCCCCGGGCTTCACGGGCCGGTCGTGCTCGTCCAGGACCTCGGGGTAGCAGTAGTCCTCGTGGACGTGGGTCAGGCCGGCCCGGGCGTCGCACTCGAACCCCCACGCCGCGATCTCGGTCAGCCCCGGGAGGTCGAAGGCGCGGGCCCCGAACGCCGCCTCGATCTTGGCCTTGGTGGCCGGGATGGAGGCGCCGGGCTCGCCGGTGTGCCAGGTGAGGCGGACCTTCGTGCCCTTGGCGAGGTCGATCCCTTTCTTCGCCGCCTGCTCCGCGAGGAACAGCGCGTACGAGGGCGTGCAGCCGAGCACGGTGATCGGGTAGGTCACCAGGGCGTCGATCCGCTGGTCGGTCGAGAGGCCGCCCGCGGGGAACACCAGGGCGCCCAGGTCCTGCGCCGCGTAGAACCCCGACCAGTAGCCGATCCACGGGCCGTACGAGAAGGCGGCCATCACCATGTCCGATCGGCGGACCCCATAGGCGTAGAGCGAGCGGGCGTAGGAGTGATAGAAGCCGTGCCAGTCCTCGGGGGTGTCCAGGAGCGCCAGCGGCCGCCCGGTCGTAGCGGACGTCATGTGGACGCGGAGGCACTCCTCGAACGGCACCGCGAGGAACTCGCCCCAGGGCGGGTGGTCGGCCTGGCTCTGCTTCAGCTCGTCCTTGGTCGTGAACGGGAGCCGCTGGAGGTCCTCCAGCGTCCGGACCTGCTCGGGCTTGACTCCCGCGGCGTCGAGCTTCCGCCGGTAGAACGGGCTGGACCGGTAGGCGTGCTCGACCTGGTCGCGGAGCCGCGGCTCCTGGAGCCGCGTGAGCGTCTCCCGCGACGCCGTCTCGATCTCCGGCTCGAGGTAGCGGGGCTCCACGCGCTCACCTCCTCCCGAGCGCGTCGGCCGCGCCCCGGACGGACCGGATGATGGACTCGTAGCCCGTGCACCGGCAGAGGGAGCCCGCGATCCCCGCCCGGATCTCCTCCTCGGTCGGGTTCGGGTTCTGCCGGAGCAGGGCGTAGGCGGTCATGAGGACGCCGGGCGTGCAGAACCCGCACTGGAGGCCGTGGTGCTCGCGGAACGCCTGCTGGAGCGGGTGGAGTGTGCCGGGCTCCGGGGTCAGGCCCTCGACCGTCATGAGCTCCGCGCCGTCGGCCTGCACGGCGAAGAGGAGGCAGGAGCGGACGGCTTCGCCGTCGAGGAGGATCGTGCAGGCGCCGCAGACCCCGTGCTCGCAGGCCAGGTGCGTGCCGGTGAGCCCGAGGTCCTCGCGGATGAAGTCCGCGAGGAGCTTCCGCGCCTCGACCTCGGCCTGGACCGGTCGCCCGTTGACGGTGAGCGACACCTCGAAGCGCTTCGCCATGGCTCAGAGCCGCACCCCGAGGCGCTCGAGCGCGCGGCCGAGCGTCCGGCGGGCGAAAACGGCGGTCATCTCGCGCCGGTATTCAGCGCTTCCGTGAAGGTCGTCCGCCGGGTCGGCCTCGTCCATCGCGACCCGACCGGCCTCGGCGACGAGCGCCTGGCTGGGGCGCTGGCCCTGGAGGACCGCCTCCGCCCGCCGGGCCCGGAGGGGAGTGGGCCCGACGCCGCAGAGGGCGAGGCGGATCCGGCTGATCGCGCCGGCCTCGTCCAGGGTGACGACCGCCGCCACGCCGACGATGGCGAAGTCGCCGTGCCGCCGGGTCAGCTCGACGAACGCCGTGCCGGTGTGCGGCGGGAGCACCGGCACCGTCACCTCCGTGAGGATCTCGACCGGCTCGAGCGCCGTGGTGAGATAGGTGACGAAAAACTCCTCGGCGGGGACCTCGCGCTCCGACCCAGCCCGCGCGGCGCGCATCCGCCCTTCGAGAGCCAGCACCACCGCCGGGTACTCCGCGGCGGGATCGGCGTGGGCGAGGCTGCCGCCGAACGTCCCGCGCGCCCGGATCGGGGGGTGGCCGATGAGCGGCGTCACCTCCGCCAGGAGCGGCGCGCGCTGCCGGATCACGGGCGAGGTCTCCAGCACGCGCTGGCGGGTCAGGGCGCCGATCGAGACGCTGCCGTCCTCCGCGCGCACGTAGGCGAGGTCCTTCAGGGCGTTGAGGTCCACGACGACCCCCGGCTTGCTGAGCCGGAGGTTCATCAGCGGGACCAGGCTCTGGCCGCCGGCCAGGCACTTGGCCTCGTCGCCGTGCTGGCGGAGGACCTCCAGGGCCTCGGCGAGGCTGCGCGGCCGGACGTACTCGAAGGGCGCGGGCTTCACGCGGCGGCTCCGATTTCCGTGGCGATGCGCGTGAAGAACTGCTCCAGCATCATCCGGGCGACGCCGCCTAGCATCCGCTGGCCGACGCCCGCGATGAGCCCGCCGACCTGGACGTCGGCGCGGTAGCTGACGCGCGTCCCGCCGGGCACGTCGGCCAACTCGAGCGACGCCTCGCCCCGCACGAAGCCGGGGCCGCCGCTCCCCTCGAGGCTCATCCGGTAGCGCGTCGGCGGCTCGAGGTCGGCGAGCTTGACCTTTCCCTCGAAGGTGCCCTTCACGGCGGCCACGCCGACCTTGACGATCGCCCGGTACTCCCCGGGGCCGATCGCTTCGAGCTTGTCGCAGCCGGGCAGCGTCCGGCCGAGGACCGCCGGGTCGAGCAGCGCGGCCCAGACCTTCGCGCGCGGAGCCGGGAACTCGTAGGTGCCGTCGAGCGTCATCGGGTCCCCCGGGCCTGACGGACCCAGCGCCACACCCGCTCGGGCTTGAGCGGGAGCGTATCCACGTGGACGCCGAGCGCGTCGGCCACCGCGTTGGCGAGGGCCGCCGGCGCCGTCATGGCGCTGGACTCGCCCAGGCCCTTCGAGCCGAGCGTGGTGAAGGGGGAGGGGGAGACCACGTGGTCGATGACCAGCCTCGGTGCTTCGGTCGCGCCGGGCACGAGGTAATCCATGAAGGTGCGGGCCAGGAACTGGCCGTCCTCGCCGTAGGCCAGCTCCTCGTAGAGCGCCCCGCCGATCCCGTGGAGGGCCCCGCCGTAGATCTGCCCCTCCACGATCATCGGGTTGATGATCGTGCCGGCGTCGTGGACCGTCACGTAGGCCTTGATCTCCACCTTGCCGGTCTCCGGGTCCACCTCCACCGCGACGACCTCCGCGATGAAGCCGTACGTGTTCGAGGAGTCCACGCGGTCCTGCTCGTCCGGGGGCTGGGCCGTGGGGAAGTGGAACGTGTACATCGCCTGGAGGCCCGGCTCCATCCCCTTCGGCAGGGCGAGCGGGTTCCAGTGGGCCATCCCCGCGGCCTGCTTGAGCGGCACCCCCCGGTCCGGGTCCCCGCCGACGAAGATCCGGCCGCCGGCGACGACCAGGTCCTCCGGCAGGACGCCCAGGTGGTGCCCCACCACCGCGCAGAGCTTGTCCCGCACCTGGCGGGCCGCCATGGCGAAGGCGCTCGCGGTGATCGAGGAGAACCGGCTGGAGTAGGTGCCGGTGGCGACGGACCAGATGTGGGTGAAGGAGTCGAAGTCCGCGACGACGGTCACGTCCTCGGGGTCGAGCCCCAGCTCGGTGGCGACGATCTGGGCGGTCGTGGTCTCGTGCCCCTGGCCGTGGGGGACCGTGGAGATGACAGCGGTGACGTTGCCCATCGGGTCGACCCGCACCACGGCCGTCTCCGCCGCGCCGGACTTCGCCTGGTAGTCCGACCGCTTGCGGACCTCCGGGTCGATCCCCACCGTGACGTAACCCATGTTGGAGACCGAGGGGTCCACGCAGCAGACCACGCCGATGCCGAAGAGCCGCCCCGCGGCGCGCGCCCGGCGCTGCTCCTCGCGCAGGGCGGGGTAGTTGGCGAGGGCCAGCGCCTTCTCGAGGGCCTGGGGGTAGTCGCCGCTGTCGTAGATGCCGCCGGTGGGCGTCGTGTACGGCATCGCCTCGGTCGGAATCAGGTTCTTCCGCCGGAGCTCCGCCGGGTCGATCCCGAGCTCCCGCGCCCCGAGGTCCATGAGCCGCTCGAGGCCGAAGTAGAGCTGCTGGCACCCGTAGCCCCGGTTCGGCCCGGTCAGGGACTTGTTCGTGTGGACGGCGTGGCAGTCCATCTCGAGGTGCCGGAAGGCGTAGGGGCCGACGTAGTTCCCCGCGGGGCGGTAGAGGCAGGCGGGCTCGGGGGAGCGGATGTAGCCCCCGACGTTGTCGTAGATCTTCATCCGCACCCCGAGGAGGACGCCCTCCTTCGTGAAGGCCCCCTCGAGGTACGAGACCCGGTCGGTCCCCGACGAGGAGGCGAGGAGGTGCTCCTGCCGGTCCTCGATCCACTTGACCGGGACGCCGATCTTCATGGCCGCGAGCCCGATCAACGCGAGGTAGGGGAAGATCGAGGTCTTCAGCCCGAAGCTCCCGCCGTTGTCGGTGGGGCAGATGAAGCGGAGCTTGTTCTCCGGCAGCTTCAAGGACCGCGCCACCAGCGGGTGCATGACGAACGGGCCGTGGAAGTTCGACCAGACGGTCAGGAGCGCGGAGGCGGCGTCGAAGGACGCGATGACGCCGTACCCTTCCATCGGGGTGGAGGAGTACTTCGGGAAGACGAGCCGCCCGGTCCGGACGATCCGGTCGGCCTCGCGGAATGCGCGCTCGATGTCGCCGTACTGGAGGAGCCGGTGGTTGGCGACGTTCGAGCCGATCTCCTCGTGGAGGAGCGGCGCCCCCGGCTCCGTGGCGCGCTCGGGATCGGTGACGACGGGCAGGGGCTCGTACTCGACGCGGATCAGCTCGGCCGCGTCCTCCGCCAGGTACCGAGACTTCGCGACGACCACGGCCACCGGCTCACCCACGAAGCGGACCTTGCCGACGGCCGTCGGGTAGTACTTCACCGGGACCGTCGTCCCGACGCCGAACGGCCGGCTCATCCGCGCCACGTCGTCGGGCAGGAGCACGCCGCGGATGCCGGGCAGGCGCAGGGCCTCGGACGCGTCCACGCGCGCGATCCGGGCGTGGGCGTGGGGGCTCCGGAGGATCGCCGCGTGGTGGAGGTTCGGCAGCGTGACGTCGTCCATGAAGGTCCCGCGCCCGGTGAGGAGACGCGGGTCCTCCAGGCGCTTGACGCGCTTGCCGATCCACCCGGAGTGCTGGGGAGTGGCCATGGCGTCCCCTTTCCTCACCGCGCCGGGGCGAAGTCCACCTGGACTTGCTCGGAGGGGGGCTCCGCCCCCCTTC
>CAYQDR010000176.1:0-6990 GCA_964416315.1 uncultured bacterium
CACGCCCGATCTCAAGGCCGTACACCTCGTCGGTCTGAGGCGGAGCCTCGTTAGAACTTCAGCTCGAGCAGCCCGTGTAGCTCGTGACCGCCGACCGTGCTCCCGCGCGGCGCGTCCAGGCCGTACCCATAGCCGAGCATGAGCGTCACGTCCGCCGTCAGGGCGATCGAGAGGTCGGCGCCCACACCCCGGAGGTCGCGACGCGGCAGCTCGTGCCCGGGGAGGTAGTCCACGCGGGCGTAGTCCGCGGCGAGGACGAGGCCCACGCGCTCGCTCCGCGGCCAGAGGGGGAAGCGGTAGGAGAGGTTCACCAGCCAGAAGCTCCGAGCGAAGACCTCGTCCACGTGGTAGCCGCGGAGGATGAGCGGGAACTCCCGCCGGAACGGGAGCGCGCTCCCGACCCGGAAGGCCGTCAGGGCGTCGGGGTTGGCGATGGTCCCCGCCGTGAGGAAGACCCGGGCCGTGTGACCCGGGAACGGCGTGATGGCCCCACCGAGACGCCCCCAGACCCTGTTGGAGAAGTGCTCGGTGGCCTCCTCCCGTTCGGGCCGCCCGAACGGGTCGGCGTGCACGCGGTAGCTCACCTCGGACCAGGCCGAGGCCTCGAACGACACCAGGGGCTGGAGCTCGGGCGGCTCCCCGCCGACCCGGACGCCGACGCGTGCCGAGTAGATGGGGGTGTCGGCGGGGAGCCGGAAGCGCGGGTCCGTGTCGTCGGTGCGCTGGTAGACGGCGTACTGGGGCCGGAGCCGGAGCTGACCCTCGACCGGCAGGGCGTCGAGGAGCCGGATCCAGCGGTAGTAGGTGAGCGTGACCTCGCCGCCGTGCCCCCAGAAGGACTCGCGCTCCTCGCGGCTGCCCACCCGGAACTCGTCGAAGTTGTACGCGAAGAAGCCGCCGCCGAGCCCCACCCCGACCGCGTGCCCCTCCGCCGGCCAGTGATCGCGGATCAGTTCGGAGGTGAGATAGACGGGCGCGACGATCACGCGGAGGTACCAGTGCTCCTCGATGAAGTGCGGCCGGTTCCAGAGGAAGAACCCGTAACCGGACACGGGCCCGGCACCGCGCAGCGGCCCCTCGAGTCCGAGCTCGATATTGGCCCGCGGCTCGGGGTCGTGATCTGCCCCGGCGGGCAGCGCCAGGGTGAGCAGGGCCGTCACGACGAGGGCGAGGGCAACCGGAGCGGGGCGCAGCGTGTCGTTCGTCACGTCGCCGTGGGTGAGCGTCCTCCTCGCCGCCGAGTCTAGCAGAGGCCCGGTCCGTGCCGGGTGGTAGAATGGCGCGCGTTGTCCGAGCGGGCGGGTCGTCGCGGACCCGCGGGGAGGTCCTCGATGCGCGCGTGGCGGTGGCTCGTGCTGGGCATGGTCGGGGCGGCGCTGTCGGCGGGCTCGCCGGCGGCGGCACAGGAGAAGCGCATGCACCCGTTCGCCGTGATCGTGATGGAGAAGGGGGGCGAGATCCGGATCGAGCTCTTCCCGGAGGCCGCGCCGAAGACAGTCGAGAGCTTCCTCGCGCTCTCGAAGAAGGGCTTCTACGACGGGCTCATGTTCCACCGCGTCGTTCCGGGCTTCGTCGCCCAGGGGGGAGATCCGAAGGGCGACGGGACGGGCGGTCCCGGCTATACCCTCAAGGCCGAGTTCAACGCGCGCAAGCACGTCCGCGGCACCGTGGCCATGGCACGGGCCCAGCACCCCGATTCCGCGGGGAGCCAGTTCTACATCTGCTTCGCCCCGACCCCGCACCTGGACGGGCAGTACACCGTCTTCGGGCAGGTCGTGAGCGGGATGGAGGTCGTGGATCGGATCCGGGTCGGTGACCGGATGAAGACGGTCCGGGTCGAGGAGCCGCCCCGCCCGTAGTGGCCCTCGACTGGCTGATCCGCGGCGGAACGGTCCTCGACGGGACGGGTGCCCCCGGCCGTCCGGCCGACGTCGCCCTCGAGGGGGACCGCGTCGTCTCGGTCGCCCCGGGCCTGGCGGCCGAGGCGCGGCGGGTCGTGGACGCGACCGGGTGCTTCGTCACGCCCGGCTTCATCGACATGCACGCCCACTCCGATTTCTCGCTGCTCCAGGTGCCCTCGGCCGAGTCGAAGATCCGCCAGGGCGTCACGACCGAAGTCACCGGGATGTGCGGGTTTTCCCCCGCGCCCGCCCCGGCGGGCGGGGGCCTCCTGCGCGAATGGGCCGCCTTCCTCGCGCCGGGCCTCGTCTGGAGCTGGACGGGGTTCGGCTCGTGGCTCGACCGCCTGCGCGCGGCGGGGCTCTCGGTCAACGTGGTCCCGGTCGTCGGCCATGGCGCCCTCCGGATCGGCGCGATGGGCTTCGCGCGCCGGCCCCCGAGCGGGGCGGAGGCGCAGCGGATGGCGGACCTGTTGCGCGAGAGCCTGGATGCCGGGGCGTTCGGACTCTCGACGGGGCTCATCTATGCCCCGGGTGCGTTCAGCGAGACCGACGAGCTCGTGGCCCTCGCGCGCGTCCTCGCGGAGCGGCCCGGTCGCCTGTATTGTTCGCACGTCCGCGGCGAGGGCCCGACGCTCGAGCGCGCCCTGGCCGAGGCGCTCGCGATCGGCGAGGGCGCGGGGGTCCCCGTGCAGATCTCGCACCTCAAGGTCGCCGGGCGCGCGAACTGGCCCCGGATGGAGGCCGCGATCCGGCTCCTCGACGAGGCGCGGGCCCGCGGGGTCGAGGCGGCGGCCGACATGTACCCGTATACCGCGGGCTCGACGACGCTGGCGAGTCTCTTGCCGCCGTGGGTGCACGAGGGCGGGCTCGCCGCCCTGCTCCGGCGCCTGGCCGACTCCGCGACGCGCGAGCGCATCGTCCGGGAGGGCCGGACCCCCGAGGGCGAGTGGCGCGGCCCCAACGGCCCGACGCCCTGGGAGGCGGTCCTCATCGCCGAGTGCCCGGCGGCGCCGGCGGCCGAGGGCCGGACGGTCGCCGAGCTGGCGGCGGCCCGGGGGCACGGGCCCGAGGACACGATGCTCGCGCTCCTCGTCCAGGCGGCCGGGCGCGTCTCCATGATCCACCACCTCATGTCCGAGCCGAACGTGGCGCGCGTGCTCCAGCACCCGCACGTGACGATCGGCTCGGACAACCTCGGGCTCTGCGCCGGGCCCGAGGGCACGCACCCGGGCAAGCCCCACCCCCGGCAGCATGGCTGCTTCGCCCGCGTCCTGGGGACGTGCGTCCGCGAGCAGCGGTTGCTCACCTGGGAGGACGCCGTGCGCAAGATGACGGGTCAGGCGGCGGCGACCCTCCGCCTGCGCAATCGCGGCGTCCTCCGCCCCGGGGCGGCCGCGGACGTCGTCGTCTTCGACCCCGCGACGGTCGCCGACCGGGCCACCTACCAGGACCCCCACCGTTACCCCGTCGGCGTTCCGTGGGTGTGGGTCAACGGCGGCGCCCTGGTCGAAGACGGGCGCTTCCAGCCGCGGCCGACCGGCCGCGTCCTGGGGCCCGCAGCCTAGCCCACCGGCCGGGGCCGCGACGGCCCCCGACATTTTCTCGTTGCGTATTCTTGATTGTTCTGCTAGTTTTCTCCCGAATTTTCCGTCATGGCGCATCGCCTCTTCACCGTGCCCGAAGCGGCCCGCCACCTCCGGCTGAACCCCCGGTCCGTCTACCTCCTCGCCCAGCGGGGCGCGATCCCCGCGACGCGCGTGACCGGCAAGTGGCTCTTCCCCGAGCATCTCCTGGACGAGTGGCTGGAGACGCACGCGCGCGAGCGGAGCCGGGGCGCCGCCCGGGCGGGGGGCGCCCGCGCGGACCGCGAGGCGGGGGGGACGCTCTTCGCCGCCGGGAGCGACGACCCTGCCCTGGAGCTCCTGCTCGACGCGCTGGCGAGGCAGCCGGGGAGCCCCCTCCTGTTCACGGCAATCGTCGGCAGCGTCGGCGGGCTCCGCACGCTCGGCGAGGGCCGGGCCGACGTCGCCTGGGCGCACCTCGTGGACCCGGCATCGGGCGAGTACAACCTCCCGCATCTGCCACGCTACCTCGCCGGGCGGCCCGCGGTGCTCGTCAACTGCTTCCACCGGGACCTCGGGCTCGTCACCTGGACCGGCAACCCGCGAAAGCTCCGCGGCGTGGCGGACTTGGCGCGCCGCGGCCTCCGCGTCGTCAACCGGCAGCCCGGATCCGGCACGCGCCACTTCACTGACGCCGCTCTCGCGCGCGCCGGCGTGAGCCCGGGGCAGCTCGCCGGCTACCGCGACGAGGTCTCGACCCACTGGGCGGTGGGCCTGCGGGTGCTGCGCGGCGAGGCGGACGCGGGCGTGGCCGCCCGCGCCGTCGCGCACGCGCTGAGCCTCGGGTTCGTCCCGCTCACGCGCGAGCGGTTCGACATGGTCGTCCGCAAAGAGCTCTTCTTCCGCCCGGCCGTCCAGGCCCTCGTCGAGGCCATCCGGTCAGAGGCCTTCCGTCAGGGGCTCGAGCGGCTCGGCGGCTACGACGGAAGCCAGGCCGGACGGGTGCTCGGGGAAGTCCCGTGAGGCACCTGGTCGGCAGCGTCCTGCTCGTCGCGCTGGGGGCGGGCGGCGCGACCGCCCAGGCGCGGGTCGTCATCCTGTCGACCACCACGAGCACCCAGGACTCGGGGCTTCTCGACGTGCTCGTCCCGATCTTCGAGAAGAAGACCGGCCTGAGCGTCAAGACCGTCGCGGTCGGCACCGGCCAGGCCCTCGCGCTCGCGGCGCGGGGCGAGGCGGACGTCGCGCTCGCCCACGCGCCGGACCTCGAGCGGCGGTACGTGGCCACGGGGAAGCTCAGCCACCGGCGGCTCGTGATGGCCAACGAGTTCGTCCTGGTCGGGCCCGCGGACGACCCGGCGGGGATCCGGGGGCTCCGGCGCGCCGTGGACGCCACCCGGCGCATCGCCGAGCGCCGGTCACGCTTCGTCTCGCGCGGGGACCGGTCGGGGACGCACGCCCTCGAGCTCGCCCTCTGGCAGGCGGCGGGCCTCGAGCCCCGCGGAGCGTGGTACGTCGAATCGGGGCAAGGGATGGGGGCGACGCTCGCCATCGCGAACGAGCGTCGGGCGTACACGCTCACGGACCGGGCCACGCTGCTGGCTCTGCAGCGACGCCTCGAGCTCCCGGTCCTGGTCGAGGGTGACCGGACGCTCCTGAACCTCTACGCGGTGCTGGAGGTGAACCCCGCGAACGGACCCCGCGTGAACGCCGCGGGGGGGCGGGCCTTCGCGGAGTTCCTCGTCTCCCCGGAGGCGCAGGCCATCATCCGGACGTTCGGCCTGGAGCGCTACGGGCAGCCCCTCTTCGTCCCCCTCGGTGGGAAGACGGACGCGGAGGTCGGCGGGTAGCAGGGTGCTGGACAAGGCGATAGCGGCCGGCCGGTGCGCACGGCGCCCGCCGAAGCGCTTCGAGCGCGGGCTTTGCCCGCGGAACCCTTCCCGGGGGGAGGTTCGGAAGGGGGGCGGAAGCCCCCCTCCGAGGATGTAGGGACGCGCGATGGAGCTCGTCTGGGAGGGGCTCCGGGAGGCGGTCCGGCTCGTCGCGGCGGGCGACCGCGAGGTCCTCGCCGTCACCCTCCTCTCGCTCGAGATCTCCGGGGCGGCGACGTTCCTCGCGCTGGTCGTCGGGATGCCACTCGGGACGGCGCTCGCGCTGGCGCGCTTCCCCGGCCGCGGCCTCGTCGTCTCCCTCGTCAACACGGGGATGGGTCTCCCGCCGGTCGTCGTCGGGCTCTTCGTCTCGATGCTGCTCTGGCGGAGTGGCCCGCTGGGGGTCCTCGAGCTCCTCTACACGCCGGGCGCGATCGTCCTCGCCCAGTTCGTCATCGCGGCGCCCGTCGTGACCGGGCTCACGCTGGCGGCCGTCCAGCAGATCCCCGCCGGCTTCCGGCTCCAGATGCTGGCGCTCGGCGCCTCGCGCCCCCAGCTCCTCCGGGTCCTCGTCCGGGAGGCCCGCCTGCCCATGCTCGCGGCCCTCATGGCGGGCTTCGGCGCGGTGATCTCGGAGGTGGGCGCCTCGATGATGGTGGGCGGGAACATCCGCGGGCAGACGCGGGTCCTGACGACGGCCACGGTCCTTGAGACCGGTCGCGGGAACTTCGACGTCGCCATCGCGCTCTCGGTCATCCTGCTCGCGATCACGTTCCTCGTGAACTGGGCGCTGACGTGGATCCAGCAGCGCGGGCGGTCGTAGCCCCGTGACGGCGGCCCTCGGGCGCCTGGCGCTCGGCGCCGCTCTCCTGGCCGTGCCGGTGGCGGCGCGCCCCCAGGACGCGCCGACGCTCACCGTGTTCGCCGCGTCGGACCTGATCTTCGCCTTCCGCGAGCTCGTCCCGCGCTTCGAGCGGACATACGGGACGAGGCTCACGCTGGTCCTCGGCTCGACCGGGAACCTGGCGCGCCAGATCGAGCACGGGGCGCCGGCCGACGTCTTCTTCGCGGCGGACGAGGGGTTCATCGATCGGCTCCTGGCGCAGGGGGCCCTCGTGGCGGCGACCCGCGCCCTCTACGCGCAGGGGCGGCTGGTCCTCGCCACGTCGCGGCAGCACGGGCCGAAGCTGCCTGATCTCCACGCGCTCCTGCACCCCGGGATCCGACGCGTCGCCATCGCGAACCCCGCGCATGCCCCGTACGGCCGGGCCGCCGAAGAGGCGCTGCGGCGCGTGGGGGTGTGGGAGGCGGTCCGCCCCAAGCTCGTCTACGCCGACACCATCCGGCACGCGTTGCAGTACATTCAGTCGGGGGCGGCGGAAGCGGGGCTCGTCGCCCTGTCGATCGCCGGCGTCCCCGAGGTCGACTGGACGCCGGTCGACCCGACCCTGCACCCGCCGCTCAACCAGGCGGTGGCGGTCGTCCGGGGGAGCGCCCGGCCGGAGCTGGGCGTCGCCTTCATCCAGTTCGTCAACGGGGCGGAGGGGCGGGTGGTCATGAAGCGGTATGGGTTCCTCTTGCCCGGCGAGTTCTGACGCCGTGCCGATCCCCGTCGCATCTCGGCGTCCTCCAGCTCGCCGGGACGCGCTCGGCCTG
>CAYQDR010000177.1:0-6410 GCA_964416315.1 uncultured bacterium
CCATCCCAGCCGCCGACGATAAATCGTCCATTTATTGTCTTACGAGCCCTAACCGACCCGCACGGCCCGCATCGAGATCGAGCCGCCCTGGAAGCCTTCGACCGGGTAGGAGATGGGCTCGCCGCCGGGCTGGCCGATGACGTAGAGCAAGGGCAAGTAATGCTCCGGGGTGGGGACCGACAGCCGGGCATCGGGGCCCAGCGTCTCGTAGGCGATCAGAGGCCCGTGCTCGCGGGTGTCGAGGAGCCGGCGCACCTCGGTTTCGAAGCGGACCGCCCAGTCGAACGGCTCGGCCGCGCGCGGCCGCCGGAAGTACGCGTCCAGGTTGTGGACCAGGTTGCCCGAGGCGACCACGAGGACGCCCCGCTCCCGGAGGGGGGCGAGGCGGGCGCCGAGCTCGTAGTGGAACGACGCCGGGCGGGTCCCGTCGAGGCTGAGCTGCACGACGGGCACGTCCGCCTCGGGGAACATGTGGACCAGCACCGACCAGGCGCCATGGTCGAGCCCCCACGACTCGTCCAGCTCGACGTCCACGGACGCGAGCAGGTCCCGGACCTCGGCGGCGAGCTCCGGATCGCCGGGGGCGGGGTACTGCACCTCGTAGAGCGCCTGGGGGAAGCCCCCGAAGTCGTGGATCGTCGGCGGCTTGGCCATGGCGGTGACCTTCGTCCCTCGCACGTACCAATGAGCGGAGACGCACAGCACCGCGCGGGGGCGCGGGACGGACACGCCGATGCGCCGCCACGCGTCGGTGAAGCGGTTCGGCTCGAGCGCGTTCATCGGGGTGCCGTGGCCGACGAACACGGCCGGCATCCGGCCCCGTGACGCGCTCCGCTCGCTGACGGTCATGGAGGTCGGCCCTCCCGCAGGTGAAGGCGGCGACAGCGCCTAGCCGACGATCGAGTAGTCGTACTTGCCGCGGATGAGCCGCCCGGTTCGGAACCGGTCGGCCCGGAAGAACTCGACCCGCGCGTCGCGACGGCCCTCGGCGATCAGCCCCGCCATCAGCGCGCCGACGGCCGGACAGAGCTTGAAGCCGTGGCCCGAGAAGCCGGCCGCGACGAAGCACCCCGGCACCGCCTCGACCGCGTCGAGCACGGGGTGCCAGTCCGGCGTCACGTCGTAGATGCCGGCCCAGCCCCCGCGCGAGACGCCGTGCTCGAGCGCGGGATACCGGCGCGCGGCCCGGGTCCCGAAGTCGGTGATGGTCTCGAGGCCTACCCCCTGCTCGTAGCCGTTCGGGTCGGCCAGGTGGGAGGCGTCGGCCGGGTCGATCGAGCCCACCAGGCAGAGCTCCCCCGTCTCCGGCCGCATGTAGAACTGGTGGACGAAGTCGGCGTAGATCATCGGCGCCCGCCCGAAGTCGGCGGGGCGGCGGAAGGCGCACACCGGATGCCGCGAGGGCGCGATCGGCAGATCGACCCCCACCAGGGCCGCCACCCGGTGCGCCCAGGCCCCGGCGGCGTTCACGACCACCGGCGTCGCGATCGGGCCGGCGTCGGTCTCCACGGCCGCCACGCGCCCGTGCTCGCGCCGGATCCCGGTGACCGCGCGCCCCTGGACGACGCGCGCCCCCCGCCGCCGCGCCGCCTCTGCGAGCGACGTCGTGGTCGAGACCGGGTCGCAGTACCCGGCCTCCGGCTCGTACGCGGCGACGGCGAGGTCGTCCGTGAAGAGCTGGGGCTCGAGGCGGCGGAGCTCCTCCCCCCCGACGAGGCGGACGTCGATCCCCACCGCCCGCTGGAGCGCGACGTTCCCCTCCAGGGCCGGCCGGTCGGCCTCCGGGACGCCGACCAGGAAGCCGGTCCGGACGAACCCGCACGTGCCGCCGACCCGGTCGTCCCACTGCTGGAACACGCGGAGGCTCTCGAGCGCCATCCGGGCGGTGGCCTCGTTCGAGTAGTGCTGGCGGACGATGGCGGTGGAGCGGCCGGTCGGCCCCGAGGCGAGGGCACCCTTCTCGAGGAGAACGACCCGCCCGACGCCACGCTCGGCGAGGTGGAACGCGATGCTCGCCCCGGTGCACCCGCCGCCGATCACGACCGCGTCGGCCGTCTCCGTCACGCCGCGCCGCTCCTTCGGCGATCCGAGGTAGAATGATGGCCGTGGGGGAGCTTCGAGCGGCCGTTCACGCGCGGATCACGCCCGACCCGGAGTCCGGATACGTGGCCACGTGCGAGGAGATCGCCGTCGTCACCCAGGGCGAGACCCTCGACGAGGTGACCGCCAATCTGAAAGAAGCGGTTGCGCTCCACTTCGATGGCGAGGATATGGCCGCGCTGGGCTTCGTTTCCGAGCCCACCATCATCGTGACGCTGGAGCTGGCGCCGACGCATGCCTAGGCTCCGGCGCCTCGGGCGCGGAGCTGATCCACATCTTTCGAGGCTTCGGCTTCACCGTCTACTCCCAACGGGGCAGTCACATCAAGCTCCGCCGCGCACGGGCGGACGGAGCGAGAGAGACCCTGACGATCCCGGCCCACGGAGAGATCAAGCTCGGGACCCTCCACGCCATCTTCACGCAGGCAGTTCGATTCATCCCGGAAGCCGACCTGAGGCGGCACTTCTACTCGGACTGATGCGCGACGTTCCCCTCCAGGGCCGGCCGGTCGGCCTCCGGGACGCCGACCAGGAAGCCGGTCCGGACGAACCCGCACGTGCCGCCGACCCGGTCGTCCCACTGCTGTCAACTCGCGGATCACGGGGGGCCCCTGGGCCTCGTTTCCGGTCGCCATATGAGCCGGCACCAATAACGCGCCCGCGTCGAACGCTCGCTTTCGGGCGCCCGACTCGTCCGGGCCGACGAGGACGAGGGGGGTGTATCGGTTGGCGTCGAGCCCTCCGACCTGGGCGGCCCCGGCATACCCCTCACTGCCGGCCACCGTGACGTCCAGCACGATCCCGGCGAAGGGGCTGGTCTTCAACTTCGTCCGCGCGACCTGCCAATCCGAGACGGAGTCCACGGCATACCCCGCGTCGCCCAGGACCTTCTGCTCCAGGCGAAGGAGGGCAGGGTCGTCCTCGATCAGCAGGATCGTCCTCATGGGAGGCTAGCCTGGCGGCGCTGACATGGCTCGGCCACGGTTGCCCCGACCCCGTCGTCGCCCGGCAGACGGGAGCGGGAGAAAGAACATAGCACCTACAGCCCCGGAAGCGGAAGAAAACAGCGCCCCGTCCCGACCGGGGGCCGCGGCTGGCCGACCCCGCCCGCGACCCCGTCGTCGGGGACCTAGCCCTGGATGCCGTAGCGCGCCTGGGCCAGCTCGACGATCTCGAGGACGGTCTTCGGGTGCGTGCGCCCCGACGCCCGGGCGCCCTTGATGAACTCCGCCCCTGAGTGGAGGTACGGGTTCGGGTTCGCCTCGATCAGGTAGATCTTGTGGCCGGGCGTGACCCGGAAGTCGAAGCGGGCGTAGTCGCGCAGGTGGAGGGCCTGGAAGCTCGTGACCGCGATCTCGCGGATCGCCTCGACGACCTTGGGTGGGAGGTCGTCCGGGACGCGGATCTTGCTCCCGCGGTAGGCGCGGGTCCCCTCCTCCCACTTGACCTCGGTCCCGGCGATCCGGGGCGTCCCCTTCGGCAGGTGCGAGAGGTCGAGCTCGACCAGCGGGAAGGCCTCCGGCTTGGAGTTCCCGAGCACGCCGACGTAGATCTCGCGCCCTTCAATGTACTGCTCGATCAGCACGGGCTGGTTGAAGTCGGCGTGGAGCTCGTCGATCCGCTCCATGAGCTCCTTGATGCTGTGGGCCAGAGCCCGAAACCCGATGCCGATCGAGCCGTCCTCGTGCGACGGCTTGACGATGACGGGGAAGTCGATGTCGTGCGCCCACTCGAGCCGCCCGCGGAAGACCACCGCGAACATCGGGGTCTGGACGCCGTGGAAGGCGAGGATCCGCTTGGTCAGCCCCTTGTCCATCGCGATCGACAGCCCGAGGGGGCCCGAGCCCGTGTAGCGCAGGCCCAGGAGCTCGTAGTAGGCGGCGACGTGGGGCTCCTTGGTGTCGTCGTCGCCGAAGCCCTCGACCAGGTTGAAGACGAGGTCGGCCTGCGCCTGGGCCAGGTGCTTGAGGCACTCGGGGCTGCCATCCACGACGATGGGGAACGTCTCGTGGCCGGCCCGGCCGAGAACGCCGGCGATCTCCTCGACGTCGGTCTTCCGGTGCGCGCGACGACCGGGCTCGGCCGCCGCCGGCGCCTCCTTCGGGCCCTGCGCGATCCCGATGCGGAGTTTCGGCACTGGCGTCAGCCGGGGCGCCGGGGCAGCCGCCGGCGCGCCCGGCCGAGGGGAAGCTCCCGCCGGGGCACGAAGCTCCCCAGGGTCAGGTAGTTCATGGCGAGCGTGGTCGCGTACGCGGTGAGCTCGACGAGCGTGACCTGCTGGGCGCGCGTGTCCACGTAGAGATCGAGCCGCTGGGCCGTCTCCTCGATGCCGTCGATGAGTGACCGGATCACGCTCCGGCGGGCCCCGGTCCAGTACTCGATCTTGTTGACGACGGCGGGGCCGTGCTCGCGCACGAGCTCCCACGCCGGGCGGATGGCCCGGCGGCGGCCCTTGCGGACGAAGAGGTCGGGCAGGTCGTTCTCGAGCGCCACGTCCACGGGCGGCCGCTCCGACTGGGTCGTCCGGAAGAACTCCTCGACCGTCATGTCCATCTCCTCGGCGGTGATGTCGGTCGAGGCGAGGCGCACCTCGGGCTCGGTGCCGCCGAGGGCCTGGGCACGCCGGTCCACGTACTGGAGCTTGCGCATGGCAGGCCACCCGCGGTAGCGGACGCGCCAGCGGGAGCCGCGCGTGAGCCACACGGCGAACGTCTCAGCGAAGTCCTCGTCAGGGTGCTTCTGAGCGTACCACCCCTCGATGTGGCGGACGAAGTGCCGGTCGAAGGGCACGGGCCGATACCGCTCGCGGTACGGCCGGTTGAACGGGCCGAACAGCTCGCGCCACTCGAGCGTCTCGTGGAGCCGGTAGGCATAGTTGAAGGCGTGCCCGGCCTCGTGGCGGAGGTACATCCGGATCTCGCGCGCGTCCTCGATGTCGTCGATCGCCTTCTCGAGCCGGGCGAGCTTGGGGTCGGCGAGGTAGAAGGGGATGCCGATGATCGGCTCTCCCGACGGGCAGCCCCACTCGTCGGTGAGGTAGCACGGCGGGCGGAAGTGCCGCAGCCCCTTCCGCGCGAGCTCCCGGTAGAGGGTCTGCACGTAGCGCTCGACCGGGGAGCCCTCGAGCTTGAGCCCGAGCTGGCTGATGCGCTGTGGCAGCAGGGCCCGGAGGTCTGGGGGGGCTGCTTCGAACCCGCGCATCGCCCTCACCTGCCCCTATGCTACCGCAACAGAGTCGACGGCCCAGCACCTCCAGCAGGCGGCTGTCCATGAGACGCGGGGGCATCCCCGCCTTCCGGCCGGTCCGGACCGCCCTCGTAATCGGGAAGGAGACGCCGGTACTCTGCCGCCATCAGCTGCGACGAGATCATGAAGTCGGCGGAGGCCCGGTTGCACGCCACGGGGATGCCGCATTCGCGACGGTCCGCGGCGCTCACGATCGCTCGCACGCCCGGGCCGCGCGGATGGCCTGCCAGACGCGCTCGCCGGTCGCCGGCATGTCGAGCTCCCGGACGCCCAGGGGCGCCAGCGCGCTCATGACCGCGTTCATCACGGCCGGCAGCGCGCCGACGGTGCCGGCTTCCCCGGCGCCCTTGGCCCCGAGCGGATTGAGCGCCGTCGGCACCGGGTTCGACTCCACCGCGATGGCGCACAGGGTATCGGCGCGCGGGATCCCGTAGTCCATGAAGGTGCCGGTCAGGAGCTGGCCCGACTCCGGGTCGTACACGACCTGCTCCAGCAAGGCCTGGCCGATCCCCTGGGCGAGGCCCCCGTGGATCTGCCCCTCGAGCGTCAGCGGGTTGATCACGGTGCCGACGTCGTCCACCACCACGTAGTTGAGGAGCGTCACTGCGCCGGTGTCGGGGTCGATCTCCAGCTCGCAGACGTGGCAGCCGTTGGGGAACGTGTCGGCCGGGGGCGAGAAGGTCCCGGTCTCGTAGAGACCGGGCTCCACGCCGGGCGGCAGCGACGCGGGCTGGAAGGCGGCGCGGGCGACCTCCCGGATGCCGACGGCGCGGTCCGTCCCGACGACCGTGAACCGGCCGTCGGCGAAGACGACGTCCGCCTCGGCGGCCTCGAGCAGGTGGGCCGCGATCTGCTTCCCCTTCGCGATGACCTTCCCGGCGGCGATCCACAAGGCCGTGCCGCCGATGACGGTCGAGCGCGACCCCATCGTGCCCGTGCCGAACGCGACGCGGTCCGTGTCCCCGTCCACGAAGCGGACGTCGCCCGGGTCGAGGCCGAGCCGCTCGTGGAGGATCTGCTTGAACGTGGTCTCGTGGCCCTGGCCCTGGTTCTTGGTGCCCATGA
>CAYQDR010000178.1:0-6333 GCA_964416315.1 uncultured bacterium
TTCCGTCCTGTCGTCTGCTGTCCAGAATTCCGCACTTCCCGGAGATCAACGACACTCGGCGACCGCCGCACGATCTCCGCCACCCGTTGCCGCGACGACGGCCAGGGCTCAAAGCGTTCTGCACGTGGTGTGGGCAGGCACGATCGTGTGGGTAGGACGGAGGGTCATGGTCATGGCGATAGGGTCAACTCTCATCGGTCTGGTGTTCGCTCTCTTTTTCGGGTCAATGTCGTCTCTGGCCCACGCCGGTATTACCGCCTTCGGCGGCATCTTCGACGGAGGTAATAACGACCCGACCGACGGCACGGCCGACGGGCTCCACGTCGGGACCGCGGCGGCGCCGGGCATGCTGACCGTCGATGGGGGCAGCCAGCTCCATGTGATGAGTCCCGATCTCACCGTGGGCCTCTCCAACACCGGGCTCGTGACGCTGACCGGGTCGTCCTGCGCGACGCCGTCGATGCTGGACGTCGACCGCTACATTCGAGTCGGGGGACCCACGCCAGCTGGGGCGCCCGGACACCGGGTTCTGGTTGTCTCGGGCGGCGCCAAGGTCACGAGCGGCACGGCCGTGCCGGCCGAGGAGAAGGGCCTCGAGTTCCTTGGCGTCGAGCAGGGCTCTACGGGGTACGTGGTCGTCGCCGGCTCATGCTCGGAGTGGACGCTCGACACCGGCATGGCGGTCGGGCTCCGGGGCACCGGGACCCTGACGATCCTCGACGGCGGGAAGGTCCGGGCCGTCGGGAACGACTTTATCCCGGTGATCGGTGGCGTGCCCCAGCCGCCCGCGCGGCCCAGCCTCTGGATCGGCCTCGACGGCGACGCCAGCGGCACCGTGACCGTCAGGGGCGGGACCCTCGACCTCGACAGGGGCGACATCCTACTGGCGGCGGGTCCTGTGAACTCATCCCTGACCGCGAGCGGGACGCTCGTCATTGAGGCCGGAGGCCGGGTTTACAGCGGCGGGGGGTTCGTGGCGCTGCGGACGAAGAGCAGCGGAATGGTTCACGTGGGCTTGGGATCGCGGTGGGAGATCTCCCGGGCGCCCGCGTTCGACCTGGGCGGCGGCCAGCTCATCTCGGGAAACGTCCTCAGCGTCGGCCGGCGCGGGAACGGCGCCCTCGCGGTGCGGGACGGTGGCCAGATCCTGGTCAGCGACCCGACCTACGTCAACCCAGCGCTGTTGATCGGGCGTGATGGCAACGCGACCGGTGTCGTGACCGTGTCCGGGATGGAGTCCAGCATCGAGGTCACCGGGAAGTCACCACTTCTCCACGTGGGCCGCGCGTCGTTTCCGCCCTTTGGGTCGGGCTCCGGGTTCGGCACGCTGAACGTCCTCGACGGCGGGCAGGTGAAGCTGACCTCGACCGACGGCGGGGGTGTGGGCCGGATCGGACGAGATCCCGGCAGCGTCGGCCGGGTCACCGTCGCCGGGGCTAACTCGCTGCTCAGCCTCCCGAACCTTCTGGCGCTCGGGGAGCAGGGCGACGGCGCGCCCGGCGGGAGCGGCGTCCTCCGGGTGACAAGTGGAGGAACCGTCGAGGTGACGCCGATCCCGGCGCCCGGGGCCTGTCCGGCCAACCCGGAGGATCCGCCACCTCCGGGGGTCGGAGTGCTCCGGATCAGGACGAACGACGTGCTGGAGGGGAGCGGCACGATCAAGGCGTGCGTCCACAACCAAGGGGGCATCCTCACCCCCGGGGACTCGCCGGGACCCATGCTCATCCTGGGAAGCTACACGGGCGGGCCGGGCAGCCAGCTCGTCCTCGAGATCGACGCCAACGGCGCGCACGACTCCTTACAGGTACGTGACGGCCTGACCCTGGATCCAGCCAGCCAGATCCTCATCCTGATCGATCCCAACCTCCAGGTCACGCCCGGGCAGTCCTTCCCACTCGTGCAGAGCGACACCGGCGCCGCGCTGACGGTCGTGGGAACCCCGACCGGAGGCTTTCAGGTTCAGTCCACGCCGGAGTTCGCCCCGGTCACGCCGGAGATCCGGCTCGAGCCGGTCACGACACCGATCCTCGGCACGCTGACCGTGGCGATCGACATCAAGCCGGGCAGCTTCCCGAACTCGATCAACCGCGGCTCGGCCGGGGCGATCCCCGTCGCGATCCTGAGTAGCGCGACGATCGACGCGACCCAGGTGGACCCCGCGACGGTGACACTTGCCGGTGCCGCGGTGCGGCTGATCGGGAAGGGCAGCCGGGAGGCGTGCAGCGCGAGCGACGTGAACGGGGACGGGCGGCTCGACCTCGTGTGCCACATCGCGGCCGACGAGCTCCAGCTCCAGGAGGGGGACACGGTGGCCCTGCTGAAGGGGACGACATACAGCGGCGCCGCGATCGAGGGCCAGGACTCCGTCCGGATCGTGCCGTAGCTGCCCGCGGAAGCCCCTGTCCGGTTGCCGGGATCGGGTCCCTCCTTTCAGGGGCAACGCGTTGCGGCGATCCTTCGCGGCCAGGCGGCAATCCACGAAGTCGGCGGAACACGCTCGCGCTCGGCCGGCCCCGGGACCTCGAGGACGTGGCGACCCTGCGTCGCCACCATCCCTGACGGACCCCTCACCCCACCCTCTCCCCCGAGGGGAGAGGGCGTAAGTCACCGGAACAGGTCCTGGGCGGGGTCGCGGAGGAGTTCCCGCGCGGAGCCCGGGCCCGGGGTGTACGGGTAGCCGCGGATCAGGGCGACGGGCACCGCGTCGAGCTTCCCCATCACGAGCTCCGCCGCGCCCGCCAGCTCGTCGGCGACCGCGAGGAGCGTCGCCTGGAGCGTGTAGCCGTAGGGGTCCTTGACCCCGAGGTAACTGCGGATCGCCCGCATCCCCGCCACGCCGATCGCGACGTTGTGGAGTCCTTCCCGCCACGGCCGGCCGAAGGTGTCGGCGACGATGACCGCCACCTCGACCCCTGCCCGCGCGCGCACGCCCTCGAGGATGGCCCGCGCCGAGGCGTCGGGGTCCTCGGGGAGGAGACTCACCCAGCCGGCACCGACGTTCGACTGGTCCACGCCCGCGTTCGCGCAGACCTGGCCGTGATGGGTCTCGGCGATGAGGATGCCGCGGTCCATCCGGACGATTCGCCTGGATTCCCAAAGGATTATCTCGATGAGCCTGGGATCCTTCTTGAGGTCTCGGGCCACCTCGAGCGCGAACGCCGACGGCGTCACCTCCTCGAGTCGGACCAGCCGCCCCTCGGCCTTGGAGACGATTTTCTGGCTCACGACGAGGACGTCGCCGGTCTCGAGCGGCGTGCCCTGGGCGGCCGTGGCCGCGACGATGAGGGCGGGCAGGTCGTCGCCGGGGCGCACCTCGGGGAGCCCGCCGATCCCCAGCACCTCGAGCCGGGGCACGCGGGCGGGGTGTCCGACCCCGGCGGATCGGAGAAGCCGGGCGGCCCGCGTCTCAGGGCCCCTGGCGAGGAGGGCTTCGAGGTCCTCGGGGCTGTCGATGTCGAGCCCGGCCCCGGGGAGCTCGAGGACGACGGGCTCGATCCCCCGCGCGCGTGCCGCGGCGAGGTGGTCCGCGAACGAGGGCTCGCCGAACCGGAGCGGGACGGCCTCGGGCGGGGCGAGGCACGCCGCGTTGGTCCCGAGCCCGCTCCGCGACGGGACGAACACCGCCGCCGGCGGGGCGCCGCACGCCGCGAGCACCGCCCGGACCTCCTCGGTCGTCAGGCACGGCAGGTCCCCCGGCACGGTCAGCATGATGGTCGCCCCGAGCTCGCGGCACGCGGCGAGCCCGCGCTCGACGGCCGCGGTGTGGCCCGCGCTCTCCGCCTCGAGCAGGGCGGCCGCGCCGTGGCGCGCCGCGATCTCGGCCGCGCGTGTGTCGGGCGTGACCACGACGATGCGATCGAGGCCGCCTGCCGCCAGCGCGGTGAGGACGTCCTCGAGCATCGCGCGGGCGAGAGCCGAGCGCGCCTCCGGGGGGAGGGCCCGGGCGAGCCGCTGCTTCGCGGCGTCGAAGTCCTTGGCGGGGACGACGGCGACCTTCATGGGGATAATCCCACGGCATCCAGGATCGCACGGGCCAGCGCGGCCTCACGCGCGGCGTCCGTCATCAGCGTGTCGGTCGGGACGGCGCGCACCCCCGCCCCCTCGATCTCGGCGGCGAGCGCCGCGTCGCGCCCGTCCACCACCAGGACGTCGAGCCACGGCCCGTAGAGCTCGAGGAGGGCGAGCGGGGAGACGGGGAGCCCGCGCGCCTGGAGGAGCTTTCCCGCCGGGCCGCTGACCGGCGCGCCCCCGACGATCGGGCTCACCGCGGCGACGGGCGCGCGGGTCGCCGCGAGGGCCTCGGCGATCCCGGGCACGGCCAGGATCGGCCCGATCGAGGTCACGGGGTTCGAGCAGCACACGACGACGGCCTCGGCGTCGCGGATCGCCGGGAGCACGGCCGGCGCGGGGCGCGCGCGATCCGTGCCCTCGTAGGCGACGTCCAGGACCTCGGGCTTCGCCCGGTCGCGGACGAAGAACTCCTGGAAGGCGAGCCAGCCCGCCGGGGTGCGGATCTTCGTCCGGACGGGGTCGTCCGACATGGGCGCGATGCGCGCCCGCACGCCGAGCGCCGCCCCGATCGCCGCCGTCGCCGCCGAGAGCGTCGCACCGCCCCGGAGGAGCGTCGTCCGGTGGAGGTGGATCGCCAGGTCGCGGTCGCCCACCTGGAACCAGCTCTCGCGCCCCAGCCGGGCCATCGCCGCGAAGCAGTGGAAGGTGTCATCGCGGATTCCCCAGCCGCGCGCGGCGTCGAGCAGCCCCGCCATGGCGTAGGTCACCGAGTCGAGGTCGGGCGAGACGTGGAGCCCCCACCACTCGAGGTCGTCGCCGGTGTTGACGACGACCGCCAGACGCGCGGGGTCGGTCACCCGCGCGAGGCCGCGGAGGAGCTTGGCGGCCCCGGTGCCGCCGGCGAGGGCAACGATCATGGCCGCCGTGCCAATAACCGTCGCATCTCTGCGTCCTCGGTCGTCGTCGGCCCTCAACGTACTCGGAGTACGCCTCGGGCCGCCTCCTCCCTGCGTCCTTGATCTGCTCGGTTCTTGTCCCGGCGCGGAAGAGCGAACATGCGCCCTACCGACCGCGCCGGCGGCGGCTGGCCTCTTCGTCGGGGGTGCTGATGGCATAGGTTCCGGGTCGCCGCCAGGCGAAGAGCCCGATCCCCGGCCGATCGCGGAGTCCAGGGGGGAGCGCGGCCTCGGGGACGGGGACGAACCCGCGCCGCACCCAGAGCCGGTCCAGGCCCTGGGGGCGCGTGAAGAGCGTGTCGAGCGGAGTCGCCGCGGCCGCGGCGAGGAGCGGCGCCAGGAGCTGGTCGGCGACCTCCAGGGGCTCGACCCCGGCGGGCGACTCGACCACGACGGGGCCGTGGACGAAGCCGTGCGCCCCGCGCCGCTCGACGAGCAGGCCGCCGACGAGCCGCCCCCCGGCCTCGGCTTCCCAGGCGAGCTCGTCGGGGGCGGGCTCGGGGATCCAGGCCCCGGCGTACTCGAAGAGGTTACGGACCTCTGCCGCCCCGGCCTGGCACGGCCGGAAGGTCACGCCCTGCCAAGTCCGGGGCTCGAGGTCGCGCGCGGCCGGCTCGGCCGCCGGCCGGGGAACCGGCCGCCGGGCCGCCCGCGACACGGGCGCCTTGGGCGCCCTACTTCTTCCCGCCGAGGATCGCGTCCTTGAGGACCTTCGCGACGCGGACCCGCACGGCGCGCTTGGCGGCGATCTTGATCGGCTCCCCGGTCTGCGGGTTCCGGCCCATGCGGGCCTTCATGTTCCGGAGGACGACCTTGCCGATCCCGGGCAGCACGAACGCGCCGCTCTTCTTCACCTCCCGGACGGCGAGGGAGTTCAACTCATCGATGAAGCCGCCCACCTGCTTCTTCGTCGTCTTGGTCTTCTCCGCCAGCGTCTTGATCACGCCCGACTTGGTCATCAGCTTCGCCATCGACGCGTCTCCTTTCAGGGGCTTCGGGTTGCGCCACCCGGCAGGGGGTGGCTGGGGAGGGCCTCGGCCCTCCGGCCGGGGTCATCCGTGTGCGGTCGGGCCGCGGCCGGGCCCTCGGCCCCGGCCCGTGGGTGCGCGAACCGGAACTCCCGCGCCGCCGCGAGGCGGCGGTACGAGCCGAAGCGGGCCTCCGCGTCCGGGACGAGGTCGAGCGGGCTCGGCTCGTCCGCCCGTTCGTCGGCATAGACCTTGAGGATCTCGTAGGTCGTACCGCGCTGGGCCGGGACGCGCCCGAGGTCGCGCGCGATCCGCCGCAGCTCGGCGGGTGGCACGAGCTGGCCGTACGGCGCGCCGGCCGCCGTGGAGATGCTCTCGTTGATGAGGGTGCCGCCGAG
>CAYQDR010000179.1:0-6270 GCA_964416315.1 uncultured bacterium
CGGGAGCGGCCGGGCGCGCCGCGGGCGCCGCGGCCGGGCCCGCCGCGGGGGCGCCCGCCTCGGCGAGCACGCCCGCGATCTCCTCGTCGGGCTCCGCGATCACCGCGATCAGGTTGCCGACCGGCACCGTCGCCCCGGGAGCGACCAGCACCTTGCGGAGCACGCCCGAGCCGAACGCCTCGAGCTCGATGTCCGCCTTGTCGGTCTCCACCTCGGCGATGATCTCGCCGCCGGCGACCGGGTCCCCCTCCTGCTTGAGCCACCGGAGGAGCTTCCCGGTCTCCATCGCCTCGCTGAGCTTCGGCATCACGACCTTGGTCACCGCCATAGACCCTGGCTCCTCGGAGGGGGGCCGAACCTCCCCCCAGGAAAGGTTGCGCGGTCAAAGCCCGCGCTCGGAACGCTTCGTTCAAGCGCGTGGAGTGACCCTGCCCGGTTCGGGTTCATCAAGCTCTCAGGCGACGCCGCAGAGCTTGCGGATCGCCTCGATGATCTTCTCCTTCGACGGCGTCTTCAGCCGCTCGAGGTTCCGCGCGTAGGGCATCGGGGCGTTGGCGCCCGTGACGCGGGCCACCGGCGCGTCGAGGTCGTCGAACGCGCTCTCCGTGATGAAGGCCGCGATCTCGGAGCCCATCCCCGCGAACCCCGCGCCCGACTCGGCGACGAGGGCCCGGTGGGTCTTGCGCACCGAGGCGAGGATCGTCTCCGTGTCCATCGGACGGAGGGTGCGGGGATCGACGATCTCGACGGAGATGCCGTCCGTGCGCTCGACCTCCTCCGCCGCCTCCAGCACCCGGTAGTACATCCCCGAGTAGGCCACGGCGGTGACGTCGCGGCCCTCGCGCTTGACCTCGGCCACGCCGAGCGGGATCAGGAAGTCGGCGCTGTCGGGGACCTCACCCTTGACGCCGTACAGGGTCTCGGACTCGATGAAGATCACCGGGTCGTCGGCGCGGATCGCGCTCTTGAGGAGACCCTTCGCGTCGCGCGGGCTCGTCGGCCGGACGACCTTCAGGCCCGGCACGTGGTAGAAGTACGTCTCCATCGACTGCGAGTGCTGGGCCGCGAGCTGGTGCGCGGGGCCGCCGGGTCCCCGGATCACGATGGGCACCGAGAACTGGCCCCCCGACATGTAGCGGATCTTTGCCGCGTGGTTCACGATCTGGTCGAGGGCGATGATGGCGAAGTTGAACGTCATCATCTCGATGATCGGGCGGAGACCGACCATGGCGGCCCCGATCCCCACCCCGGTGAAGCCGGACTCGCAGATCGGCGTGTCGATGACGCGCCGCTCGCCGAACTTCTCCAGCAGCCCCTGGCTCACCTTGTAGGCGCCCCCGTAGACGCCGACCTCCTCGCCCATCAGAAAGACGCGCTCGTCCCGCTCCATCTCCTCGCGGAGCGCGTGGTTGAGCGCGTCCCGATAGGTGATGACGCTCATCCCCCTCACCCCTTCCGGTTACGCATAGACATCGGCGAACAGCCACTCGGCGGGCGGCTCGGGCGAGGCGTCGGCGAACGCCACCGCCTCGGCCACCCGCGCCTCGACCTCGACCGAGAGCGCCTTCCAGCCCGCCTCGTCGAGGTGCCCCTCCCGCGCGAGGCGCTCCCGGAAGCTCACGATCGGGTCGCGCTTCTTCTCCCCCTCGACCTCCTCCTTCGTCCGGTAGATCGCGGCCGAGGGGTCCCGCATGGAGTGCCCGCGGAACCGGTACGTGCGCGCCTCGATGAGGCTCGGGGTCTTCGACTCGCGTGCCCGGGCCACGGCGCGGCCGACGCACTCGCGCACGGCGAGCACGTCCATCCCGTCGCACGCCTCACCCGGGATCCGGTACGCCTCCGCGAACCTGTGGATCTCCGTCTGGGCGAGCGCCCGATGCAGGGCCGTGCCCATCGCGTACCGGTTGTTCTCGCAGATGAAGACGACGGGCAGCTTCCAGAGCGCGGCGAGGTTGAGCGACTCGTGGAACTCCCCCTGCGGGACCGAGCCGTCGCCGAAGAAGCAGAGGATCACGCGGTCCCGGTCCTCGTACCGGATGGCGAACCCGACCCCGGTCGCGATCGGCAGATACCCGCCGACGATCGCGTGGCCCCCGAGGAAGTTCACCGACCGGTCGAAGAGGTGCATCGAGCCGCCCTTGCCCTTGGAGACCCCGTCGCGCCGCCCGAAGAGCTCGGCCATGAGCCGCCGCGGGTCGGAGCCGCGGGCGAGGGCGTGCCCGTGGTCCCGGTAGCCGGCGATCACGTAGTCGTCCGCCCGGAGGGTCGAGATCGCGCCGACGGCGACCGCTTCCTGCCCGATGTAGAGGTGCAGGAAGCCGCCGATCTTGCCGAGGGCGTACATCTCGGCGGACTTCTCCTCGAAGCGCCGGATGAGGAGCATCTGGGCCAGGAGCTCGCGCCCGAGCTTCCCGTCCTCGCGCCCGCCCGGGCGGTCCGTCCCCCTATCCTTCGTCGCCACGCCTCATCCCTCCCATCGTCGCGCTCACCAGCGCAGGAGCGAGAGATCGTCCACGTTGATGCGGTAGCGGGCCCGGAAGATGGCCACGATGATGGCCAGCCCGACAGCCACCTCGGCGGCCGCCACCGTCATGACGAAGAATACGATGACCTGGCCCTCGGCGGCCCCCCGGGCCCGGCCGAACGCCACGAAGGCCAGGTTCGCGGCGTTCAGCATGAGCTCGATCGACATGAAGATCACGAGGGGGTTCCGCCGCACGAGGACGCCGATCACGCCGATCGTGAACAGCACCACCGAGAGCGCCGCGTAGTAGCTCGGCGGCACCATCGCGCTACACCGGCCGGCGCTTCGCGAGGGCCAGCGCCCCGACGAGCGCCGCGAGCAACAGCACGGACGTCACCTCGAATGGAACGAGGTAGTCGGTGAAGAGCAGCCGGCCGATCGCCCCCACGCCACCGGGCGCCGGCCGGACGCCCGCCCGGCCGCCTGCCTGGAAGAGGACCAGCGCCATGATGACGGCGCCCATGAGCGCCCCGAACGGGAGCGCCCAGGAGCGCTGCGGCCAGAGGGGATCCGGGCCCGCCTCGGACTTTCCCGGGATGAGCAGCATGATCGCGAAGATGAACAGCACCATGATCGCGCCGGCATAGATGATCACCTGCGCCAGGGCCAGGAACTCGGCCCCGAGCATCAGGTACAGGACGGCCACGCAGAACAGGTTCGCCACGAGGAAGAGCGCCCCGTGCAGCGGGTTCGCCCGGACCACGAGCCCGACGGCGGAGGCGACGGCGCACACGGCGACGATCGTGAACGTCACCCATTCCATGCTAGTCGAGACCCCTCCGGACGAGCTCCACGGGCGGCTGAGACGTGGGCAGGCCGTCCGCGCCCGCGGGCTCGAGCGCCAGCAGCGTCTCTTTCGTGTAGATCATCCCCTCGCGGCTGTACGCCGAGAACTCGAGGATCCCCGTGTCCATCCGGATCGCGTCCTCCGGGCACGCCTCGACGCAGTAGCCGCAGAACACGCACTTGCCGACGTCGATGTCGAAGCGCTCCGGGTACTTCTCGATGTCGGGGTTCGGGTGCTCGGCCGCGACGATGTAGATGCAGTGGGCCGGGCAGACCGTCTCGCACATCATACAGGCCACGCACCGCGGCGAGCCGTCCTCCCGCCGCACGAGGCGGTGGAGGCTCCGGAGCCGCGGGGCCAGCGGTCGCCGCTCCTCGGGCCACTGGTAGGTCACGGCGCCCTTCCGGCCCGTGAGCCACCGGCCCATGTTCACGAAGAAGTGCCGGGCCGTCACGACGAGGCCGATGAGGACCTCGACGACGTAGAAGCGCTGCCGCGGCGACCGCGGCGCCTGCCGGCGGACCGGAACGACCTTGAGCTGGGCCACGTCGCCCTCGCCGCTACAGCAGGAGGACCGCCGCCGTGACGAGGATGTTCAGGACCGAGAGCGGCAAGAGCCCGAGCCAGCCGAGCCGCATCGCCTGGTCGTACCGGAACCGCGGCAGCGTCCAGCGCACCAGCATGAGGAACCAGCACAGGGCCACGACCTTGACGAGGAACGCCCCGACCTGCAGCGCGACCACGACGAGGTGGGGGAGCGCCCAGGCGAGGCCCCCGGGAAAGCGGAACCCGTCGGCGAAGAGCCAGGGCACCTGCCAGCCGCCGAGGAACAGCGCCGTGGTCACGCCGGCGACGACGACCGTCTCGACGAAGTCCGCCATCATGAACATTCCGAACTTCATCCCGCTGTACTCGACGAAGTAGCCGATGATCTCGGACTCCCCCTCGGGGAGGTCGAACGGAATCCGCTTCGTGGACGCGATGCCCGCCGTGAGGAAGAGCAGCAGGCCGAGCGGCTGCGTGACGATGCCCCACTTGGGGAGCCACCCCCAGAGCAGCGTCCCCTGGCCGCGCGCGATCTCCTGGAGGTCCAGCGAGCCGTAGACCATGCAGACACCCATGATCGAGGCCCCGATGGCGACCTCGGCGGAGATCATCAGGGCCGCCGCCCGCTGCGCTCCGAGGAGGGCGAAGTTGTTCGCCGACGACCAGCCCGCGAGCATCACCCCGTAGACGCCCATCGAGAGCATCGCGAAGATGTAGAGGATGCCGGCATTGAGCTGGACCGCCTGGAGCGAGATCTCGCGGCCGCCCACCCGCAGGACGTCGCCGAAGGGGATCGCGGCGAACCCCGCCAGGGCGAAGAAGACCGAGACGACGGGCGCCACGACGAAGAGCGCCCGGTCGGCTCGCGCCGGGATGAAGTCCTCCTTGGTCAGCATCTTGATCGCGTCGGCGATCGGATGGAACAGCCCGATCAGGCGGAGGCCGAAGATCGAGGCGCGGTTGGCCCCGACGCGGTCCTGCATGACCGCCGACTGCTTCCGCTCGACCCAGGTCAGGAGCCCGCCCATGTTCAGGACGAACCCCATGACGAAGCCGACCTTGGCGAGGGCGATCCCGAGGTCGACGAGCACGGCGCTCATGCCCGGCTCGCCGCTCGCGACGCGTCCGCACCCGCGACGAGCGCCCCCTGGTCGCCGAGGCTCCGGTAGCTCAATCCGGCGAAGGCGGGGACACCCGCGGCGAGCTGGCGGAACACCTGCTCCGCCCGGACGAAGGGCCAGTCGTGTCCGAACGCCCGGGCGACGTCGGCCAGGACCTCCCAGTCCGGGCGGGCCTCGCCGAGCGGTGGGACCGCGGCCCAGAACCGCTGCACCCGCCCCTGGAAGTTCGTGAAGGTCCCGTCCCGCTCCACGTACGCCGCACTCGGCAGGACGAGGTGCGCGCGCTCGCTCGTCTGGTTCGCGTTCGTCCCCTGGAAGACGAGGCAGGGGACGCGCTCGAGCGCCGCGCGCACCGTGGCCTCCGGCCACCCCGAGGCCGCGAGGTCGTGGCCGAAGACCCACAGGAGCTGGAGCCGGCCCTCGGCCGCGGCCCGGAGCACCGCCGCGCCGTCGGCCCCCTCGGCGCGCCCGAGGCCGAGCAGCTCCGCCCCGCGCGAGTTCGGGTGCTTGTCGGCGCGGATCAGGAACTCGTCCTGGAACCCCGGCGCGCGCGGCGGCACGCGGAAATCCACGTGGCGCAGCCCCAGGCCGTCCACGAACAGCCGCCGGGCGAGCCAGAGGTCCTCGTTGGCCAGCCGCGGCGACAGGAGCACCCCCGCCCGCTCCGAACCCGACGCCCGGAGCCGATCGGCCAGGATCCCGACGACCTCCGGCCACGCCACCGCCCGCGCCGCGCCGGCTGCCCGCACGGTGGGCACGGCGAGGCGGCTCGGGGCGTCCAGGTCGTGGAGGCCGTACCGGCCCTCGTCGCAGATCCACCACCGGTTGACGTCGGCGTTGTAGCGCGGCTTGAGGCGCGCCACCCGCCGGCCCCCGGCGTGGTGCGTGCGCTTGACGTTCGTGTGGACCTCGATGTTGCACCCGCGGGCGCACCCCGGGCACACGGACTTCGCCCGCTCGAGGTACCAGACGCGCACCTGGAAGCGGAAATCCCGGTCCGTCAGCGCCCCGACCGGGCAGATGTCCACCACGTTGCCCGAGTAGGGGTTGTCGAGCGCCGTCCCCGGGAACAGGCCGATCTCGGCGTGGTCACCCCGGTTGAAGATGCCGAGTTCCCCGGTCTTCGTGACCTCGTCGCAGAAGCGCACGCAGCGCGAGCAGAGGATGCAGCGCTCCGCGTCGAGCATGACGTGCGCCCCGATCGGGACCGCCTTGGGCTTGTGGACCTTGTCGTCGATCATCCGGGGCTCGTAGAGCCCGTGCTGCATGTAGTAGATCTGGAGCCAGCACTC
>CAYQDR010000180.1:0-6029 GCA_964416315.1 uncultured bacterium
AATCTACCTTCCGGTCCCTCAGATTCCATCATTTATTGTCTTACGAGCCCTTAGCAGGTTGCTGAACGATCCAGGAGCGGGTCAGGCTGTCCACGCGCTCCTGAACGAGGCGCTCCGAGGGCGCGCCGGCGCCGTACGAGACAGTGTATGACATGAGGAGGCGCCCATGGCGGGCACGCGAAGACTCCTCACCATCTCGCGTGGTCCGACGCCCTCTGGCGACGCGCGACGGCATGGGCTATGCTGGCCGGGAGGTCGCCCGGGGGCAACTCTCACCAGGCGGACGCGCCCATGATCGAGATCGGGGTAGACATCGGAGGGACGTTCACCGACATCGTCGCGATTGCGGATCGCGGGCGGCTCACCTTCACGAAGGTGCCCTCCACGCCGAAGGACCTCCTGGTCGGGATCCGGCACGCGCTCTCGCGCATCCTCGAGCTGACGGGGGCGCGGCCGGACGAGGTCGCCCGCTTCATCCACGGGACCACCCTCGCGACCAACGCCGTCGTCGAGCGGAAGGGCGCGGTGACGGCCCTCCTCACGACCGAGGGGTTCGAGGACGTCCTGGAGCTCGGGCGGCAGCGGCGCTCGGAGATGTACGACCTCGACATGGACGCGGACACGCCGGTCTTCCTGGCGCCCAGGCGGCGCCGCGTGGGGATCCCGGAGCGCGTGGACGCCCGGGGTGACGTGCTGGTGGCGCTCGACGAGGCGGCCGTCCTCCGGGCGGTCGAGCGGCTCCGGGAGCACGAGGGGATCGAGGCCGTGGCGGTCTCGTACCTCTTCGCCTTCCTCAACCCGGACCACGAGCGCCGGACGCGGGAGCTGATCGCGCGGCGTCATCCCGACCTGGCGGTCTCGCTCTCGAGCGAGGTGGACCCGACCTTCCGCGAGTACGAGCGGGTCTGCGTGACCGCGTTCGACGCCTACCTGCGGCCGCTCTGCGCGCGCTATCTCGGCGGGCTCGACGGGATGCTCAAGGCGCAGGGGGTCACCGCGGAACCCCAGATCATGCACTCGCGGGGCGGGATCACCTCCGCGGGGACGGCGGCGGCCCGCCCGGTGACGCTGGTCCTCTCCGGGCCCGCCGCGGGGGTCGTGGGCGCCCTCTTCGCCGCCCGGGCGTCGGGGCACCAGGACATCATCTCCATCGACATCGGCGGGACCAGCTCCGACGTCGCCCTCGTCCAGGACGGGACGCCGCTCATCAGCCCGGCGGGGTCGATCGCGGGCTACCCGGTCCGGGTCCCGATGGTGGACGTGAACACGATCGGGGCGGGCGGCGGGAGCATCGCCTGGATCGACGCCGCGGGGGGCCTGCGCGTCGGGCCGGAGAGCGCGGGCGCCGACCCCGGCCCGGCGTGCTACGGGCAGGGCGGGAGCCGGGCGACCGTGACCGACGCGAGCGTGGTCCTCGGGTACCTGAACCCGGACTACTTCGCGGGCGGCACGCTGCGACTGGACCCCGCGCTCGCGCGCGAGGCCGTCGCCGGGGTTGCCCGGGCGCTCGGGATGGATCCCGTGGCCGCCGCGGCGGGCATCCACCGCGTCGTCAACGCGCGGATGGCCGACCAGATCCGGCTGGTGACGATCCAGCGGGGCTACGACCCGCGCGGGTTCGCGCTGGTCCTCCTCGGCGGCGCGGGGCCGGTGCACGGCGTCGCCCTGGCCGAGGAGCTCTCGATCGAGACGATCATCGTGCCGCAGGCGCCGGGCGTGCTCTCGGCCTTCGGCCTCCTGGTCGCGGCCATCGAGCACTCGCACGCGCGCACCGCGGTCCAGGACCTGCGGAGCCCCGACTGCGCCGCGATCGGCCGCATCCTCGCCGAGCTGGACGCGCAGGGGCGCGAGAAGATGCGGGCCGAGCGCGTGCCGCTCGACGAGGTCGCGGTCGCGTTTTCCGCCGACATGCGGTACCTCGGCCAGGCGTACGAGCTGGAAGTGCCGCTGCCGCCCGAGGTGACGCCGGCGGCGATCCCCGGCATCGTGGCGGCGTTCCACGCGGCGCACGAGCGTGTCTACAGCCATCACCGGCCGGGCGACCCCGTGGAGATCGTGAACCTGCGGGCCGTGCACCGTTATCCGCTCCCGCACCCCCGGCTCGCGCCGGACGGCGGGCCGGGGCGCGCTGGCTCGCTAGGCCTGTCGCCGGCCGCGCGGAAGGGGACGCGCCCGGTCTACTTCGACGGGGCCTGGGTCGAGACCGTGATCTACGAACGGGGGCGCCTGCCGGCCGGCGCGCGGGTCGCCGGCCCCGCGATCATCGAGCAGGCCGATACGACCACGGTCGTCCCGCCCGGGCACGCGGCCGTCCGCGATCCGGCCGGGAACCTCCTGGTCCGGAAGGGCTGACATGGCCTTCAGCGACCCCATCCTCCTGGAAGTCCTCCGGAACCGTCTCGACGCGATCGCCGACGAGATGGAGATCACCATGCTCCGGAGCGCGTACTCCCCCATCGTGAAGGAGGGGCTGGACGCCTCCTCGGCGCTCTTCGACGTCACCGGCGAGACCATCGCGCAGGGCACGGGGATCCCCATCCACCTGGGCTCGCTCGTCTTCGCCGTGCGGAAGGTCCTCGAGGTGTTCCCGCCCGAGGGGATGCGCGAGGGGGACGGGTTCCTCCTGAACGACCCCTACGACGGCGGCACCCATCTCCCCGACTGGGTGGTCGTCGTCCCGATCCTCGCCGACGGCCGCACCGTCGCCCTGGCCACCACGATGTGCCACCACCAGGACGTGGGCGGCAAGACCCCGGGCAGCATCCCGACCGACGCCACCGAGATCTACCAGGAAGGCCTCATCATCCCGCCGTGCCAGCTCCTGCGGCAGGGCGAGCCGGATCCGACGGTCATGGCGTTCATCCGCCGGAACGTCCGCATCCCCGACGTGGTCGTCGGCGACCTGATGGCCCAGGTCGCCGCCGGGAACCTGGGCCGTGCGCGGATGCGGGAGCTCTGCCGGAAGCACGGCGTGGAGACGGTCCTGGCCGCGGTGGCGGAGCTCTTCACGCGCGCGGAGGTCATGACGCGCCGGCAGATCGCCGCGATCCCCGACGGCACCTACCGCTTCGCCGACGTGCTCGACAACGACGGGATCGACCTGGACCGGCGGGTCGAGATCCGCGTGGCGGTCACCGTGCGCGGCTCGGACCTGACCTTCGACTTCACCGGGACGAGCCCGCAGGTGCGCGGCCCCTTCAACTCGGTTCCCTCCTCGACGCTCTCGGCCGTGTACTACACGATCCGCGCGATCACCGACCCCGCGATCCCCAACAACGCCGGGTGCTTCCGGCCGGTCTCGGTGGTCCTGCCGACGGGGAGCCTCGTCAACCCGTCGCCGCCGGCTCCGGTGAGCGGCCGGACCGCCACCGTCAAGCGCATCGCCGACACGCTGCTCGGGGCGTTCGTCCGGGCCCTCCCGGACAAGATCCCGGCCGCGAACTCCGGTACGCTCCTCGTCATGGCCATCGGGGGCACGATGCCCGGGACCGGCCGCCCGTTCGTCGCGGCCGAGCTGGCTGCCGGCGGCATGGGCGCGCGGCCGCGGCGGGACGGCCTCGACGCCGTCGAGACGGACGTGACGAACTGCATGAACATCCCGGTCGAGGCGCTCGAGATGAACTTCCCCGTGCGGGTCCCCTACTGCCGGGCGCGCCGCGACTCCGGCGGGGCCGGTCGGTACCGCGGCGGCCTCGGGCTCGAGAAGGCCTTCCAGGCCCTCTCGACCGAGCTGACGGTCTCGCACCGCGGCGAGCGCTTCTATACGGTGCCGTGGGGGCTCTTCGGGGGCCGGCCCGCGGCGGGCGGCGAGGCGGTGGTGGAGCGCGCCGACGGCGCCCGCGCGCCGCTCCCGGGGAAGCAGATGGTCACGCTCCGCCCCGGCGACACGCTCCACGTGCGGCTGGCGGGCGGGGCAGGCTACGGGGACCCGCTCGAGCGGGAGGAGGAGCGGGTCCTCGAGGACGTCCTGGACGGCAAGGTCTCCCGGGAGGCCGCCGCGGAGGCGTACGGCGTCGTGCTGGCGGCGAGCGGCCGCGAGGTGGACGCGATGGCGACCAAGGCGCGGCGCGAGGCGCTCCGCGCCGCCTGGGGGCCGGTCACGTGGACCTATGACCGCGGCGCCCTGGGCCGCCAGTAGACGAAACCCGAGATGCGAGGAGGAGTGACCATGAGACACGCGCGTGCCACAAGAGTCGGTTCCTCGGTGGGGCGGCAGTGGGGGCTGGGCAGCGCGACGGTCGCAGGATTGGCCGTGCTCGCCCTGCTCCTGGCCGTCCAGCCCGCGACCGCGGCGCAGCGATTCGTGTTCGCCAACGAGAGCACATACGACACGCTCGACCCCCACGTGGTCTGGGACGTGGGCCGCGTGGCGGTCCGGCTGAACCTCTACGACGGGCTCTACCGGTGGCTGGACAACCCGCCCAAGCTCCAGCCCTGGCTCGCCGAGAGCCACACGGTCTCCCCGGACGGGCTCCGGTACACCTTCAAGCTCCGCCGGGGCGCCAAGTTCCACGACGGCGCCGAGGTCACGGCGGAGGACGTGCGGTACAGCATGGAGCGCATCCTCGCCCTGAAGAAGGGCGCTGCCTCGTTCCTGTCCACCATGATCGAGCCGGGGAAGACGCGCGCGGTCGATCGCCAGACGGTCGAGTTCACCCTGAAGAAGCCCACGGCGATCTTCCTGTCCGTCGTCTCGGAGATCCACGTGGTGAACTCGGCGCTCGTGAAGAAGCACGAGAAGGATGGGGACTGGGGGGGCGCCTGGCTGGCCAGCAACGAGGCGGGCTCCGGGTCCTACATGCTGACGCGCTTCGACCCGGCGGTCGGGTTCGTCGCCCGGCGCTTCAAGGACCACTTCCTCGGCTGGGGCGACCGGTACCTCGAGGAGATCGAGTTCCAGCACGTCAAGGAGGACAGCACGCGCATCCTGGGCATGATCAAGGGGGACTTCCACGGTACCGGCGGCTACCTGCCCCTGGACCAGGTCAAGCGGCTCAGGGACGCGCCGAACGTCCGGGTCATCGAGCAGGAGTCGATGCGCATCAAGCTGTTCCAGCTGAACAACCAGCGCCCCCCGCTCACCGACCTGCACGTCCGGCGCGCCATCAACTACGCCTTCGACTACGACGGGTTCAACAAGGAGATCCTGGGCGGGTCGGTGGAGCGGAACCCCGTGCCCATCCCGAACAACATGTGGGGCGTCCCCAAGGACGTGAAGGGCTACACCTACGACCTCGAGAAGGCGAAGCAGGAGCTCGCGCAGGCCAGGGTCAAGGTGGACCGCCCGCTGACGATCGGGTACCTGACGGCCTTCACGCAGACCGAGCAGGCGGGCACCCTCCTGCAGGCCGGCCTGCGCAAGATCGGGATCGAGTCGAAGCTCGTCGGCGAGCTCTGGCCGGTGATGGTGGACAAGATGAAGAAGCCCGAGACCTCGCCGGACATCGTGATCTACTGGATCAGCACGTACTACCCGGACCCGCACAACTGGGTCGGCGAGATGTTCCACTCCGGGCAGTGGGGCACCTTCAAGGCGTCGAGCTTCTACAAGAACCCCAAGGTGGACGAGCTGCTGGACCTCGCCCAGCGCTCGACCGACCAGAAGGTGCGGGAAAAGGCCTACCAGGACGCCACCCGCATCGTGGTGGAGGAGGCCGCCGGGGTGTGGGTCTACAACACCAAGTGGTTCGGGCCCTACGCGAAGAGCGTCGAGGGGATCCGCTTCAGCCCCGTCGGCAACGGGCAGGAGATGCGCTGGGCCTACTTCAAGTGAGTTTACCCGGAGGGGGGCTCCGCCCCCCTTCCGGATACCTCTTCGAAATCCTGATATACCGATTTTCGGTATGGCGTCGGAGTTGAACGCCTTCATGCGCGGCTGAGCGGACCGGGTATGCAAGCTCAGCAGCGTGCGCCTGTTCCCGATTTCCTCTACGGCACCGCCTGGAAGGAAGACCGAACTCAGGCCCTCACCGAACTCGCGCTCCGGATGGGCTTCCGGGGCATCGACACCGCCAACCAGCGGCGGCACT
>CAYQDR010000181.1:0-6020 GCA_964416315.1 uncultured bacterium
GATGATTCCAGAGTTCTGCTGTGAATTGTCCATTTTATTGTCGCGCGGGCCCTTATTCTCTTCGGCTCGGTGGCCGAGGGCGCGGCGGTGCCGGGCAGCGACGTGGACCTGCTGCTCATCCTCGCGGCGTCCGACCGCCCGTTCCTCGACCGCATCCCGCTGTTCCTGCCGAGCTGGTTTCCGGTCGGTGTGGACGTCTTCCCGTACACCCGGGAGGAGCTCGAGCAGAAGGCCGAGGGCAACCCGCTGATCCTGGGGGCGACCCGCCGGGGGATCGTCGTCTTCCGTCGGTAACGCAGGCACTCTCCCTTCTGCCCGCGGCGGGGAGAGGCCCGGGCTCAGGGGAGATCTCGCTCTGCGGGCAGCCTCGTCCGAGGGGCGATTCAGCCGGTCCGGAGCGCGCGGGGCGCCGCCTCGACAGCGGAGAATGTCTGTGGGGGCCGACGCGCTGCGCCATCTTGGAGGCATGGAAGCAGCGGACGTCCGGCGCTGGATCGCCGGGTTCGAGGCGATCGCCGAAGCCGATCGCCATGCGCTGCGCCGGAGGGGCGCAGATCCAGCCCGGGCGATCGCCCTCGCCCTCTCGATGATCGACACCGCCGACCGCGCGGGCCACGGACCGGGGACGGCCGATCCGTCGCGGGAAGCGGAAGAGGAGGCGCTCCGCGGGACCTGGGTCCGGCTGCACCGGCGTGCCAGCCGGTGAGTGAGGGCGGCGAGCCGCGGTTCCTCGCCGCGCTCCGTGCTCTCCGGGACGGTCTGGAGGAGTTCGGCGCGTCGTGGTTGATCATCGGGGCAGACCGGTCTCGGGCCGTAGGCCTCCCACCCCAGCTCTCCGGGGGTCGGAGGGAAGGGGTGACAAGCGCCCCGAAACCCCCTAGGATTGGCCGGCGTATGGACGACCTGGCCCGCCGCTGGCGCCCGGAGTTTCCGATCCTCGAGCGGACCACCTACATGGTCAGCCACTCCCTCGGGGCGATGCCCCGGGGCGCCGCCGAGGCCCTGGCGCAGTTCGCGGAGGCCTGGGGCTCGCGGGGGATCCGCGCCTGGGCCGAGGGATGGTGGGACCTCCCCCGAGCGACGGGCGATCTCCTCGCCCCGCTGGTCGGCGCCGCGCCTGGAACGGTCGTCATGCAGCAGAACGTCACCATCGCCCTGGGCATCCTCCTGTCCGCCCTGGACTTCCGCCCCCCGCGGGACCGCCTCCTCCTGGCCGACGTCGAGTTCCCGACGACGCTCTACCTCTGCCAGGCTCACGTCCGCCGGGGGATCAGAGTCGAGGTGGTCAAGTCGGAGGACGGCCTCACCTACCCGACCGAGCGTGTGCTCGAGGCGCTGGACGAGACCACGGCGGCGCTGGTCGTCTCCCACGCCCTCTACAAGACGGGCGCCCTCGTGGACGTCCCGGCGCTGGCCGCCCGGGCGCAGCAGGCCGGGGCCCTCGTCGTCCTCGACGCGTACCAGTCGGTGGGCGTGCTCCCCGTGGACGTCGGCCGGCTCGGCGTGGACGCGCTCGTGGGGGGCTCCGTCAAGTGGCTCTGCGGCGGCCCCGGGGCGGGCTACCTCTGGGTGCGCCCGGAGCTGGTCGAGCGGCTGGAGCCGGTCCTGACCGGGTGGGCCGCGCACGCGACGCCCTTCGCCTTCGACCCCCCGCCCACCCGCTACGCCGCCGACCACCGGCGGTTTCTGACCGGTACCCCCGCCGTGGCGCCGCTCTACGCCGCCCGTCCCGGTTACGAGATCGTCGGGGCGGTCGGCGTCGGCGCCATCCGGGCCAAGTCGCGGCGTCAGACCCAGCGCCTCCTGGAGGCGGCGCGCGCCCGCGGGTACGCGATCCGCTCGCCCGCCGACCCCGAGGCGCGCGGGGGCGTGGTCGTGGTGGACCCGCCGCACGCGGCCGAGGTCGCCCACGAACTGGAGGCCCGGCAGGTCCTGGTGGACCACCGCCCCGGCGCCGGCATCCGGATCGCGCCCCACTTCTACTCGACCGACGAGGAGTGCGACACGGTGATCGGAACGATCGACGCCATTCTCGCCGACGGGTCGTGGCGCCGCCACGCCCGCTGATCCCTCCCCCGACCGGGCTCCCAGTTGGGAGAGCCGACCCCTCCCGCGGGCGCATTCCGAGCGGCCACGCGAGGGGTGGATGGGATATTCGCCTCTTGCGTTGCGGGTGGAATCGGCTTAGGATCGGTCGCTGTGAAGCGGGTCCGGCGCGGGGGTTCGCAGGGTCAGCTCGTGGAGTTCGGGTTCCATCTCCCCGGCCGCGGCCCCCTCGCCAGGCCACCGATCCTCGCCCGCCTCGCCCGCAAGGCCGACGCGCTCGGCTACGCGTGCATCACGGTATCCGACCACGTCGTGCTCCCCACGAAGACCTCGGCGCCGTACCCCTACAGCCCGACGGGCGAGTTCCCGGGCGGCTCCCGGCAGGACTATCTCGAGCCCCTCGCCCTGATCGGGTGGCTGCTCGGCGTCACGCGGCGGATCCGCGTGGGGACGAGCGTGCTCGTCGTCCCCTACCGGAATCCGGTCGTGACCGCCAAGCAGCTCGCGACCCTCGACGCGCTGTCGGGCGGGCGGGTGATCGTGGGGTGCGGCGTGGGGTGGTGGCCGGAGGAGTTCCAGGCCCTCGCGGCGGCGCCGTTCCCCGAGCGGGGGGCGGTGACCGACGAGTACCTCCAGCTCATGAAGGAGCTGTGGACGCGGGACGAGCCGCGCTTCGCGGGGAAGTACTACCACGTGTCGGACGTGACAATGTTCCCGAAGCCCGCGCAGAAGCCGCACCCCCCGATCTGGATCGGCGGCCACACCGACCGGGCGCTCCGGCGCGTGGGGGAGCTGGCGGATGCCTGGCACCCGATCGGGCTCCGGGCGCCGGCGCGGCTCACGCCGGACGAGTACGCGGAGAAGGCCCAGCAGGTGCGCGCGCACGCGGCGCGGGCGGGGCGGCGGTCCGAGGCGATCCTCCTGACGCTGCGGGCCCCGCTCGAGATCTGGCCGCGGCAGCGGAAGAAGGCGCCCGGCGGCGCGCAGGTGCAGGGGTCCCCGCTCAGAGGCCCCGCGGAGAAAGTGATCCAGGACATCCGCGCCTACACGCGCGCGGGCGTCCGGTTCTTCGTGTTCGACTTCACGGAGCAGGACCCGAAGGCGATGGTGGAGACGATGGAGCGCTTCGCGCAGGAGGTCCGGCCGAAAGTGGCGCGGGCGCGCTGATGGCGCTGGCCGCGCCGTTGGCCGCCCTCCCGGCCCAGAGCCGCGTCGCCCGGCTCGCCACGCTCGACGACACCGGTCACCCCCACGTGGTCCCGGTGTGCTATGCGACGGACGGGCGCGCATACTACTCGGCGATCGACGCCAAGCCCAAGCGGAGGCCGGCCGACCGGCTCCGGCGGGTGCGGAACATCCGGACGAACCCCCGCGTCGCGCTGCTGTTCGACCATTACGAGGAGGACTGGCGACAGCTGCGCTGGGTGCTCGTCCAGGGGCAGGCGGAGCTGCTGTCGACGGGCCCGGAGTGGGAGGCCGCCCGCGGTCTCCTCGAGGCGAAGTACCCCCAGTACGCGACGCTGCCCCTCCCCGAGGGAGGCCTGATGATCAAGATCACGCCGGAGCGCGTGATCGCCTGGAGCGCGAGCGGATGAGCGGTCCCGGGCCGGTGGACATCCGAGACTCGACGAGGATCGGCGGATGACCGGTGCGCCCCCGCTGTCTCCGGCGGTCGAGACCGCCCTCGAGCGCGTGGCGGCCGGCCGCCCCCTCGACCAGGCCGACGGCGTGGCGCTGATCGACGCCGCGCCGGCCGAGCTGCCGGCCGTCCTCGCCGCCGCGGCGGCCGTCCGCGACCGCGGCAAGGGGCGCACGGTCACGTATTCGCGGAAGGTGTTCCTCCCGCTGACGAACCTCTGCCGCGACGACTGCGGCTACTGCACGTTCAAGCGCGACCCCGGCCAGCCCGGGGCCCACACGATGGGGCTCGACGAGGTGCTGGAGGTCTGCCGGACCGGCGCCCGACTCGGCTGCAAGGAGGCCCTCCTCTCCCTCGGGGACCGCCCCGAGGCGCGCTTCCCCGAGCACCGCGAGTGGCTCCGCCGGCGCGGCTACCGGACGACCCTGGACTACCTCGCCGCCGCGTGCCGGGCGATCGTCGCCGAGACGCCGCTCCTGCCGCACTCGAACCCCGGGCTCATGGGCGAGCGCGACCTCCGCGCGCTCCGGGAGGCCAACCCGAGCGTCGGCCTCATGCTCGAGACCGCGGCCGACCGCCTCGCGGGGCCCGGCGGCCCGCACGCGGGCGCGCCCGACAAGCTCCCCCGCCTCCGCCTCCGGACGCTGGAGGCGGCGGGACGGCTCGGCGTCGCCTTCACCACCGGGATCCTGATCGGGATCGGCGAGACGCGGGCCGAGCGCGTCGAGGCGCTGCTGGCGATCCGCGCCGTGCACGCGCGCCACGGCCACGTCCAGGAGGTCATCGTCCAGAACTTCCGCGCCAAGCCCGGAATCCCGATGGCGCGCCACCCGGAGCCCGATCTCGACGAGCTGCGCCGGACGATCGCCGCCGCCCGGCTCCTCCTCGGCCCCGCGATGAATGTCCAGGCGCCGCCGAACCTCTCCCCCGGCACCTACCCGAGCCTGATCGCGGCGGGGCTCAACGACTGGGGCGGCATCTCCCCGCTGACGATCGACTACATCAACCCCGAGGCGCCGTGGCCGCAGATCGCGGCGCTCCGGGGCGCGACGGAGGCCGCCGGGGGGCGTCTGCGGGAGCGGCTCGCCATCTACCCCGAGTTCATCCAGCGCCCGGGGTTCGTCCCGGAGGCGCTGCGGGCGCGCGTCGCCGCGTACGTGGACGCGACCGGCCTCGTTCGCGAGGCGTCAGCGGCGCCCGCCAGGGCCTTTGTAGGAGCGCCCGCATGAGGCACCGTGTGTCCGGAACCCTCTCCCACCGTCACCCCGACCCTCTCCCTGAGAGGGAGAGGGAGCCGTGACCGGCCTGGGCGCGCTCTTCGACGGGATCGCCCCGGCGGTGCGGGCGGCGCTCGACCGGGCGCTCGAGGGCGCCGAGGTCCCGGTCGGCGACGCCCTCGTCCTCGCCGAGGTCCGGGGCCGGGAGCTCTCCGCGCTCGCCGCGGTCGCCGACGAGCTGCGGCGCCGGCAGGCCGCCGACCTCGTGACCTACGTCGTCAACCGCAACATCAACTTCACCAACGTCTGCATCAAGCACTGCACCTTCTGCGCGTTCAGCCGGGACCACCGGGAGGAGGAGGGGTACTTCCTGCCCGTCGAGGAGGTCGTCCGGCGCGCCCGCGAGGCCTGGGAGCTCGGCGCCACCGAGGTCTGCATCCAGGCCGGCCTTCCCCCCAAGCTCGACGGGCGCTTCTACATCGACCTCTGCCGGGCAATCAAGCGCGCGCTGCCGGAGCTCCACGTCCACGCCTTCTCCCCCGAGGAGGTCCTCTACGGCGTGACGCGCTCCGGCCTGTCCGTCCGCGAATACCTCGCCGAGCTCAAGGCCGCCGGGCTCGGGACCCTGCCGGGGACGTCGGCCGAGATCCTCGACGACGAGGTCCGCGAGGTGATCTCGAAGGGGCGCATCTCGACCCGCCAGTGGCTCGAGGTGATCACGACCGCCCACGGGCTCGGGATCCGGACAACCTCCACGATCATGTACGGCCACGTCGAGACCCCCGCCCACTGGGTCCGCCACCTGGCGCTCCTGCGCGACGTCCAGAAGGACACCGGCGGGTTCACCGAGTTCGTCCCCCTCTCCCTGATCCACCAGGAGGCGCCGATGTACCGGCGCGGCCTCGTCCCCGGCGTCCGGCCCGGCGCGACGGGGGCCGAGGTCGTGCGAATGCACGCCCTCGCGCGGCTCATGCTCGGGCCGACATTCCGCAACATCCAGGCCTCCTGGGTGAAGGAAGGGCCGAAGCTCGCGCAGGTGCTCCTCACCGCGGGCGCGAACGACCTCGGCGGCACCCTCATCAACGAGAGCATCTCCACGGCGGCCGGCGCGCCGTACG
>CAYQDR010000182.1:0-5835 GCA_964416315.1 uncultured bacterium
CCAGCGGCAAAGAAGTCGAGCCGGGAGATGTCAGAAAGCGTGGGCGCTAACACACTATGAAGCCTACTATGAAGCCGACATGGTGGTCTCCGGAGTTGACCCTATGAAAGCCTAGATTGGGGCGGCTGTCAACAGCACACGGCTAGCCTCCGGGGACGGGTCAGAACAGGATGAAAGAATGCTCCTTTGGGGCCCAGGTGACGTAGCCAGAACCGACTACCCACACGAGTGCCGCGGCCCAGATCCTCCCTCAGTCCCACGTCTGGCGCTCGGTCGCCACGTGGGCCGCCGCGTCACGCTCCGCCACGCCGCCTTCCCGAGCCCCCGCAGCTCACGGATGGAGGTCGCGGCCGGGAACGCCACGGCCCGCGAGAGGACCGTAGGCGGCGCAAAGCAGCGGGAACATGAGCGCGGCGGCCGCGGAAACCCTGGTACGGCTGGCTTATAGGGACGTCTGGAATCTGGAGGGCGGGTTCCAGGCGTGGGAGCGGGCGGGGTTCCCGCTGAGCAAGCGATGAACCGGTCCGAGGCGTGCTTCGCTGGCGAGCCCGGCTGTTCGCAGAGAGGAGGCCGTGTGAGGCGATCGGAGATCGGAAGGGGCGTCGGGGAGGGCCGGCCCGGGGACTTGACGCGCCTGCTGGCACTCGCGTTGGTCTTGACGATCGGCGTGTCGGGGTTCGTCGCGGACGGTGCGGGCGCAGGTGCGCCTGGGGGCCGCCTCACGAGCTTGGCCGTGAGCCCGCAGGACGGCACACTCTGGGTCGGGACCGCTCAGGGCCTGTTCCGGAGCGGGGACCGGGGCCGGACCCTCGTCCCCGTGACACTGCCCGCCAAGGCCGGGGCGGTTGAGGTCACCGCGGTAGTACTGGAGCCGCGGCCGCCGCACGTGGTCTACGTCGCGACGGGCGGCGAGGGGATCTTCAGGAGCGAAGACGGCGGGAAGAGCTGGACGGCCGCCAGCAGCGGCCTGGCGGGTCTCGACGTCCGGGGTCTGGCCGTCTCGCCGACGGATGGCCGGCTCCACGCCCAGGTGCCCGCGAAAGGGCTGTTTCGCAGCTTCGACGGCGCGATGACCTGGCAGCGGGTGGACAACGGTCCGAAGGGCACCATGTACACCCTGGCCTCCGTCAACATCTCCACGGGCATGGGCGGGATCTTTCTCTACGTCGCGACGGATCAGGGCCTGGTCCGCGGCCCGGACTGATTCTGAGGCTTCTCGCCGGTGGGCGGTCTGCCCACCAAGCAACCGGCCGCGGCCTTCGCGGCGGACCCCACGGCGAATCCGGTGATGTTCGCGGCGCTCGCGGACGGCCTGTGGAAGAGCGGGGACGGCGGCCAGACCTGGCAGCGGCTCACAAGCGCTCCACGAGGCATCACCGCCCTCACGGTCCACTCCGAGGGCCTGGTACGGGAGGTCGTGTTCGCCGGGACCGGAGACGGCAGGATCTTCAGGAGCGCCGATGGCGGCGCGTCATGGGAGGCCGCGCGATGAGGGCCAGGCGATTGCGCACGCTCATCACCGGCCTGGGGGCCCTGCCGATCGCGCTGACCCTCGTCGGTGCGGGGACCCGGTCGTCGTTCGCGGCCTCGCCGCACGCTCCAGACGGGCGCGCCGGGCTCTTCGAGCACGTCCACGCGCTCGCGGTGGACGCCGCCGGGCGAGCCCTCTTCCTGGGCGCCCACACCGGCCTCTTCCGGAGCGAGGACGGCGGGCGGTCCTGGGAGAAGGCGGCGCTGTCCGCGCAGCACCCCCACACGGACGTGATGGCGGTCGCGCCGGACTCGAAGGACCCGCTCGTCATCTACGTGGCCACGCACGAGGCGGGCGTCCTCAAGTCCACGGACGGCGGCCGCACATGGCGAGAGGTCAACGTCGGGCTCGGGGGGCTCGACGTCCACGGTCTCGCCGTGGACCCGAGCGCGCCGGCCAAGCTCCACACCGCGGTGCGGGAGACGGGCGAGGGGATCTACCGGACGACCGACGGCGGTGAGAAGTGGGTCCGCGTGGATGACGGGCCCGGCGGGGAGGTGAAGGTCCTCGCTTCCGTGAACATCCCGACGGGGATGGGCGGGATCTGGCTCTACGCCGGCACCGCGGAGGGGCTCCAGCGTAACCCGGACTGCTTCTGAGGCTGGAAGCCGGTGGGCGGTCTGCCCACCAAGCGGACGGTGAACGGCTTCGCGGTGAGCCCGGCGGATCCCCGGACGATGTACGTCGCCATGCGGGATGGCCTCTTTAGAAGCACCGATGCGGGAGAGAGCTGGAAGCCCGCCGGCAAGGGGCTCCGGAACCTGGCCGCGGTCGCGGTGAACCCCAGGCGGCCGAGCGAAGTGTACGTCGCGACGGCGGACGGGGTGATCTTCCGGAGTCCCGACGGAGGGACGACATGGGAACGGCAGAAGTGACCGCCCGCGAGCTGTCGCGCCGCGAGTTCCTCAGGGTCTCCGGCCACGCGGGCCTCGGGGCGGTCGCCCTGTCGTTGGCGGGCGGAGTAGTCTTGCACCCCGGTCTCGGCCAGGCTCAGCCGGGGAAGAGCCGGGTGCGGGAGATCCACCTGGAGGCCCGAGACCTCGCGTGGGAGCTTGCCCCGGGCAAGGCGATCAGGGCCATGGCCTACAACGGTCAGATCCCCGGGCCGGAGATCCGCATGAAGGAAGGCGAGCGGGTGCGGATCATCCTGAAGAACGCCCTGCCCGAGCCCACGACGATCCACTGGCACGGCGTGGACGTCCCGGCCGCCATGGACGGGGTTCCGGGGATCTCCCAGAAGCCGGTTCAACCGGGTGAGACGTTCGTCTACGAGTTCGAAGGACGGCCCACCGGCACCCGCTGGTACCACACCCACTTCCAGGAGCACGACCAGCTCGACCTCGGCCTCGCGGCGCCGCTGATCATCGAGCCGGCAGGAGGCGACCCCTTCCCGTTCGACCGCGAGTACACCCTCGTCCTCGACGACTGGGCCACCGGGACGGGGCGGCCGCTCCCGAGCACGCGCGAGGGGACGGCCGGTGGCCGCGGCGGCATGGGCGGGATGATGGGCGGGATGGGCGGCATGATGGGTGGCGGCATGGGCCGGATGATGGAGGGGATGATGGGTCGCGGCGGGATGGGCGGCATGATGAGCGGCCGCACGCCCGCCTACGACACGATGACGATCAACGGCAAGGCCTACCCGGCGACGGCACCGCTGACCGTGCGAAAGGGTGAGCGCGTGCGCCTCCGGCTGATCAACGCGAGCGCCGACCACACCCACGTCATCCGCCTCGCCGGCCACCGTCTCCAGGTCACGCACACCGACGGAAATCCCCTCGTGCAGGCGGTGGAGGCGGACGCCGTGCCCATCGCGCCCGGCGAGCGCTATGACGTCCAGTTCGTGGCCGACCGGCCGGGTGCCTGGTTCCTCTCCTGTGCCGAGGTGGGCCATCCCGGCGCCGGGGAGCAGGTCCTCGTGGTGTACGAGGGTCACGAGGGGAGACACCCGGAAGCCCCGGCGGAAGGCATGACGCGTCTCGAGCTCTGGCGCTACGGCTCGGGCCGGGGCCGGGACGTGCTGCCCCGCGCCTGGGGCCGGGAGCGGAGCTTCGACCTCCTGCTGAGCGGAGGGATGATGGGGTCCGATGCGTGGACGATCAACGGCAAGCAGTATCCCCGGACCGACCCGCTCCGGCTCCGGACGGGGGACCGGGTCCGCGTCCGCTTCGAGAACCACAGCATGGAGGCCCACCCGATGCACCTCCACGGCCAATCGTTCCGGGTCCTCGCGGTCAACGGCGCGCGCTACGCCGAGCCGATCGTCAAGGACAGCGTGGACGTGGACGCCCACATGGGGTCGGTCGTCATCGAGTTCACGGCGCACAACCCGGGGGACTGGTTCCTCCACTGCCACAAGCCGATGCACATGGAAGGCGGGATGATCACCCTCGCGAAGATCGCGTGATGGCGGCGAGCGCCACGGCGGCAGAGCCGCCCGAGACCGTCCACCACCCGGTGTTTGCCCGGCTCTTCGTGCGAATCAGCCGGGCGGCGCAGGCTCGCGGCCAGGGCGAACACCGGCGGGAGCTGCTCGCCGGCCTCTCCGGACGCGTCATCGAGGTCGGGGCGGGCAATGGCCTGAACTTCGCCTACTACCCGCCGTCCGTCACGGAGGTGGTCGCCGTCGAGCCCGAAGGCTACCTGCGCGAGCTGGCCGTCCAAGCCGCGCGGAGCGCCCCGGTCGCGGTCCGCGTCATCGACGGGGTTGCCGGACAGCTTCCCGTCGAGCGCGCCGCGTTCGACGCCGGCGTCGCCTCGCTGATGCTCTGCTCCGTCCGCGACCCCGCGCGCGCCCTGGCGGAACTCCTCCGGGTCATCCGTCCCGGTGGCGCGCTGCGCTTCTACGAGCACGTCCGCGCGAGCAGCCCCGGGCTGGCTCGTGTCCAGCAGACTTTGGATGCGCTGGTCTGGCCGCGCCTGTTCGGCGGGTGCCATACCAGCCGTAACACGCGCGCAGCCATCGAGGCCGCCGGGTTCCACATCGAGACCTACCGAAGCTTCCCGTTCCGGCCCTGCCTGCTGGCCGTTCCGGTCGCGCCCCACGTCCTGGGCGCGGCCCGCCGACCATGAACGCCCCCGGTCACGTCCCGTTCGGGCGACGTCTCCGGCTGTGGGCGGTGTGGGTCCTGCTCGTCGTCGGAGGCGGTCTTGCCGCGTGGCCTTCGCTCGGCGGCTGGCTGGCCCGGACGTTCGCGGGATCGACGAGTCCGAACCAGAGCCAAGGGGTGCTCGAGGTCCTGGGCACGTACGGCGACGTCCCCGACTTTGCGCTCACCGACCGGAGCGGCCGGCCCGTCGCCCGCGCCGACCTTCTCGGGAAAGTCTGGCTCGCGAACTTCATCTACACCCAGTGCAAGGAAACGTGTCCTCTCCAGAGCGCGCAGGTCGCGCGCCTGCAGGCCGAGTTCGCGGCTGAGGCCAGCCTCCGGTTCGTCTCGATCACCGTCGATCCGGAGCGGGATACGGCGGCGGTCCTCGCCCGGTACGCGGAGCGGTACGGGGCCGACCCGGTCCGCTGGCTGTTTTTGACCGGCGACAAGGGGACCATCTACCGCCTGGCGAAGGAGGGCTTTCGCCTCGGGGTCGTCGATCCGGACGACCCGGATCAGGCAATGGGCCCCCTCCGGCTGCTCGGGCCTCGGTCCGCCTGGGCCACCCACGGGTCGAAGGGGCTCGTCATGCACAGCTCCCGGCTGGTGCTCGTGGATCGGCAGGCGAGGATCCGCGCCTACCACCTCCCCGGCGACGAGCGGTCGCTGGATCGCCTCCGGCAGAACGTGAGGCTCCTGCTGCGGAGCGGGCCGGGAAGGGATAGCCGGAGGGTCTCTCGATGGGACGCGATGCGAGGCTGAAGCGTGAGCGTCACAGTCGGCGAGATCAGCCGAGGGCTCCGTGGCTGTCCCGACGGACCCGGCACCGGGTAGGGGTCGGGCTGGGGGTGGCGCTCGTCGTCGCCGCCGTCGGAGCCGGCTACACCTGGTGGAGCGGGCCCTCGGGTGAGATCGCGCCTGCCTTCGCGCTCCCCGCCTCGACCGGCGAGACGGTCCGCCTCGAGGACTACCGGGGAAAGCAGCCGGTGCTCCTCGTCTTCTACATGGCCGGGACCTGAGGGATGTGCACCAGGCAGCTCGTGAAGCTGCAGGCCCGGCTCGGTGACCTGACCTCGGAAGGCGCCGCCGTGTTCGCCGTGAGCATCGACACGCCGGAGCAGGCGGGCCGGGTCGTCCGGGACTTCGGCCTGACCTTTCCCCTGCTCTCGGACCCCGGGATGCAGGTCATCCGCCGGTACGGGATGAAGGGCG
>CAYQDR010000183.1:0-5704 GCA_964416315.1 uncultured bacterium
ATCGCCAGGTTCCGAAGTTCGAGCGCGGAGGCGCTGACGCTTCGAAAGGAGCTCCACCGCCTTGCGAAGAGGAAGCAACGTATCATGGTTGACGGATCCCAGTATGAGCTGCGAGGCAGCGTCTATGAGAGTTTCGGCGAGGACGCGTTCCGAGTGCAGCTGGCCGCGTCTAGTGCGCGTTCGGCGAATAGAGGCTGACATGTCATGGAGACGACGGAGTGGCGCGTGAGCGGCTGCTGCCTGCCGATCCGGTCGGGTTCATTCAGGACTGCGTCCGTCGCGGCCGACTCCTCTGGACGTATCACGTCAACATGCGGCTCGCCGGGCGATTCATTCCTCGCGAGTCCATCTTGGCAGCCGTCAACATATTCGAGTTCGTTGAGGCTTACCCTGATGACAAGTACCTTCCGAGCTATCTCGTCCTCGGGCGGGCTGGGGCGCGGACGGATTCGACGTGCTGTTCGCGGCGGATCTGGAAGGCGATAATGTTCGGGTGGTCACGGCCTACCGCCCGGATGTTGCCGAGTGGCAGGATGACTTGAAGACCAGGAGATCGAGGCGATGAGATGCACGGCGTGCGGCGCAGAGCTCAGAACGACGCAGACGGATCTGCCCTTCAAGGTCAGCCAGACGGCTATCGTGATCCTGAAGGGCCTCCCTGTCGTTCACTGCGTGAAGTGTCCCGAGTACCTGATCGAAGACGAGGTGCTTCGGCGCGTGGACGAGATCTTGGCGCGGGTGGAGGGCGGGACCGAGCTTGAGATCATCCGCTACGCCGCGTGATCGTCTGGCCGCGTATCGCCGAACAAGCCGCTGGAGCGGGTCGGTGCTCGCGCTGCTCGCCCCGCCCGCTCAGCGCCGGCGTTCGACGGCCGGTGCCGCGGCAAAGCCGCGGCTCGGAGTGGAAGTCCAGGGCCGCGAGGCGATGATCCATGGTCGGGGAGAAGCCGAGCCACGGGGGATCGGGTTGACCGGCCGGCGATCTTGTCGCAGGCTCTGAGCGCATGCTCGACGGCTTCACCCGCGAGACCCTCACGACCGCCGGCGGCGCCGGGCCGTCCGTCCTCCCGCTCCACGGTTTCCCCCAGACCCACGGGGCCTGAGCCGTGGCGGCCGCCGTCCGTCCCCTCTGCCCCCGTGACCGTGAGGCGGCGCTGGCGGTGATCAACGCGGCCGCCCGCTGGTACCGGGAGTTCCTCCCGGCCGCGGAGGTCCACGACCCCGAGATGACGCCGGAGGCGTGGGACGCCGAGGCCCGGCGGATGACCTGGTACGGGGCCTTCGAGGGCGACGCCCTGGTCGGGGTGATGGGGCTCGAGCGCGTGGGCCAGGTGGCGCTGCTGCGCCACGCCTACGTCCCGCCCGCCGAGCAGCGCCGGGGCGTGGGGACGCGCCTCCGGGAGCACCTGGAGGCCGCGGCGCGCGGGGCGGAGCGGATCGTCGTCGGGACCTACGCGGGCAACTACAAGGCGCGCCGCGCCCTCGAGAAGGCGGGCTACGCGCTGTCGCCCGATCCGGTCGCCGTCCTGCGCGCCTACTACCACATCCCGGAAGACCGCCTCCGGGCGTCGGTCACGTACGAGAAAGCGCTCTCGCCCGGACCGACCTGAGCCCGTGTTCGACGGCTTCACCCGCGAGACCCTGACGACCGCCGGCGGCGCCATCCACCTCGTCCGCGGCGGCGCCGGCCCGCCCGTCCTCCTGCTCCACGGCTACCCCCAGACCCACGTGGCCTGGCACCGCGTCGGGCCGGCGCTGGCAGGCGCCGTCACGGTGGTGGCCGCCGACCTCCCCGGCTACGGCGATAGCACCGGGCCCGACCCCGACCGCGACCGCCACGCCTACGCGAAGCGGGCGACGGCCGCCACCCTGGTGGAGGTCATGAAAGCCCTCGGCTACGCCCGCTTCGCGGTCGCCGGCCACGACCGGGGGGGCCGGGTCGCCTACCGCATGGCCCTCGACCACCCGGGGCGGGTGACCCGCCTGGCCGTGCTCGACATCGTCCCCACCCTCGACATGGTGGAGATGACCGATCGGGACCTGGCCCTCGCGACCTACCACTGGTTCTTCCTCGCCCAGCCGCACCCGCTCCCCGAGCGGCTGATCGGCGGCGACCCGGACTTCTACCTCGAGTGGACAGTCGAGCGCTGGCTGGGCCGGCCCGGGGGAATCGACCCTGCCGCCCTGGCCGAGTACCGGCGCTGCTTCCGGAAGTCGAGCGTGATCCGGGCGGCGTGCGAAGACTACCGCGCCGGTCTCGGGCTCGACGTCGAGCACGACCGGGCGGACCGGGACGCCGGGCGCCGGATTGCCTGCCCCGTCCTGGTCCTGTGGGCGGCGCAGGGCACCGACGGGAAGGCGGTCGAGCCGCTCGCCGTCTGGGGCCGGTGGGCCGAGCGGGTGACGGGACAGCCGCTCGCCGCCGGGCACTTCCTCATGGAGGAGGCGCCGGACGCGACCGCCGCGGCCCTCCTCGCGTTCCTCGGCGTGGCGGCGCCGGGCCGCTAGGGACGGCCGCCGCGGGGTCGTGATGCCGCGCCTCGGACCGGACGCAGGCCCGATCGTCGCCATCACGGTGGACGGCCGCCCGCTCGAGGCCCGCGCCGGGGACACGGTGGCGGCGGCGCTGGTCGCCGCCGGTCGTCTGGGCTTCAGGACGACGCCGCGCGGCCGCGCGCCCCGTGGCGTCTTCTGCGGCATGGGGATCTGCTTCGACTGCGTGGTGACCGTGAACGGTATCTCCGGGGTTCGCGCCTGCGTGACCCCGGTGGCCGAGGGGATGCGCGTGGACACCGGGAGCGCCTGATGGCGCGGGACGGCGGGATCGTCGTCGTGGGCGCCGGCCCCGCGGGGCTCGCCGCCGCCGCTGAGGCGACGCGCGCAGGCGTGCCGGTCACGATCGTGGACGAGTCCCGCGCCCCGGGGGGTCAGTTCTTCCGCGACCGGGGGCCGGGACGGGACACCCCCGGCTCCGGCGCGGCGCGCGCCCACGCCCTGAAGGCCCGGCTCCTCGCCGAGATCGGCGGCCGCGACGTCACCTGGCTCACCGGCGCCACCGTCTGGTCCGCGATCCGCCCGGACCTGCTGGCCCTCTTCCGCGAGGGCCGGGTCGAGCTCGTGCGGTGGCAGAAGCTCGTCGTGGCCACGGGCGCCTACGAGCGCTCCGTCGCGTTCCCTGGGTGGACGCTCCCCGGGGTCATGACCCCCGGGGCGGTGCAGATCCTGGTCAAGGCCCACGGGGTCGCGCCCGGCCCCGAGGTCCTCCTGGCCGGGTCGGGGCCGTTCCTCTGGTCGGTGGCGGAGGAGCTCCTCCTCACGGGCGTCCGCGTGTCGGGGCTCGTGGAGGCCGGTCGGCCCGCGCGGTGGGCGTCGGGCCTCCTCACCGCCGCGCGCCACCCGGCCCGTCTGGCGGAGGCGTGGCGGTACCTCCGCGTCGCCCGGCGACATCGGGTGCCCGTCCGCCTGGGCTGGGCGGTGGTGGCCGCCCACGGAACCGACCGGCTCGAGGCGGTGACCGTCAGCCGCGTGGACGCCGAGTGGCGTCCCGTGCCGGGGACCGCGCAGACGCTCCCGGCGACGGCCCTGGCCGTGGGCTTCGGGTTCCTGCCATCCACGGAGCTCACGCGGCATCTGGGGTGCGCGCACCGTTTCGACGAGCTCCGGGGCGGCTGGGTGCCCGGCCACGACGACCGCATGGAGACGGACCTCCCCGGCGTCTACGTCGCCGGCGAGGTCGCCGGCATCGGCGGCGCCCACGCGGCGATGGCGGAGGGACGGCTGGCCGGTCTGGCCGCGGCCCTGGCGCTCGGGTCCACCGTCGCGAGCCCGGCGCGCCTGGCCGAGCTGCAGCGCGCGCGCCGGCGGGCGCGGGAGTTCGGGGACCTGATGCTCCGGATCTTCCGCTTCCAGCCCGGGCTCGGCGTCCTCGTGCAGGACGACACGACGATCTGTCGGTGCGAGGAGGTCACGGCGGGACAGCTCCGGGCCCGCCTCGGTCAGACCGAGCCGGACCTCCGCTCCCTCCGGGGGGTGGTGCGGGCCGGGATGGGCCTCTGCCAGGGGCGGACCTGCGGCCGCCTCGTGGCCGGCCTCGTGTCGGCCACCCTGGGGGTGCCGGAAGCCGACCTGGGTATGCTCACCGTCCGGCCGCCCTTCCGACCGATCCCCGTGGCGGCCCTCGCCGGGATTCCCGCCGACGTGCTCGAGGAGGCCGCGCGAGTCGCGGACAGCTCGGCCGACGACGCCGCGCTCGCCGGGTTCTAGGAAGGTTCAGCCCCTAGATCAGTAAGTTTTCGGACCGACACCGCCTTCAAGGGGCGGTGCTCTCCGTAGCGCCGCTTTAGCGCAACCGCCGTCCGTTCCATGGGACGGCAGCCCGCCCGATTCGGCTATACTGCCACCGTGACCGCTGACGCCACGTTCGCCAAGTGGGACGATTGGCTCTCGACGATCCACCGCGAAATCCAGGGCTTCCTCTTTAATCGTCACATTTCCGCGAAGTCCAGGCAATCATCCACGCCAACCCCAAGGTCCAGCTCGCAAGCTCCTTTTTCGAGTGGATGGGGAACACCTACGCGTGATACCCTCCCTCAATCCGTCTGACCCAGGAACACGCCTCACCCAAAAACGCAATCCTAGCGGGATTCATCCGGAGCGCGACCGCGGAACCGTCATCTCATTCCTCGGCCTCGACCCTCTTGACTCTGATACTGCCAAATCGCGTGATCCAGTCGGGCCGAAGTTGTTCCCATCCTCGCCGCCACAGCGGCTATCGCCTCTCGCATGATCTCCGCGTCCGCCTGGTTGCCCTCCCGAGGCGCCCACTCCGTCAATGATCGGAAGAATCTGACCACCATCACGTCCGGCTTGATGTGATCCTCCCGGCCAAACTGCATCAGCAGGTACTTGCCAAGAGTCGGTCCGATGCCCCGCACTGCCCGCCGTAGCTCCCCCAATACCAGGTGCTCGAGCAATGGACCGGGCAGAGTGAGAAGATCGCGCTTCTTCTCAAGACCAAGCCGCGAGAAGAACAGGGCCGACTCGTAACAGACCTCTACCTTGCTACGACCGGCCAGTACGTTTCGAGTCAGCACCTCGGCACCGTAGCGCCCGAACTTGTTCGAGCCGAAGCCATCCACGTCCAAAACGAAGGCGGCGAAGCTCAAGTCCGCGTGATCGAGCATCCCAGGTCGCCGGGCGAACCGGTCACGGAGCATCTGGAGAACCGTGCGGTACCGGGCCTGAGCGCTGAATACACAATCCAGTAGCGCGTACACGCCGCTCTGCCAGACGATGAACTCCCCAAGCCGTATTGTTCCCTTCTCCACGAGCGCCTCGAGTCGCTCAATGAGTAGTGGGACGTTCGGCCCAGCCCTCATATCGTGCCGCCGCTGCCCCTCGGGAAACGAGGGAGTCACGCATGGCCCTCGCGCGCCGTGCAGATCGGTAGACCTTGGAACGCTCTCATCCCGGGAGCGGGCCGCTTTTCTTGTACGCAGCTTCTGTCTGCGCCGCCCAGGATTCCATGTCCATCTCTCGGTACATCGTCGTCGCGGTGGTCAGGTGCTCCTCGGCCTTCGCCCGGTCCCCAGTCCGGCCATACAACTTTCCGAGTCCGAGGTGGCAGTGGGCGACGAGGGGGCGCATGCCGAGTGTTAGCGCCCACGCTTTCTGACATCTCCCGGCTCGACTTCTTTGCCGCTGG
>CAYQDR010000184.1:0-5653 GCA_964416315.1 uncultured bacterium
GGCAGGTCCGCGCCGATCGATTTCCCCGGCGGGATTTGCGGGTCGGACCACTAGTGTCCGTCTCGAGGAGCCGTGCCATGCCCGACACCCCGCTCCGCCTGCTCTTCTCGCCGCTCGCGCTCAGGGGCGTAACCCTGCGGAACCGGATCGTCAGCACGGCGCACGCGACCGGCCTGGCCGAGCAGGGCTCCATCGGGGACCGGCTGATCGCGTATCACGCGGCGCGGGCGCGCGGCGGGGTGGGCCTGATCATCACGGAGCAGACGAGCGTCCACCCGACGTCCACCTCCCGCCACGTCGGGGCGATCCGGAACTGGGACGACACGATCATCGGGCCCTACCGCCGCCTCGCCGACGCCGCGCACCGTCACGGCACCCCGGTGTTCGCCCAGCTGAACCACGCCGGCGGGTTGTCGGGGTCGCACGGCCCGGACCACCGGGTGGTGGCGCCGTCGGCGTTCGACGCGGAGCTGAGCGAGGAGACACCGCACGTGCTCGACCTGGAGGAGATCGCCGAGCTCGGCCGCGCCTTCGCGGCGGCCGCGGCGCGCGTCCGGGCCGGGGGGCTCGATGGGGTCGAGCTGCACGGCGGCCACGGGAACCTGATCCAGCAGTTCCTGTCGCCGCTCACCAACTACCGAACCGACGCGTACGGGGGGAGCCTCGAGAACCGCCTCCGCTTCGCCGAGGAGGTGCTCGCCGCAGTGCGCCGGGCGGTGGGGGAGGACTTCGTCGTCGGCCTGCGCCTGTCCGCCGAGGAGCACGAGCCGGGCGGGCTCACCCTGGAGGAAGCCCGCCGCCTCGCGCGGGCGCTCACGGAGACCGGCCGGCTCGACTACCTGAACGTCACGGCGGGCCGCGATCTCAACTCGTGGTCGCTGGCGATGCACTACGCCCCGATGTACCTGCCGAGCCTGCACCTCCGCCATCTCGCCCGCGGGATCAAGGAGGTCGTGGGGGTGCCGGTCCTCGCCGTGGGCCGGATCGTCGATCCGGGGGACGCCGAAGCGATCCTCGCAGCCGGCGACGCGGACCTCGTGGGCATGACACGCGCCCAGATCGCGGACCCGGACCTGGCAAACAAGGCCGCGCGGGGCGCCTTCGCGGAGATCCGCGCCTGTGTCGGCGCCAACGAGGGGTGCCTGGGCCGCCTCTTCCGCGGGCTCCCCATCACCTGCGTCCACAACCCGCTGAGCGGGCGGGAGGCGGAGCTGGGCGAGCTCCGGCCCGCGGACCGGGCGCGCCGGGTCCTGGTCGCCGGGGGCGGCGTGGCGGGCCTGGAGGGCGCGCGGGTAGCGGCGCTGCGCGCCCACCGCGTCCTCCTCCTGGAGCGCCAGGGGACGCTCGGGGGGCAGGTGCAGCTCGCGCGCCGCGCGCCCAGGCGCGGGGAGTTCGGCGCCATCGCTGACCACCTCGTCGGCGCGGTCGAGCGGGCCGGGGTGGAGATCCGAACCGGGTGCGAGGCGACGGCCGCGAGCGTCCTCGCCGCCGCGCCCGAGGCGGTCATCGTCGCGACGGGATCCGAGCCGCGGGTCCCCGACTGGCCGGGGAGCGACGGCCGCGTGGTCTCGGTCCGCGCCGCGCTCGGCGGGGCCGTCGTCGGGAATCCCGTCCTCGTGCTGGACACGAAGGGCGACATGGCGGGACTGACGGCGGCCGACTGGCTCGCCGAGCGCGGCTACGACGTCACCGTCGTCACGCCGCACCTCTACGCCGGCCCGCAGATCGAGCTGATGACCTGGCGGATCCTCTACCAGCGCCTGTTGGACCGGAAGGTGACGATCCTCGCCCAGACCGAGGTGGTCGGCCTGAGTGACCGCGGTGTGGTGGTGCGGCACGTCTTCTCCGGCGCCGAGTCCACCCTGGACGGCGCGGCCACCGTCGTGGCCGCCTGCGGGGGGCATGCGACCGATCGCCTCTATCGGGAGCTGAGAGTGGCCGCGCCGGGCCTCGCCCTCCACCTGGTGGGCGACGCGGCCGCGCCGCGGCAGGTCGAGCAGGCGATCTACGAAGGCCACATGGCGGGCCGGGCGGTGTAGGGGATTTCCTCCCTCACCCCGACCCTTTCCCTCCTGCGGAGGGAGAGGGAGGTGAGGGTGGCCGCCGCTCGCGGTCGAGCCGGTCGTAGAGCTCGAGGACCCGCCGGTAGTCCTCCGGCGGCTTGGTGCCGAACACCTCGCGGAGGCCGAAGGCGGCCGACCAGAGGAGGCGCCGGCGCGTCGCCTCGGTCATGATCGGCTCGAGCCCCAGCTCGCGCACCACCTCGATCACGCCCTCCATCTCGGCGGCGCGGCGGTCCGCGTGGATGGCGTCGGTCGTGATGCACATCCGCGCGAAGTCCGAGTACGCGACCTTGTCCATCGGTCCCGTGATCGCCTCGAACGCCTCCTCGACGATGCCGGCGCGTCGCGCGGCGACCATCGCCTCGACGATGACCGAGGCCATCCCCTTGGTCACGACGCTGCGGAGGGCCTTGAGCACCGAGGCCATCCCGGCCTCGGACCCCACGACTGTCACCTGGAACCCCGCGGGCGCCGTCGCCTCCCGGAACGCCTCGGCGCCCGAGCCGGAGGCGTAGATCGGCACGGCGCCGCCATAGAGCGAGACCGCGCCCATGAGCGCCCCGTCCACGTAGCGGGCGCCCGAGGCCTCGACGAGCCGCCCCGCCTCGCGCTTCGCCGAGGGGGTCGAGGCGTTGACGTCCACGTAGAGGTGGCGCGCCGCGAGGTGCGGCGCGACCTCGCGGCTCACCTCGACCGCCGCGGTGGGGAGCACCGCGGAGACGATCAGGTCGCTCGTCGCGGCGAGCTCGTCGAGGGACTTGACGAGCGTGACTCCGTGACGGCCGGCCTCCTCCACGAACTCGGGCGTGTAGGGGGGCCGGTTCCGGGCGCCCCGGCAGAAGGCGGAGAGCGGGCCGACGCCCGGCCGGTGGAGCTGGTCGGCGAGGGCGCGGGCCGCCTCGCCGAAGCCGATGAAGCCGACCCTCATGGTCGCGCTCACCGGCCTGCCCTCGGGGAGGCAGCGCCGCGCTCTCGCGGCGTGGACCCGGGCCGAGGTCCGAGCAGCCCGAGGACGGGAGGAGGCGGCGCGAGGCGTACGACCCGGCCCGCCAGGGGCGGGACCGGGTACCCCGCAAAGGTATGCGCCGCCGACGACCCCACCGGAGGGACGGGACGCCCGCGACGCCGCAGGCCGAGCGCGTCCCGGCGAGATGGAGGACGACGGGATGCGACGGGGATCGGCCCGGGCCGGCTCATGGCTGGTCGGAGTAGAGCACCCCGCCCTTGGCCATGTCCGACTTCTCGAGGTCGTGGAAAAAGATCGTGACCTGCTCAGGCCGGAGCCCGCAGGCTCGGACGAAGGCGTCGGTGATCCCCTTCGCCACCTCCCGCTTCTGCTCCGGCCTGCGCCCCGCGGTCTGCTCGACGATCACGATGGGCATCCTCAGTTGCTCCTTCCCTCGGCGTAGGCGGTCGACTCGACGTGCCGAAAACCACCCACTACCGCGGCCGACGTTGGCGCGCGAGCCGCCGCCGCGGTATGATGCAAAGGCATCCGCAGAGGAGGCCAAATGTTCAACTCGGTCGAGGAGATCCAGGAGCGGTTCCGGGCGTGCGAGTACATCGCCGGCCGGCGCATCGCCACCGTCGTCTACCTGGCCGCGCGCATGAACCGGCCGATCCTGGTGGAAGGCCCCGCTGGCGTCGGGAAGACGGAGCTGGCCAAGGTGCTCGCCGAGGCCCTGCGCCGCCCCCTGATCCGGCTCCAGTGCTACGAGGGGCTCGACGAGGCGAAGGCCCTCTACGAGTGGAAGTACGCGAAGCAGCTCCTTTACACGCAGATCCTGCGCGAGCGGATCGGGGAGCTGATCCAGGACGCCCCGTCGCTCCCGGACGCCGTCGAGAAGGTGGCCCGCCAGGAGGACGCCTTCTTCTCCTACCGGTTCCTCTCCCCGCGCCCGCTGCTCCAGGCGATCCTCGCCGAGGAGCCGAACGTCCTCCTCGTGGACGAGATCGACAAGGCCGAGGTCGAGTTCGAGGCGTTCCTGCTCGAGGTGCTGTCGGACTGGCAGGTGTCGGTCCCGGAGCTCGGCACGATCAAGGCGCGACACCTCCCGATGGTGGTCCTGACCTCGAACAACGCGCGCGAGCTGACGGACGGCCTCAAGCGGCGGTGCCTCCACCTCTTCATCGACTTCCCGACCGCCACCGAGGAGCTGGCGATCATCCGGCTCAAGGTGCCGGAAGTCTCGGAGCGCCTCGCGCGCGAGGTCGTGACGGCCGTGCAGCGCATCCGCGGCATGGAATTGCGCAAGGCGCCGTCGATCTCCGAGAGCCTGGACTGGGCCCGCTCGCTCGTGATCCTCAACGCCGACCGGCTCGATCCCGCGCTCGTCGAGGCCACGCTGACCCTGCTCGTCAAGTACGAGCGCGACCTCGAGCGGGTGAAGGCGAGCCTGGACAAGGTACTGGCCGATCTCTAGTGCCGGGCCGATCCCCGTCGCATCTCTGCGTCCTCCAGCTCGCCGGGACGTGCTCGGCCTGCGGCCTCGCGGGCGTCCCGTCCCTCCGGCGGGGTCGTCGTCGGCGCTCAACGTATGCGGCATACGCCTCGGGCCGCCTCCTCCCTGCGTCCTTGATCTGCTCGGGTCTCGACCCGGCCCTTGATACGCTGTCGGGGGGCGTCGCGTGACCGAGACGATCGTGTCCGCGATGCTCAAGCGGACGGCGCTGTTCGGCGACCTCACACTCCCCGAACGGCTCGCCCTGGCCGGCGCGCTCCGGCGGCGCGACGTGGCGGCCGACACCTCCGTCTTCCACGCGGGCGACCCCGGGCACTCGTTCTTCCTGGTCACCGCGGGACGCGTCAAAGTGTCGCTCTCGCGGCAGGGCCGGGAGGTCGTCCTGGCCGAGCTCGGGCCCGGCGACTACTTCGGGGAGCTGAGCCTGATCGACGGGCGCCCGCGCTCGGCCGACGTCGCCGCGGTCGTCCGGAGCGAGCTCCACGAGCTGCCCCAGGAGGCGTTCTTCCGCCTCGTGGACCAGTACCCCGCCATCGCCCGGAAGCTGCTCGTCGAGTTGTGCCGCCGCCTCCGCGAGGCGGACCGGCAGATCCGCGACCTCGCCACCGTGGACGCCGCCGGCCGGATCGTCCGGGCGCTCCTCAAGCTCGGTGAGCGGCACGGGCAGCGCACCGGCCCGAACCTCGTCTTCTCCAAGGCGCCGCGCCAGCAGGACGTGGCCGCGGTGGCGGGGACCACGCGGGCGACGACCTCGCGCATCCTCCGCCAGCTCGCGCAGCAGGGGTTCCTGACGCTCTCCGGCGGCTCCCTCATCGTCCACGACCGGCAGATCCTTCCCGACGACAACCTTTAACCTCGGAGGGGGGCTCCGCCCCCCTTCCGACGGCGCTCCCGGCAAAGCCGGGCCGTTCGCCCTTCGGCGAGCGGATCACGCCTGCCTCCCCCCCCACGGGTGGTCGCAGTCAGCGCCCGCGGCCGGCGCTCTTCAGGCCGGCTCGGCTGTCTGGTAATCTCGACCCACGGACGAGCCGCATCCCCCCCCGGGCCACACGTTGACGCCCCACCAAAATGGCGCTGATGCTTATCCGGTTGACTCCACACGCCCCTACCGGTAGTGTGGTGCCCATG
>CAYQDR010000185.1:0-5512 GCA_964416315.1 uncultured bacterium
AGACAGAGGAGAACATCCCGACTGACGGCATGAAGCCTCCTCTTCGGCCGGCGAAAGCTGCCGGCGGGGGGATATCAGGGTATAGGGTCGAGGCACGAACTCGGTCCTAGGGCCCAAAGCGCGATGCGTCATCGGGTCGGTGGCCGTGCGCCCGCGTTAGACGGAGGGCGAACCGCTCGGACGACGCGAGACTTCAATCGCGCAGCGCTTTCAGATATGGGCTAGATGCGGATCCGTTTGATCTCGTCGTTCAGGGCCTTGAGGGCCTGCTCCGGCGTGGCGGTGCCGAGGAAGATCTTCTCCAGGGTCGGCGGGAGGCGCGTCTCGACCTCGATGATCTTGTGCGTCGCCGGCTGGAACTTCCAGTAGGGCTCCTGGCCGGCCAGCACGACCTGGTGCTTGAGGGCCTGGAACTCCGGGCTGCGGACGATCGACCGGCGGGCCACAACGTGGCCCGCCTTGGCCCACGCCACGCTGTTCCTGCTGAGCCAGCCGTAGAACCCCAGCGCCGCCTTCCGGCGGTTCTCGTCCTTGCGCCGCCCCTGCGGCGGGAGGACGAACTGGTGGGACGACGCCCACACCACCTTCTTCTTGAACCACTGGGGGGGATCGGCGCCAGCGTGAAGTCCATGTTGGCGGCCTGGAGGCCCGGGATGTTCCAGCCTCCCTGGACCATCATGCCGAACTTCCCGGTGCGGAACGCCTCCAGCGGATTGGTGATGCCCACCGGCACCACGCCGTGCTTCGTGTTGAGGTCGCGGTGGAACTCGGCGACCTCGACGGCCGCCGGGCTGTCCAGGATCGGGTTCCCCTTCTCGTCGAAGAGGTCGCCGCCGTTCTGCCAGAGGAGCATCTCGAAGAGCCACCGGGCGACCCCCGTCTGCGGCCACGCGATCCCGTACTGGTCACCCTTGGTCAGCGCCTTGGCGGTGGCCAGGAACTCGGCCATGTTGGTCGGCGCCTTGGGGCGGTCGCCCGCCCAGAGCCCGGCGGCCCGAAGAGCGTGTTGTTCAGGTAGAGGCCCATGCTCGGCACGTCCAGCGGGTGATGTGGAGCGCTGCACGACCTGCTCGCGACCTTCCTGATCCGGTACCACCAGGCGCGCGCAGCGCGGTCGGCGGCTGAGGTCAACCGGGGGCCTCGGCCGTCCGTGGTGCGTGAGGCGGCGGACCGGTCAGGACAGTCCCGCGGCGAACCCCTCCAGGATCCCCGCGTCGGCGGCCAGGTCGAGGAACGTGAAGCGGCTCCGGATCAGGCGCGCGCGGTACACCGCCCCCCGGTAGAAGGACCGCGACCAGCCGAGCTCCTCCGGCGTGGTCGGCGCGCCGGCGCGGCGGAGCACGTCCCGGAGCGCCGCCGACGGCCGCAAGACCCCGGCGAGTCGCCCGCGCCAGGCCTCCCAGCTCGCGGCGAGCCTCGCGCTCAGCCGGTCGGCGGCGTCCCGATCGAGCCGTTTCGCGGACAGCTCGGCCCAGCAGGCGCGCCCGAGGTCGGGACCGAAGTGGCGGACCAACGCGGCCTCGTCCACGCTCGTGGGCCCGAGCCGCGGCGGCGCGCCGGCGAGCACCCGCTCCTGGAGGCAGGCCATCGTGAGCGTCGTCACGCCGATCTGCTCGCCGTGGAGCGAGGCCGGCCCCTCGGCCGGCCCGCGCATGTCCACGTAATGGCTGATCAGGTGCTCGCCCTGGCTGGCCGGGTAGCTGCCGCCGCAGATGGTCATGCCGAACCCCGACAGCGTGAGCGTCCGCGCGAGCCGCGCGATCGCGTCCCGGTCGCCGGCCACCAGCGCCTCCGGCTCGGCGAGCAGCGCCGCCTCGTCCTCGGCCAGGAGCGCGAACGGAGCCTCGCGGTAGGCCTGGCCGTGAAGCAGATGGGCCAGCAGCCAGTCGGCCTGGGCGGTCGGGCGGCAGAGGCTGTCCCCGAGCCCGGCGCGGATGAGTCGCACGGGGGCCCTGGCCAGGACGTCGAGGTCGAGGAACACGCCCCGGGCGGCCACGGCTGGCAAGGATCGCTTGAGCCCGTCCACGGTGATCGCCGCGCTCACCGAGGTGTAGCCGTTCATGGACGGGGCGGTCCCGAACACGGCGTAGGGCTTGCCGTCGCGCGCGGCGGCGTACTTGCAGATGTCGTTGAGCGTGCCGGACCCGACCGCGACCAGCCCGTCCGCCCGCCGGCTGGCCTGCCGGGCGGCCTCCACCGCGCCGATGTCGGCGTGCACGCCAGCCGGCAGCACGAGCCCGGCGACCTCGGCGATCGCCGCGAGCGCGCGCTCGACGCGCGCGCCGAGGACGTCGTGGGTGATCGCGTCGCTGACGACCGCGAGCCGGCGTCCGAGACCGAGGCCGGCCACCAGGCTCGCCGCGTCATCCGACAGGCCGGGAGCGATGACGACGGACCGCGTCGGGACAGCGAGGACCCCGGGACCGTCCGGGTCTGGGTACCGGCCTTCGAGGAGTGCACGGATCGCGTCGGCGCTCACGGGCGCGGGCGTTCGCGGGGCCGGGACGGCTGCCGGGCCGCTGCCACGATGGCCCGCAACTGGGAGACCAGCAGCCCCTTGCGGGGCGAGAAGGACCCGTCGAAGGCCGCGGAGCCGATCGTGAAGGCGTCGGCGCCCGCGGCCACGAGGTCCCGGATGCGCGCGGGGGTGTTCACGCTGCCGGCCACGATGAGGTAGCCGGGCGTCGCCGCACGGGCGGCCCGCACCAGGTCCAGCGGCGCCGCCTCGGTCGCGCGGTACGCCAGGAGGTCCACGCCGGCGCAGCCGAGCCGGGCGAAGCGCTGGCAGTCGCCGGCGACGTCCTCGGGGCTCCCGCCGAGGAGGGTCGGATGGCCCTCGGGGCGCCCCGGGAAGGGGTAGTACGCCACGCCGCGCCCGGTCAGGATGTCGAGGATCGGCTCGACCTCGGTCCCGCCGAGCAGGCGGTCGACCCCGATCTCGACGGCGGCCCGAGCGGAGCGGAGACACGCCTCCGCGGTCGTGCTGACGACCTCGAGGTGCGTGATCCCACCGCACTCCTTGATGCGCTCGTTGAGGCGCCCGAGCACCCGGACGTCCACCCCGACGTCCTTGAACCCGAGGTGGGTGAGGCCGACGTCCCGGATCGCCTCGAAGACCTCCAGGCAGTCCTCCACCGTCTGGTCGTCGCGGGTGAACATGAAGATGAAGTCCATGACGCGCGCGATTATAGACGATCGCCCGCCACGGTGGGGGGCCAGGCGAGCCCCTTCCGGCCAGGCGGCCGCGACCGGCGGTGGTGCCGAGCGCGATCCAGTTGGCGGCGCGGTAGCAGGTGCCGATCGAGATCTTCACCCAGGTCTTCAGCAACCACTTCGGGACCGCCTCGGCCCGGGCCTCCATCCTGATCGTCGCGGCCGTCGTCCCCCTGTTCCTGACCTACCGCGTCCTCGGCGAGCGGTCGGCCGTGACGCTGTGAGCGCGACCCACCGGTTCCCGGTCTCCGTCAAGGGCGTCGGCCTCGACGGGGCCCGGGTGGTGCTGCTGAGGAACGAGCGCGAGGAGTGGGAGCTGCCGGGCGGGAAGCTCGAGCCGGGTCAGGGCGCCGAGGAGTGCGTGGTCCGGGCGATCCGGGGACCCGGGAAAGTGCGTTTCAACTGCCTACGCCCATGCCGCGGATCGGGCGGCACGCGCCGCCCACCTCCCGGATATCCGCGCCTGCACCGAACCCGCTATATTACTAACAACGCAGGCGTTTTTGACTGCCGCGACAGAAACTGGCTAGTGGCCCCCGTCGGCTCAACCCCCACTACGCCGGCATCCAAACATCGTCGAATCATGGGGTTTCCTCTTGACGCGTGTGGCGAAGTGACTATCATGCTCGGGATGGTGCTCGTGGTGGAACGTTTCCTCGCCAAGGAGGTCTCGCATGAGTGAGCATCCGGGATTCCAGCGTCGATCCAAGTGGCAAGGCTGGCTGATGTGTGGTGCGGTCGTGATGCTCGTGTACCTCCTGGCGATCCCCGCCGCGGCTCAGGAGGCTCGCCCCTGTGGGAAGTATGGGGGTGTCGTGCGCACGCACGCCGGAGAGGACCTGGTGCACTTCGACCCTCATGTCCAGACCACGGTCCGCACTCAGCAGCGGGTCGGTGGCTCCTACAACCGGCTCTTCCGCTACTCCTTCTACGAGAAGGGGAAGGTCGTGCCCGACCTGGCGGAGAGCTGGACGGTGAGCGACGACGGGAAGACCTACACCTTCAAGCTGCGCAGGGGGGTCAAGTTCCACTGCGGTGATCTGGTGAAGGACCGACCCGGTGCGTGCACCGATCTGGACGCCGCCGATGTGGTGTGGAGCATCGACAAGATCCGCGACAAGAAGTTCAGCCGGCGCGCCGGCTACTTCGCCGCCATCAACCGCATCGAGGCGGTCGATCCCCTGACGGTGCGGATGCACCTCAGCCAGCCCGATGCTGGCCTGATCTCCAAGCTGGCGGTGGGCTGGGCCATCATCTTCCCGAGCGAGCTGCCCTGGGACAAACTCAAGGAAAACGTGATCGGGACCGGCCCGTTCATCTGGAAGGAGTACGTCACCGGCGCCGGGTCTACGACCGTGAAGAACCCCGACTACTTCCGCAAGGGATACCCGTGCCTGGACGGGGTGCGGAATTACGTGTTCAAGGATCCGACGGTCGCCCTGGCCAACCTGCGCGCTCGGAAGCTCGATATCAACTCGTACATGCAGTACATCTACCCGGCCGATGCGAGGCTGCTCAAGGAGAAGCACCCCCAGGTCCTCGTGTCCCTCCCCGCCCGGCTCTGGTGGCACTCCATCGCCGGTAAGGTCGACACGGCCCCCTGGAGCGATCGCCGGGTACGACAGGCCTTCAGCCTCGCCCTCGACCGCTACAAGGCGGTCGAGGTTCTGGGCGAAGGGGTAGGTTCGGTGGGCGGCTACATGCCCCCCTGGACCCAGTGGAGCCTGTCGAAGGCGGAACTGGCAGAGTTTCTGGGCAAGCCGGATACGGCATCGGTCGAAGCCAGACGGCAGAAGGCGCGACAGCTCTTGGCCGAGGCGGGCTACAAGCCGGGTCAGCTCGAGCTGAAGTGGCTCATCCTGGACACCCCGGAGTCCATCCTGACGCCGCAGTTCGCCAAAGAACAACTGCGTCAGATCGGGGTGACGCTCATCCTCGAAGTATCGGACCGGGGGACCTTCACCCAGCGTCGGGACGCCAGGGACTATCAGCTCATCACCATGGACAACGTGGCCGGCGCGCTGGATCCGGGCCTGTTCTACGCCGACTTCTTCGTCTGCGGCGCGAGTGCCAACGACGCGCGCTACTGCAATCCGAAGTTCGACGAGCTCTTCAAGAGCCAGCTCTCGGAGCTCACCGAGACGAAACGGGTCCAGATCGTTCACGAGATGGAGCGGATCCTCCTGACCGACCTTCCCGCGGTCCAGGTTCGGTGGGTCGCCGAAGGGATGGCCTGGTGGCCCTGGGTCAAGAACTGGTACGACGTCGACCCCGCCTACTACAACAACGTGACCCTGGA
>CAYQDR010000186.1:0-5446 GCA_964416315.1 uncultured bacterium
TCCTCCTCTTCGTCGCCTTCGAGCTGATGTCGATCCCGCTCTACGTGCTCGCGGGGTTCGTCAAGCGGGAGGAGCTGGCGGTCGAGGCGGCGCTCAAGTTCTTCCTCGTGGGGAGCCTCTCGACCGCTGTCCTGGCCTACGGGCTCTCCTTCCTCTACGGCGCGACGGGGACGACGGCGCTCCCGGTGATCGCGCGGGCGCTCGGGGGCGGGGAGCCGCTGCTCGTGCTCGGCTTCCTCCTCGTCCTCGCGGGGGTCGGGTTCAAGATCGCGGCGGTGCCGTTCCACATGTGGGTGCCCGACACCTACGAGGCCGCCTCGACGCCCTTCGTGGCGTGGCTCTCCGTCGCGCCGAAGGCCGCCGGCTTCGCGGTGATCTTCCGCGTCTTCGTCGAGGGCGCGGGGGACCGGGGCGTGGTGTGGGCCCCCTACGCCGCGCTCCTGGCCGGGATCACGATCGTGGCGGGCAACCTCATGGCGCTGCCCCAGACGAACCTGAAGCGCCTGCTCGCCTACTCGGGGATCGCCCACATCGGCTACATGCTCCTCGGCGTCGCCGCGGTGACCCCGTACGGCGTGGCGGTCGTGCTCTTCTACCTCGTCGCGTACGTCTTCTCGAACATGGGGGCCTTCCTCGTCGTCGAGGCCGTCGCGCGGACGGAGGGCTCGACCGGGGTCACCGTCCTGCGCGGGCTGGCGCAGCGCTCGCCGCTCCTGGCGCTCGCGATGCTCCTGTTCCTGCTCTCGCTCGGCGGGATCCCGTTCGTGGTGGGCTTCTGGGCGAAGCTCTACGTCTTCTGGGCGGCGGTGCAGGCGGGGCCGAGACTCTACGGGCTGGTGCTGCTCGGGGCGGTGCTGACGGTCGTGGCGCTCTTCTACTACCTCCTGGTCGCGAGGCAGATGTACATCGAGGCCCCCACGACGACGGCGCCGGTCGCGGTGCCGCCCGCGCTGGCGCTCGTCCTCGGGATCAGCGCGCTCGCCGTCGTGCTGCTCGGGCTCTTCCCGGGCCCGCTCCTGGACGCGGCGCTCCGCGCCGCGGCGCCGCTGTTCTGAGTCCCGGAGGGGGCGGAGCCCCCCCGCCGAGGATTCAGCGGCTGCTCCGCCAGCGCCCGTCCTCCCAGACCCAGCCGCGGTCCGTCCTCCGCCATCGGCCGGGGATGTAGACCTGGCCGGGCCCCGGGGGCATCTCCCAGCGACCCCTGAGCCAGACGAAGCGCCCGTCCTGCCAGGTCCAGTGGCCGGAGAGCCAGACGAAGCCCGGGCCCGGGGGCGGGCCGGGGGACTCGACCTGGGGCGGCGGGGGCGCCTCGGGCGCGACCACCTGGGCGGCGGCCTCGGGGGCCGCGAGCGCGGCGCCCAGGGTCAGGGCGAGCGTCAAGAGCCCGATCGCGACGCCGTACTCCCGCATCTGTCCCCTCTTGTCCGTCCGACGCCCCCGTCCGGGGGCCCATTCAGTCCCGTCGACGCCGACGACCGCGCCGGGGAGACCGACCGCACTCGTTCCACGAGTACCCGAGGCGGCCCCTCCGCGTCAACGAGGCTCGCACGTGGTCGCGGGTTCCCGGCACCGCTCGCGGACGTCGCGGACGCGCAAACGTTGACATCGCCGGCGCGGCGTGGTCAAATCTGAGCTTCGAGCTCGCGTCGCGCGGTCACACAGCGGGGAGTCCCAAGGGAGGCAGGGGTCGTGGAGGCCGTCATCGTCTCGGGAGGCAAGCAGTACCGCGTGCGCGAGGGGGACGTCGTCCGCCTCGAGCGGCTGCCGCAGCCGCAGGGCGCGACGGTCGAGTTCCGCGAGATCGCGTATGTCAAGGGCGACGGGGAGCCGGTCGTGGAGCGGAAGGCGCTCGCCGAGGCCCGCGTCGTCGGGCAGGTGATCCGCACCGGGCTCGCGCCGAAGCTCGTCGTCGTGAAGTTCAGGCGGCGCAAGAACTACCGGCGGCGGCGCGGGCACCGGCAGCCGTACACGGCTGTCCGGATCACGCGCATCGAGGCCGGGGTCTAGGGGTCGGAGCCATGGCACACAAGAAGGGCGTCGGCAGCTCGCGGAACGGTCGCGACAGCCAGCCGAAGATGCTGGGCGTCAAGCGCTTCGCCGGGCAGTGGGTCCCGGCCGGATCGATCCTCGTGCGACAGCGCGGGACGCGCTTCCGGGCGGGGCGCAACGTCGGCCTCGGCCGCGACTTCACGCTGTTCGCCACGGCGGACGGCCAGGTCCGTTTCGAGGCGCGCGGCGGGCGGCGGTTCGTGAGCGTCCTCACCGCGTCGTAGCGCGATGCCGAAAAGGACGATGGTGGCTGGCCCGTCCGCACAGCGCTCGCCGGAGCGCTCCGAGCGCGGGCTTTGCCCGCGCAACCCCTCCTGGGGGGAGGTTCGGCCCCCCGAAATAAAGGGGGGCGCAGCCCCCCTCCGAGGGATGTAGCGCGTCCGCCGGCGGGGATGCCCCCGCGCCCGCCATGTTCGTCGACGAGGTCGAGGTCTTCGTCAAGGCCGGGGACGGCGGTCGCGGGTGCGTGAGCTTCCGGCGGGAGAAGTACGTCCCGCGCGGCGGCCCCGACGGGGGCGACGGCGGCCGCGGGGGCTCGATCGTCCTCGAGGCGGACGAGGGCCTGACCACCCTCCTCGACTTCCGCTACCGGCGGCAGTACGCCGCCCGGCGCGGCGAGCACGGCCGGGGATCCGACCAGCACGGGGCGAACGCGCGGGACCTCGTCCTGCGCGTGCCCGTCGGGACCGTCGTGCGGGAGCGCGACACCGGGCTCGCCCTCGGCGACCTCACGCGCCACGCCGAGCGGCTCGTCGTCGCGGCCGGGGGCCGCGGGGGTCGCGGGAACGCCGCCTTCGCGACCTCCACGCGGCGGGCGCCGCGGATCGCGGAGCCCGGGCGCCCGGGCGAGGAGCGCCGGCTCGTCCTCGAGCTCAAGCTCCTGGCCGACGTGGGGGTCGTCGGCTTCCCGAACGCCGGGAAGTCCACGCTCGTCTCGCGACTCTCGGCGGCGCGTCCCAAGATCGCCGACTATCCCTTCACGACCCTCGTGCCGACGCTCGGGCTCGTGCGGCTCGACGACGGGCGGAGCTTCGTCATCGCCGACATCCCGGGGCTCATCCCGGGGGCGGCCGAGGGCAAGGGTCTCGGGCACCGCTTCCTCCGGCACGTCGAGCGGACGCGGGTCCTGGTCCACCTCCTCGACCTCGACCCGACGACCGGGCGGGATCCCACGGCCGACTGGCGCGTCATCCAGGCCGAGCTCGCGAAGTACTCCCCCGAGCTGGCCCGGCGGCCGCAGGTCGTCGCCGCCAACAAGGTGGATCTGCCCGGCGTCGCGCCGCGCCTGGCCCGGGCGCGCGCCCTCGCGCGCCGGCGGGGGCTCCCGTTCCTCCCGATCGCCGCGCGGCCCGGCCGGGGGCTCGACGAGCTGCGCGCCGCGGTGGCGCGCCTGCTCGACGCGGCGCCCGCGCGGCGCCCGGCGGGGGCGCTGGGATGAGCCCGTGAAGCGGCGGTTGGCGAAGCTCCGGCGGATCGTCGTCAAGGTCGGCACCGGGCTCATCACCGACCCGAGCCGGGGCCCGGATCCCGCCCGGATCGCCCAGCTCGCCGCGGACCTGGCGGCCGTCGCCCAGCGGTCGGAGGTCACGCTGGTCTCCTCGGGGGCCATCGCGGCGGGGACGGCGCGGCTCGGCCTGCGCGATCGCCCGCGCTCCATCCCCGAGAAGCAGGCGGCCGCGGCGGCCGGACAGGTGGCCCTCATGTGGCACTACGAGCAGGCGTTCGCCGCGCACGGCCGGCGGGTGGCGCAGGTCCTCCTCACCCAGGAGGACATCAGCCACCGCGCCCGCTACCTCAACGCGCGCAACACGCTGCTCACGCTCCTCGACTACGGCGTGCTCCCGATCGTCAACGAGAACGACACAGTGGCCGTGGAGGAGATCAAGGTCGGGGACAACGACAACCTGGCCGCGCTCGTCGCCTATCTCGTGGAGGCGGACCTCCTCGTCCTCCTCTCGGACATCGACGGCCTCTACACCGGGGACCCGCACCACGACCCCGCCGCGCGGCGGATCGAGACGGTCGAGGCGATCACCCCGGAGATGGAGCGGCTCGGGGGCGGCGAGGGCGCGTGGGGGACGGGCGGCATGGTGACGAAGCTCCAGGCGGCCCAGAAGGCGATGGCCGCGGGGATCCCGATGATCATCGCGGACGGCCGGCGCGCCGGCGTCGTCCAGGCGGTGGTGCGCGGGGAGTCGCTGGGGACGTACTTCGCGCCGCGGGCGGACCGGCTGGCCGCGCGCAAGCGCTGGATCGCCTTCGCCCTGCCCCCGCAGGGGATGCTGGAGGTGGACGCGGGAGCCCGCCGGGCGCTCGTCGAGGGGGGCAAGAGCCTCCTGCCCTCGGGGATCGTAAAGGTGGACGGGGAGTTCGCGGCGGGCGACGCCGTGGGGCTCCGCGACCCCGGCGGCCAGGAGTTCGCGCGCGGCATCGTCAACTACGACGCGCGCGAGGTCCAGATCCTGCGGGGGGCGAAGACGGGCGACATCGAGCGGCTGCTCGGCTACCGCGTCCTGGACGAGATCATCCATCGCGATAACCTGGTGATCCTGTGAGGCCGGGGGTTCTCCGTCGGCGCGGCGTGATACTCTAGGGTCACCTGCATGGCGACGAGCATCCGCGAGCTGGTGGAGGGGCGGGCCCGGGCGGCGCGCGAGGCCGCGCAGGCGCTGGCGATCGCCGCGACCCGCGTGAAGAACGAGGCTCTCGCCCAGATGGCGCGCGGGCTCGAGGAGAAGGCGCCGGCCGTCCTCGAGGCCAACCGCGCCGACCTCGAGCGGGCGCGGGCCGAAGGGCACCCGCGCGCCTTCCTCGACCGGCTGACGCTCACCGACACGCGCATCGAGGCGATGGCCGCGGGGATCCGCCAGGTCGCCGCCCTCCCCGATCCCGTCGGGGAGACGATTCGGATGTGGCGCCGGCCGAACGGCATGGAGGTCGGGCGCGTCCGGGTCCCCCTGGGCGTGATCGGGTTCATCTACGAGAGCCGGCCGAACGTCACCGCCGACGCGGCGGCGCTGTGCGTGAAGTCGGGGAACGCGTGCGTCCTCCGCGGCGGCCGCGAGGCGCTCGAGTCGAACGCCGTGATCGCGGCGCTCCTCGCGAAGGGCCTCGAGAAGGCGGGGCTCCCGGCCGAGGCCCTCGGGTTCATCGACGTGCCCGACCGCGAGGCGGTGGACGTCCTCATCACGCTCGACCGGTACGTGGACCTCGTCGTCCCCCGCGGGGGCGAGGCGTTCGTCCGGATGGTCGGCGAGCGGGCGACGATGCCGGTCCTCAAGCACGACAAGGGGGTCTGCCACGTCTACGTGGACGCCGACGCCGATCTCCAGATGGCGGCGGAGATCGCGGTGAACGCGAAGGTCCAGCGCCCCAGCGTCTGCAACGCCATGGAGAC
>CAYQDR010000187.1:0-5344 GCA_964416315.1 uncultured bacterium
TGAGTAGCGCCGTGGTCACCCTCATCGCCGCGCTCGCGATCGGACTGCTCGCCGCAGTCTTCGTCCTGTGGCCGCTCCTCCGACGGCGGGACGACCGGCGAAGGCCCGCGGCCGACGATCTGAGGGCCTCGCTCGAGGCCGAGAAGGTCCTCGCCCTCCGCGCGATCCGCGAGTTGACGTTCGACCGGGAGGCGGGCCACCTGACCGACGAAGACTACGCGGGGCTGCGGGCGCGGCACGAGGCGCGGGCGAGCGCGATCCTCAAGCGGCTCGACGAGCTCGGCCCGAGCGAGGCGGCGCCCGCCGCGGCGGCCCCGGCGGCGCCGGCGCCCGCTAAGACCCGGTGGTCGCGTCACCCGCTCGCCCTGGCCGGTGGGGCCGTCGTGCTCGTCGCCTTCGGCGTCGTCCTCGGGGTGCTGGTCGTCCGCTACACCCAGCCGGACCCCTCCGCGGCCACCCAGGGGCCGACCGGCGGAATGGCGGCCGCAGGAGCGATGCCCGGGATGGCCGCGCCCGGCCCGGTCACCGGCGGCGAGACCGGCGGAGAGAGCGCCCGCCCACTGGCGAAGGAGATGCTCGACGGGATGCTGCGCGCGGCGCACGCGGCGCTCGACGAGGGGCGCTACCCGGAGGCGATCGCCGCGTACAAGGCCATCCTGAAGCGCGACCCGGAGAACGTCGAGGCGATCACGCACATCGGGGTGATCCTCGGCGTCGCCGGTCACGCCGAGGGCGCCCTCGAGGCCTTCGACCGCGCGCTCGCCCTCAGGCCCGACGACCCGCACACCCTGTGGGACAAAGCCCGGGTCCTCTACGACCTGGGCCAGGACTACGCGGGGGCCATCGCTGCCTGGGAGCGCTTCGTCAAGGTCGGGCCCCCCGGGAAGGACCGCGACGAGGCCCTCGCCAAGATCCGCGAAGCCAGGGCCAGGCTCGCGGCCGCGCCCCCGGTCCGCCCCGGCGCCGCCAAGCCCTGAGCGCGCCCCGCCCCCGCGCCCCCGCCGCGCGTGACCGCGCCCCGCCTGGTCCGGCAGGTCGTCCTCGTGGCGGCCCTGGGCGCCGCCGTCGCGCTCGGCCTCGCGATCACGGCCAACCTCGGCGCCACGCTCGACGCCCTGGGTCGGTTTCGCTGGCGGCTCCTCCCGCTGGTGATCGCGGCCGCACTGGCCAACTGGGGTCTGCGCTTCCTCAAGTGGGACTACTACCTCGCCTGCCTCGCGATCCCGCTGCCGCGACGCCAGAGCCTCCTCGTGTTCCTGGCCGGGTTCACGATGGCGATCAGCCCGGGCAAGCTCGGGGAGCTCCTCAAGGCGATCCTCGTGCGGGACCTCGTCGGAACGGAGCTCTCGCGGACGGCGTCGGTGGTCGTGGCCGAGCGCCTGACCGACGTGGCGGGACTCCTGGTCCTGAGCGCCCTCGGCGCGACGGTTCTGCCGCACGGCGGCCCCGTGCTCGGCGGGCTCGCGGCCGTCTTCGCCCTCACCGTCGTCGTCCTCCGGGTCCCCGGGCTCGCCGACCGCGTCCACGACGCCCTCGCGCGGGGACCGCGCCTCGCGCGCCTCGCCGAGCCGCTGCGCCTGTTCCTCGGCGCGGGCCGAGCGCTCGTCGCCCCCGGGCCGCTGGCGGTCGCCGTCTGCCTCTCGGCCGTCTCGTGGTTCTTCGAGTGCCTCGGCTTCTACCTGATCCTCCTCGGCCTCGGCGTCGAGACGTCCCTCCGCGTCCCGACCTTCACCTACGCCTTCGCGTCCCTGGCGGGCGCCGTCTCGATGCTGCCCGGGGGCCTCGGCGTCGCCGAGGCGAGCCTGACGGGCCTCCTCGTCGCCTTTGGGGTCGCGTTGCCCGAGGCGGTCGCCGCGACGCTCCTCATCCGGGCGGCGACGCTCTGGCTCGCCGTCGCCCTCGGGGTGGCGACGCTGCTCGTGGCGTTCCCGGGGGGGCCCGACGCGGCCGCGCAGCCCGCCGCCTGACGCGCGCCCGGCCGAGGGCTACCGGGTCCTCGCGGGCCGAGCGGGCAGGTGGAGCGTCAGACCGGGGACCTGCTCGAAGTGTGGATCGAGAGTGAAGACTGCACAGCGGTGTTCTAGGGCGAGGACGGCGATGATGACGTCCGAGAGAGGAAGCGTGATGCCTTTCCGCCTGAGGGAAGCCGACAGTTCTCCGGCGCCCTTCCAGGTCGAGAACGTGGTCTCCAGGAAGCGAAGGCCGGCCAGCTTCGAGAGGATCGTGTCCGCCTCTTTCGCGGATCGACACCCCTGAAGCAGCTCGGCCAGGACCACGCCCACGAGGACCGCCTGCGCGGCTCGGATGAGATCCCGCAAAGCCCTCCGGGCGGGCTCATGGCCACCTTTGAAGTATTCGATCCAGACCGACGTATCAGCGATGACCACGCCAGCGCCGCTCGCGTTCCGCCTGGCTCTTCAACTCCCGCTCCTCCAGCTCGCGCCAGCCCACGTCAATGGGAACCTTACCCTCCAGCGCCAGTAACCCCTCGATCTTCCTTCGCCGGATGAACTCCGAGATAGCCAAGTGAATAGCCTCGGTCTTCGTTCCGGCCTTCGTCATCTTCATCAGCTCCTGGACCAAACCGTCATCGAGGTTCAACGTGGTGCGCACAGGATACACCTCCGTCGTATGTCTAAGATATATGCCTCACTGGGATGCAGTCAAGTGTATGGCGAAGACGTTCCCAGACGCGAAGCTACGAAGGCATCCACGGTGTCACCGGTGATCAAGCCGTGCGGTCGCCGATAGCGGACGAGAGGCAGCCATGCGGTTCCGACGCGCAGGTCGAAGCGGATGACGTCCACGGGTCTCCGCCTCCCCGCCTCCGAGCGCGTGCTATCCTGACGCCATGAGCGCGCCTGCCGCGGCGCGCCGGCGGGCGGAGGAGCTCCGCCGGCTGATCGCGCACCACGACCACCGCTACTACGTCGAGAACCGCCCGGAGACCTCCGACGCCGAGTACGACGCGCTCGTGCGCGAGCTGCGGGACCTCGAGGCCCGGCACCCGCAGCTCGTCACCCCGGACTCCCCCACGCAGCGCGTGTCGGGCCAGGTCGCCGAGGCGTTCGCGGCCGTCGAGCACCGGGTCGCGATGCTCTCGCTCGACAACGCGACCACGGCGGACGACCTCCGCGAGTTCGAGGCGCGCCTCCGGCGGGCGCTCCCCGGGGAGACCTTCGCCTACGTCTGCGAGCCCAAGGTGGATGGCCTCGGCGTCGCGCTCCTCTACGAGCGGGGCCGCTTCGTCCGGGGGGCGACCCGCGGCGACGGGCGCATGGGCGAGGAGGTCACCGCGAACCTCAAGACGATCCGCTCGATCCCGCTCGCCGTGCGCGGGCGGCTCGCCCGGTGCGACGTCCTGGAGGTGCGCGGCGAGGTCTTCATGGAGCGGGCGAAGTTCGAGCGTCTCAACGCCCAGCTCGAAGCCGCCGGCGAGCCGGGGTTCGCGAACCCGCGAAACGCCGCGGCCGGCTCCGTGCGGCAGAAGGACCCGGCGGTGACGGCCCGCCGCCCGCTCGACATCTTCGTCTACCAGGTGAGCCACGCCGAGCCGATGCCGCTGAGGACCCATTCGGAGGTCCTCGCGGCCCTCCGGGAGGGCGGCTTCAAGACCAACCCGCGGAGCCGGCGGTGCGCCTCGATGGACGAGGTGGTCGCGACCTGCGCGGAGCTCGAGGCCGAGCGCGACCGGCTCGGGTACGAGGCCGACGGCGTGGTCGTCAAGCTGGACAGCCTCGACCAGCAACGGCGCCTCGGCGCGACCGCCCACCACCCGCGCTGGGCGATCGCGTACAAGTTCGCGGCGCAGCAAGCCACGAGCGTCGTGCGCCGCATCCTGATCAACGTCGGCCGCACCGGGGCGCTGACCCCGTCGGCGGAGCTCGACCCCGTGCGGATCGCCGGGGCCACGATCAGCCGGGCGACCCTGCACAACGTGGACGAGATCGAGCGCCTCGATGTCCGGGAAGGCGACACGGTGGTGGTCGAGCGTGCCGGCGACGTGATCCCCCACATCGTCCGGGTCCTCGTGGAGAAACGGCCCCACGGCGTGAAGCGCTTCGTCTTCCCCGGCCGCTGCCCGGTCTGCGGCTCGGCGGCCTCTCGGCCGGAGGGGGAAGTCGTGGTGCGGTGCACGAACGCCGCGTGCCCGGCGCGCCTCAAGGAGGCGCTCTTCCACTACGGCTCGCGCGGGGCGATGGACATCGAGCACCTGGGCGAGGCGGTCATCGACCAGCTCGTGGAGCGGAACCTGGTGCGGGACTTCGCCGACCTCTACATGCTCACGGTCCCCCAGCTCGCCGAGCTCGAGCGGCTCGCCGAGAAGTCGGCCACGAACCTGGTCAACGCGATCCAGGCGTCCAAGACCCGCGGGCTCGCCCGGCTCCTGTTCGCCCTCGGCATCCGGTACGTCGGGGAGCGGGCCGCCCGGGTCCTCGCCGACCACTTCGCGAGCATGGACCGTCTCATGACCGCGCGCCGCGAGGAGATCAACGAGATCTACGGCATCGGCCCGCGCATCGCGGAGTCCGTCCGGCTCTTCTTCGACCAGCGGGCCAATCAGCGGGCGGTCGCGCGCCTCCGCGAGGTGGGGGTGCTCCTGGCCGAGCCGCGCGCCGCCACCGGACCGAAGCCGCTCCTGGGCAAGACGTTCGTGCTCACGGGCGGGCTCGAGCGCCTGTCCCGGGACGAGGCCAAGGAGCTGATCGTCCGCCTGGGCGGGCGCGTGACCTCCTCCGTCTCGCGGAAGACCGATTACGTCGTGGTCGGCAAGGACCCCGGGTCGAAGGCCGACGACGCCCGCCGGCTCGGGGTCGCGACGCTCGACGAGGCCGAATTTCTCCGCCTCGTCGACCGGAAGGAGGACGCGCGGCGGTGAGCATCTGGATCGTTCCCGTGCTCGCGGCCCTCCTGTTGGCCGCGCCGCCGGAGCAGGCGGCGCTGCTCGAGCAGCTCCGCGGCGGGACGGCCACCGAGCGGCGTGCGGCGGCGACCCGCCTGGGCGAGGTCGGGGACGGGGCCGCGACCGCCGACCTCGCGCGGGCGCTCCGCGACCCGGACGCGGCGGTCCGCGAGGGCGCGCAGGCGGCGCTCTGGGCGATCTGGCAGCGCTCCGGCGACCGCGAGGTGGACGCGCTCCTCCAGCACGGCATCGGGCTCATGGGGCTCGGCCTGCACGAGGAGGCGGCGGCGACTTTCACCGAGGTCATCGCGCGCGCGCCCGAGTTCGCCGAGGGGTGGAACAAGCGCGCGACCGTCTACTACCTCATGGGCGAGTACGACCGTTCCCTGGCCGACTGCGAGGAGGTGATCCGGCGCAACCCCATCCACTTCGGCGCCCTGT
>CAYQDR010000188.1:0-5337 GCA_964416315.1 uncultured bacterium
CAGTTCCTGCGCCTACCACCCACGGTACCGTTCGGAGTGAACCGGATAAGCAGTAGTCGGGTTTCGGACCCGCCCGCGATTTCTTCACGGACCCTGAGCGCAGCCGGGCCGCCGGGTTGGCTGCGGGCTCGTGCGCCCGGCGGCCCGGCTGACGTCGTGGTTCGTCGAACGGTCCCTCTCCTGGTGTTCATCGCGGTGTTCGCCGTCTACGTTCGCTCGCCGGTGATGACTGTTGGCGTGGACGTGCGACCCGCGCGCGTGTGGGACTCGCGCGACCCGCAGTTTCTGCGGCGTAAGCCTTGACGCCCAGCGTAACCCCGGACTACGATGGGACGCGAGCCTGAGCCACATGGAGAGCCGGTGGAGCGATGACGCCGCCCGCGGGCTCGACCCCCTCGACCTTCTCGTCTACGCCTCGCGGCTCGTGGGGGCCGAGACCTCGCTCGCCGTCTGGGGTGGCGGCAACACCTCCGTCAAGCTGACCGAGCCCGATCTCCGCAAGCGCCCGGTCCGGGTGCTGCGCGTCAAGGGCAGCGGCTCCGACCTGAAGAGCATCGCCCGCAAGGACTTCCCCGGCGTCCGTCTCGACGACGTCCTCCCGCTCCTCGAGCGCGAGGACATGGGCGACCAGGCGATGGTGGACTACCTCGCCCGATGCCTCCAGGAGCCCAACGCGCCACGCCCCTCGATCGAGACACTGCTCCACGGCTTCCTCCCCTTCGAGGCCGTGATCCACACGCACGCCGACGCGATCGTCGCGCTCACGAACACCGAGCGGGGCCACGAGGTCGTGCGGGAGGTCTTCGGCAAGGACGCCGTGAGCATCCCGTACCGGCGCCCCGGCTTTCGGCTGTCGCGCGAGGTGGCGGACGCGGTCCGCGCGAACGCCGCGGCGCGTGGCGTGCTCCTCGAGAAGCACGGGCTGATCACCTGGGGCGCGACGCTCAAGGAGGCGTACCTCGGCACGATCGACCTCGTCACGCGCGGCGAGGAGCGGCTCCGCGACGCGGCGCGCGGGCGGCGCGTCTTCGGGCCGCCCGCCGTCTCGGTGCCGGACGCCGACACCCGGCGCGCGGTGGCGACGGCGGTCGCCCCGGTGCTGCGCGGGCTGATCGGACGGGACCGCCGGGTCATCCTCCGCTTCGACGACGCGCCGGACGTCCTCGAGCTCGTCAGCGCCCCCGAGGCGGCGCGGCTCACCCAGGTCGGCCCGGCGACGCCGGACCACACGGTCTTCACGAAGCGCCTGCCGTGCTTCGTGCCGCTCGCCGAGCCGGCCGCGCCCGAGGCCGTGATCGCGGCGCTCCGGCCGGCGATCGAGACGTTCGCCCGCGGGTACGCGGCCTACTTCGAGACGCACCGGTTCGAGGGGGCGACGCTGGCGGACCCGTATCCGCGGGTGATCCTGCTGCCCGGGCTCGGGATGTTCACGAGCGGCAAGGACGCCCGGACCGCGGCGATCGTCGCCGACATCTATCGCCACACGGCCTGGGTCCTCCGGGCGGCCTCCGCGGTCGGCCCGTACGCCTCGCTGACGCCGGCCGAGGCCTTCGGCGTCGAGTACTGGCCGCTCGAGCTGTACAAGCTCACGCTGGCGCCCCCCGAGAAGGAGCTCGCACGGCGGATCGCCCTCGTCACGGGAGGGGCCAGCGGCATCGGCCGCGCCGTCGCCCGCCGGCTGGCACGGGAAGGGGCCCACGTCGTGGTCGGGGACCTCGACGAGGAGGGGGCGGCGCGCGTGGCCCACGAGATCGTGACCGAGCTGGGGCCTGCGCGGGCGCTCGGCGTCCACATGGACGTGACGTCGGAGGAGGGGGTCCAGGACGGCCTGCTCGCCGCCGTCGAGACGTACGGGGGCCTCGACATCGTCGTGTCGAACGCCGGGATCGCCCACTCGGCTCCGATCGACGCGATGGCGCTGGCCGACTGGGAGCGGAGCTTCGCGGTGAACGCGCGGGGGCACTTCCTCGTGACGCGCGAAGCCTTCCGGGTGCTGAAGGCCCAGGGGCTCGGCGGGAGCCTCGTGTTCGTGGCCACGAAGAACGTCATGTCCCCCGGGAAGGACTTCGCCGCCTACAGCGCCGCGAAGGCCGCCGAGGCTCAGCTCGCCAAGGTGGCGGCGATCGAGGGCGGCCCCTACGGGATCCGCGTCAACATCGTGAACCCGGACGCCGTCTTCCGCGACTCCGGCCTGTGGTCCGACGAGGTGCGGCGGGAGCGGGCCCGCGCCCAGGGGATCGGGGTGGACCAGCTCGAGGAGTTCTACCGGAAGCGGAACCTCCTCGGGGTGTCGGTCCTCCCCGAGGACGTCGCGGAAGCGGTCCTCTTCCTCGCGTCGGACCGGGCGGCCAAGACGACCGGCTGCACCCTCACCGTGGACGGGGGCGTCCGGGACGCCTTCCCGCGCTAGTTTACCCGGAGGGGGGCTGCGCCCCCCTTTGTTTCGGGGGGCCGGACCTCCCCCAGGAGGGGATTGCGCCGGCAAAGCCGGCGCTCGGAGCGGAACATCGTGAGCGTTGCGGTAGTGCTGAGGCGAAACGCCCGGTTTGGTCCGACAGGCACCTAGCCCGGGGATGGCCGAAGTTCGGTTCGGCGTCACCCTCGGCCTCCAGCCGCCGGAGCGCCTGCGCGCGCTGGCGGCGCGCATCGAGGCGCTCGGCTTCGACTCGATCTGGACGGGCGACCACATCGCGTTCCACGTGCCGACCCTGGAGTCCCTCGCCACGCTGAGCCATCTGGCGGCCGTCACCCGGCGGGTCCGCCTCGGCACCTGCGTCTACCTGCTGGCGCTCCGTCACCCGACGGTCGCCGCGAAGACCGTGGCGACGCTCGACGTCCTCTCGGGCGGCCGCTTCGTCTTCGGCGTCGGTGTCGGGGGCGAGTTCCCGAAGGAGTTCGAGGCGTGCGGCATCCCGCGCGCCGAGCGCGGGCGGCGGGTGGACGAGGGGATCGAGGTCTGCCGCCTCCTCTGGGCCAAGTCCCCAGCGTCCTTCGCGGGCCGCTTCGTCCGTTTCACCGACCTCGCGCTCGAGCCGAGGCCGGTCCAGCCCGGCGGGCCGCCGATCTGGATCGGCGGGCGCTCGGACCACGCCCTGCGCCGGGCGGCCCGGGTCGGGGACGGGTGGATCTCCTACGTCGTGACGCCGGAGCAGTACCGGGCGAGCCTGGAGAAGATCTCGACCTTCGCGGCCGACGCGCGCCGTCCGCTCGAGATCGGACGCGGCTTCGAGCCCGCCCACCTCGCGTTCACGGTGATCGACGACGACTGGGACCAGGCGCGTGTCGCGGCGGCGCGGGATCTCGGCTGGCGGTACAACCAGTCGTTCGACGAGCTGGTCAAGAAGTACTGCGTCCTCGGCCCGCCCGCCCGGTGCATCGAGACGCTCGAGCGCTTCGTCGCGGCCGGGGTCCGCACCTTCGTCCTCGGCTTCACGGCGGGCGCCGACCGCGTGCCCGAGCAGGTCGAGCGCTTCGCGGCGGACGTGCTGCCGCATTTCCGGCGTGGCTGACCGGGGCGCGGCGGGATGCCGAAGGCCCCGTCCTGTCGCGCTCGCGTGGCGGCCGTCCGCTGGCTGGACCCGGTGCTCCTCGAGGTGGATCTCGCCATGATCGAGCCCCCGGAGCTCGCCTTCGACGCCGGCCAGTGGATCGCGATCCCCCTCGGGGAGAAGACCGTGCGACCGTACTCGATGGCCTCGCCCCCGTCGGAGCGCCGGCTGATCCGGCTCTGCGTGGACGTCAAGCCGGGCGGCTCCGGCTCGCGCTACTTCCGGGAGCTCGGGGTCGGGGACGAGGTCCGCTTCCAGCCGCCGCTCGGGACGCTGACCCTCATTGCCGACTCGACGGCGCCCGTCCTGATGGTCGCGGAGGAGGTGGGCGTGGTCCCGTTCCGCTCGATCCTCCTCGCCCAGGCGGAAGAGGGCTTCCCGCGCCCGATGATGCTCTACTTCACGGCGCCGACCCTCGGGCACCTCCTCTACGACGCGGAGTTCCGCGCGCTCGGCTCGCGGCACCAGCAGTTCCGCTACCGCCCGATGCTCTCCGCGCCGGACCCCGGGTGGTCGGGCGAGGTCGGCTCCGTCCTCGCGGCGGTCGAGCGCGAGGCGGGGGAGCTCCGCGGCCACGACGCGCTCCTCTGCGGGGGCGGCGACCTGGTCAAGGCGGCGCGCGAGCTGTGTCTCGCCCGGGGGATCGAGCGGAAGCGGATCCGCTATGAGAAGTTCTGGTAGGGCGATGATGCCGCGGACCCGGAGCGTCAGGAACTGGGTGTCGTGACGATGTCCACCTGTCCCCGGTGTCAAGCTTCGAACGATCCGGGCGCCCGCTTCTGCGAGGACTGTGGCGCCCGCCTTGAGCTTGCATGCCCGAGCTGCGGTGCCACGGCCACGCCCGGCAAGAGATTCTGCCGCTCGTGCGGCGCCGCCCTGGCCCCCGAACCCCCTGCGCGGTTCGCCTCCCCCGAGACCTACACGCCCAAGCACCTCGTGGAGAAGATCCTGACCTCAAGAGCCGCCCTCGAAGGCGAGCGCAAGCAGGTGACCGTGCTCTTCGCAGACGTAAAGGGCTCGATGGAGCTGTTGGCGGATCGCGACCCCGAGGAGGCGCGGAAGCTCCTCGATCCGCTGCTTGAGCGCATGATGGAGGCCGTCCACCGCTACGAAGGGACCGTGAACCAGGTCATGGGCGACGGCATCATGGCCCTGTTCGGCGCGCCGCTGGCCTGCGAGGACCACGCGGTCCGGGCCTGCTACGCCGCCCTGCGGATGCAGGAGACGGTCAAGCGCTACGCCGAGAGCGTCCGGCGGGCGGACGGGCTGCCGCTCCAGATCCGGGTCGGGCTGAACTCCGGCGAGGTCGTGGTGCGCGCGATCGGGAGCGACCTCCACATGGACTACACCGCGGTCGGCCAGACGACGCACGTCGCCGCGCGGATGGAGCAGATGGCCCTGCCCGGATCCATCCTGCTCTCGGCCGAGACGCTGGCCCTGGCCGAGGGGTACGTGGAGGTCAAGCCGCTGGGCCCGCTACCGGTCAAAGGGCTGGAGGCGCCGCTGGAGGTCTACGAGCTGACCGGGGCGGCCACGATCCGCTCGCGCTTCCAGGCCGCGGCCGCCCGCGGCCTCACCCGCTTCGTGGGCCGCGAGAGCGAGCTGGAGCAGCTCCGCCAGGCGCTCGCGCGCGCGGGGGCCGGTCGCGGGCAGGTGGTGGCCGTCGTGGGGGAGCCGGGGGTCGGCAAGTCCCGGCTCTACTGGGAGTTCAGTCACTCCCATCGCGCCCAGGGGTGGCTCGTCCTCGAGTCCGGCTCCGTCTCCTACGGCAAGGCGACGAACTACCTGC
>CAYQDR010000189.1:0-4848 GCA_964416315.1 uncultured bacterium
GTCCCGTGCCGTGCAGAGCCGCGACGTCCACGCCGAGCTCGCGCGCGAGCCGCCGCGTCGCCGGCGTCGCCGCCGGTGGGAGCCCGCCCGTGGCGGGCGGGGCCGCCGGGACCGCCGCCGCGGCCGGGGCCCCCCGGCGCGGCGCCGGCTCGGGCGTGGTCGCGGCCGCGACGGGCTCGCCGGCCCCCGCGATGCTGACGAGGACGGAGCCGACCTTGACCCGCTCGCCCGCCCGCACGTGGATCTTCGCCACGCGACCGCCGTAGGGCGAGGGGAGCTCGACCTGCGCCTTCTCGGTCTCGACGAGGAGGACCGGCTGGTCCTCCTTGATCTCCTCCCCTTCGGCCACGAGGACGCGGACGATCTCCGCTTCGGTCAGACCCTCGCCGAGGTCCGGCAGCTTGAAGTCCCTGGCCATCGTTCTCTCCCCCCTCCCTCCCGCGGGAGGGAGAGGGCTGGGGTGAGGGTGGGGTCCCTCAGAACGCCAGCGTCTCGCGGACTGCCCGGAGGACCCGGTCGGCGTCGGGCAGCCAGCCCCGTTCCCGCGCGAACCCGGGGTAGACGATGTCGGGGGCGGTGACCCGGCGCACCGGGGCCTGGAGCTGGAGGAACGCCGTCTCGACGATCCGTGCCATGACCTCGGCCCCCACGCCGCAGGTCCGCTGCGCCTCGTGCGCCACCACGGCGCGGCCCGTCTTCCGGACCGAGGTCGCGATCGCGTCCGTGTCCATCGGCGAGATCGACACGAGGTCGAGCACCTCGACCTCGGCGCCGTCCTCCACCTTCAGCCGGTCGGCGACCTCGAGACACTTGTGCAGCATCGCCCCGTAGGCGATCAGCGTCAGGTCCTTGCCCTCGCGCGCGACCCGGGCCTGGCCGATCGGCCACGCCTCCTCGGCCTCGGGCACCTCCTCGCGGATCGCGTGGTAGAGGGCCTTCGGCTCGAAGAAGACGACGGGATCGGGATCGCGGATCGCGCTGACGAGCAGCGCCCGGGCGATCCGCGGGGTGGAGGGAATCACGATCTTCAGCCCCGGCGTGTGCGCGTAGTAGGCCTCTTCGCTCTCGGAGTGGTGCTCGAGCGCCCGGATGCCGCCGCCGTAGGGCATCCGGACCACCATCTGGATGTGGTACCGGCTGCGGGTGCGGGCGCGGTAGCGCGCCGCGTGGTTCTCGACCTGGTGGAACGCCTGGAACGCGAAGCCGGAGAACTGGATCTCGGGGATGGGTTTCAGCCCGTAGATCGCCATGCCGATCGCCATCCCGACGATCGCGCCCTCGGCGAGCGGCGTGTCGATCACGCGCTGCTCGCCGAACTTCTTGAGGAGCCCCTCGGTCACGCGGAAGACCCCCTCGTCCACGCCGACGTCCTCGCCGAGGACGATCACGTCGTCGTCCCGCTCCATCTCCTGGTGGAGCGCGAGGTTGATGGCCTTGACCATCGTCAGCTTCCGGCCGTCCTGGGTCATCCTGCACTCCCCTGACCGGCTGCCTGGCCGGTCTCCGCCAAGTAGCGGGCGAGCTCCTCCCGCTGCGCCTCGAGCCCCGGCGGGCGCGTCGCGTACACGTGCTCGAAGACGTCCATCAAGGCCGGCCGCATCCGGGCCTCGGCCCGCTCCACGGCCTCACGGATCTGCCCGTCCACCTCCGCCTCCAGCCCGGCGTGGACCTGCGCGTCCACGATCCCCTTGGCCTCGAGGTAGCGGCGGAAGCGCGGCAAGGGCTCCTTCGCCTCCCACGCCTTGACCTCGGCCTCGCTCCGGTACTTCGTCGGGTCGTCCGAGGTCGTGTGCATCGAGAGCCGGTACGTGACGGCCTCGACGAGCGTCGGGCCCCCGCCCTTCCGCGCCCGCCCCACCGCCTCCTTCGTGGCCACGTACACGGCGAGGAGGTCGTTGCCGTCCACCTGGATCCCCGGGAAGCCGTAGGCGACCGCCTTCTGGGCGAGCGTCTTCGCGCGGGTCTGCTTCGACTGCGGCACCGAGATCGCCCACTGGTTGTTGAGGACGAGGAACACCAGCGGCACCTGGAAGACCCCCGCGAAGTTCATCGCCTCCTGGCAGTCGCCGTGGGAGGTCGCGCCGTCCCCGAGGTAGACGAGCGTCACGCTGTCCTCGCCCTTGTAGCGCGCGGCATACGCGACGCCGACCGCGTGCGGCAGCTGGCTCGCGATGGGGATGCAGAGGGGGAGGTCCTTCAGGCCGTCCGGCAGCCGCATCCCCTCGGCGAAGCCCGCGTACCAGAGGATCAGGTTCTCCAGCGGCCAGCCCCGCCACATGCACGCGGCCCACTCCCGGTAGTACGGGACCAGCCAGTCCGTCGGGCGGAGGGCGTAGATGCTCCCGAGGACGGCCGCCTCGTGGCCACGGATCGGCCCGAACGTCCCGATCCGCCCCTGGCGCTGGAGGCGCAGCATCCGCTCGTCGAAGCGCCGCGCGAGGAGAAAGGCCCGGTAGAGGCGCTTGAGCTCCTCCGGCGGGATCTTCGGTTCCAGGGGGGCGTCGAGGGTGCCGTCGGCGTCGAGGATGGACAGGTACTCGATGGCGGGAAGGTCGAGGGTCTGTCTCGGCATCCGGCCTCCTTCCCCGATCCCTGCCCGCATTGTCTCCCAACACGCGCTCCCGGTCAACCTCGCCGGGGGGACCCGGTGGTTGTACCATCGGTCCAGGGGCGCGGTCGCCCCGCGGCATGGTCTGGTACGGCTGGCTCGGTCTCGGCGTCCTCCTCCTCGACGAGGCGCTCCTCCCCTGGCGGCTCGAGCCGCTGGCTCGCTGGTTCACGCCGACCATGTGGACCGCGTACATCCTGGTCGCCGACGCGCTGGTCCTCCGGCGCCGCGGCGCCTCGCTGATCCACGACCGCCCGCGCGAGGCTCTGTTCATGGCGACCGCCTCGATCCCGCTCTGGCTCGTCTTCGAGGCGTACAACTGGCGGCTCCAGAACTGGGCCTACTTCGGCGTCCCGGAGCCGGCATGGCTCGCGGCGCTGGGCTACGCCTGGTCGTTCGCCACGATCACCCCCGGGCTCTATCAGACCGCCGCGCTCCTCGAGGCCTTCGCGGTCTTCGCCGGTGCGCGGGGACCGGTCCGCCTCCCGGCGCCGGGGCTCCTCCGGGCGTCGGCCGTGGTCGGGGCGGCGTTCCTCGTGATCCCCCCCCTCCTCCCCGCCTCCGTCCGCCCCTGGACCTTCGGCTTCGTCTGGCTCGGCTTTGTCCTTCTCCTCGACCCCCTGAACCACCGGGCCGGCCGGCCGTCGTTCACCGGGGCCTGGGCCCGCGGGGACCGCGGCTTCGTCTACCGGTGGCTCCTGGCCGGGCTCGTCTGCGGCTTCCTCTGGGAGTTCTGGAACTACTGGGCCACCGCCCGGTGGACGTACGTGGGTGTCCCCGTCTTCCCCGACTGGAAGATCTTCGAGATGCCGCTCGCCGGCTACCTCGGCTTCCCCCCCTTCGCGCTCGAGGCGTTTGCGATGTATCATTTCGTGCGGCCTCTGGCAGGGCTGCCCGCGCCGAGGCACTCATCTTCGTAGGGCCGAGGAGGGCCCGAGAACCGTGGCGACCAAGCGTGGAAAGCAGTCGGGGGGCAAGACATCCGAGACGCGGACGAAGACGCAGACGAAGGCAGCGACGGCAAAGCCGGCCGCGCGTCGGGCGACGCCGGACCGCGGAACGGCGCCGCTGGCTGCGCCGCCCCGCGAGCTGACGCCGCTGGATCGGGCGGAGCAGCTGCGCGCGGCGATCGAGCGGAGCAAGCTCACGGCGGCGGACCCGTGGGCCTACACCCCGAAGGCGCGCCGCTGGGGGGAGCGCGCGCAGACGCTCGTCGAGCGGCTGCCGCGGAGCGGTGGGGCGGCGGCGCTGGAGCGGGAGCTCGCGGCGCTGACGGCCGAGGTCGAGGCTGACCGCGACTTCCAGGAGGCGAAGCGGCTCTTCTAGCCTTTCCCCCCCTCCTCAAGGGGGAGGGGGTCAGAGCGCGAGCGTGGTCATCATCCGGACGACGTGCGGCTGGCCCACCCCGCAGGTCAGCGTCGTGACGCCCGCCGCCTGTCTCTGGCCGTGCGGGATGCTCCGGAGGAGCTTCCAGAGCCCCGTGGCGCCCGGGCCCGGTCGGCCGAGACGATCCAGCCCCGGTGATCGTCGCCTGGATCCGCCGGTACGTCCTCTTCCACGGGAAGCGACACCCCGCGGAGATGGGGGCACCAGAGATCACCCGCTTCCTGACCTGGCTCGCGGTCGACGGGAAGGTCGCCGCCTCGACCCAGAACCAGGCGCTGGGCGCGTTGCTGTTCCTGTACCGCAACGTGTTGGAGCCGACACTCGTTCGCGACGCACCTCCTGGAGGACGGCCACGACATCCGGACGGTCCAGGAGCTGCTCGGCCACCGCGACGTGACGACCACCATGATCTACACCCACGTGCTCAATCGGGGACCGGCCGCAGTGCGCAGCCCTGCTGACCGGATGTTCGCGTTAGGCTGCTTGGTCATGATGCGCAACAGAGGAGGTCATTATGGAACGGAAGATTATCAATCCATGGACATGGCAGGACCAGTATGGATTCGTTCAGGCGAACGAAGTCAGCGGCGCGGAGCGCGTCCTCTATTGCGCGGGACAGGTGTCGGTTGACGCGGAGGGAAACCCAGTCAATCCGGGGGACATGCGCGCCCAGATAACCCGGGCCCTGAACAATCTGGCCACCGTGCTGAGCACCGCCGGGTTCACGATGTCCGATGTGGTGCGTCTGAACTTTTACACCACCGACGTCGATCGCATCATGGAGGCGTGGCCTCTGATTAAAGCGCTCTTCACCAGAATCTGTACGGCCCCCAGGCTGGAGGCGGGGGCTGAGA
>CAYQDR010000190.1:0-4722 GCA_964416315.1 uncultured bacterium
CGGTGCCCGGGAAGAGCCGGTCGCCGCGCTCGTGGGTCGAGATCGTCAGGACGTCCGGGCTCTCGTAGAACGCGTGCTGGACGCCGTCGCCGTGGTGCGCGTCGATGTCGATGTAGCAGACGCGGAGCCCGCGGGCCCGGAGCGCCAGGATCGCGAGGACCGCGTCGTTCAGGTAGCAGAACCCGGAGGCCCGGTCGGGCATCGCGTGGTGCAGCCCGCCGGCGAACGCGAAGGCGCGCTCCACCTCGCCGGCCGCCACCAGCTCGGCGGCCCGGATCGAGCCTCCGCAGGCCAGCGCCGAGGCCTCGTACATCCCCGGCCAGATCGGGTTGTCGCCGGGGCCGAGACCCCAGCGATAGGGAAGGGGGACCTCGCACCCGGCGCTCGCCGCCCGGAGCACCTCGAGGTACTCCGCCGTGTGAAAGCCGCGCAGCACCTCGTCGGGCGCGGGCGTGGGCACGACGACCCGCGTCTCCGGGAGGGCCGTGAGGCCGTACGCCTCCATGAGGGCCCACGTCAGCCCGAGCCGCTCCATGCGGAGCGGGTGGCTCGGCCCGTAGTCGAACCGCGCGTAGGCGTCGGAGTGGACGAGGGCCGTCTTCATGGCTTCGCGGCGGCCCGCGGGCGGGCGCCCCGGCGCACCCAGTGCCCGCTCCGCCCGCCCGACTTCTCGACGAGGCAGAGGTTCGTGAGGACGAGCCCGCGGTCGATCGCCTTGACCATGTCGTAGATCGCGAGCCCCGCACCCGCGGCCGCCGTCAGCGCCTCCATCTCGACGCCCGTCTTGTCCACGGTCCGCACGGCGGTCTCCACGTGGATGGCCGCGCGGGCGCGGTCCAGCCGGAAGCCGACATCGATCCCGGTCAGGCGCAGCGGGTGACAGAGCGGGATCAGCTCCGCGGTCCGCTTGGCGGCCAGGATCCCGGCGAGGCGCGCGACCGCCAGCACGTCGCCCTTGGCCACGCGGCCCGCGCGGATCGCCGCGAGCGTCGCCGGCCGCATGCGGAGCGTCACGCGGGCCCGCGCCTCGCGCGCACTCTCGGGCTTCGGGGTGACGTCCACCATCCGGGCGCCGCCCCGGCGGTCCAGGTGGGTGAGCCCACCCGGACCGGCGCCGGCGCGCGGAGTCCGCTCGGGGCGAGCGAGGTGGTGGAGACGAGGCCGACGGCGACGCATGGACGACGCGCGGGCGGGGGAGGCAGCACCCCCCTCGCCGGGGCGCCGATGTGTGCGCCCGCGCCGTTAGGCGGGCGTCTGGGCGGAGCTCGCGTTCTGCCGGATGAGCGCCTCCATCCGGTCCTTGGCCATCAGCTTCAGCTTCTTCAGCTCGCTCACCCGCCACTGTTGCTCGGCCGTGAGGAACGGCCGGGCCCGGAGATCGGCCAGCTCACGCTCGCAGCCCTGGTGCTCGTCGCGAAGCCGCCGGAACTCTTCGTTGGCCTCCGTCAGTCGCTGGATGAGGACCTCGCGATCCGACATGATCCCCTCCTTGGCCGGCGACAAACAAAAACGGCCAGCGCCGCGCCGGCCGCTGGCCTTGCCTTCGGTAGCCCCTCACGCACTCGGCCCTCCCGTCGATCCGGGGTCCGGCCTCCCGTGCTGGTACCCCCCTTCTACCAGCACCGCCCCCGGGCTGTCAAGCCGCGGGGTGGCCGGACCCCCCGGGCGGGCCGCCTCGACGCGGATCAAGTGGGCGGCCGTGGCCTTGAAGCTCGCCGTCACGGCAGCGCCCGGAGCGAGCCCGAGGGCCAGGACGGCGGGGCGCGTCACGACGGCGGTCAGGCGCACGCCGCAGTCCACGACCACGCGCGAGAGCGAGCCGCGGGCGGCGACCTGGCTGACGGCCCCGGGCAGCCGGTTCCGGGCGCTCGTGGGCGCCCCCGGGCCCGCCGGCTCGAGGACCACGTCCTCGGGCCGCACCCCCACGAGGGCGTGCTCCCCCGGGCGGGCGGCGCCGACGACGGCGATCGTGTGACCGGCCACCCTGAGCTCGACCAACCCGTCCGCGGCGGAGACGACCGGCCCCGCTAGGAGGTTCTCCACCCCGACGAGCCGCGCGACGGCTTCGTCCACCGGCGCCCCGAAGACCGCCTCGGGCGGGCCGACCTGGGCCAGGCGCCCGCCCATCAGCACGGCCACGCGGTCGCCGAGCCGCAGCGCCTCGGCGCGATCGTGGGTCACGAAGACCGCGGTGGTGTGGGCGTCCCGCAGCAGCCCCTCGAGGTCGTCGAGGAGGGCGTCGCGCGTCGGCGGGTCGAGCGCGGCGAACGGCTCGTCGAGGAACAGCACCTCCGGCGCGGCCGCGAAGGCGCGCGTGAGGCTCGTCCGCTGGGCCTCCCCGCCCGAGAGGCCCTGCGCCGCGCGGGCGGCGAGGGGCGCGATGCCGAGCCGCTCGAGCCACGGGCGCACGCGCCGATCGGCCTCGGCGCGCGCGACCCCGCGGAAGCCGAGCGCGAGGCGCGCGTTGCCCGCGACCGTCGTGTCGGCGAGCCAGGGGTCCTGGAAGACCGAGGCCATGCGGCGGCGGAGGGCGAGCCGGTCGGCTTCGCCGCCGACCGGCGCCCCGCGGTACCGCACCGTCCCGTGGGCCGGCCGCTCCAGGAGCCCCAGCACGCGCAGGAGCGTGGACTTGCCGGCCCCGTTCGGGCCGATGACGGCCAGCACCTCGCCCGGGCGCACCTCGAGGCGTGGCACGTCGAGGACCACGCGCCCGCCGGTCACCACGCGGACGTCCTCGAGCGCGAGGGCAGCGGGCTCGGGGCCTTCGCTCATGCGGTAGGCAGCACCTGGAGCGCGCCACGGTGCATCGAGACGGCCCATTGCCGGTCGCGCGCGACGGCCAGGATCTCGTAGACGAGCCGCGGGATCTCGATCTCGAGGTCGTAGGTGTCCTGGCTCGGCTCGCCGGGCGCGTCGAGGCGGAAGAGGAGCGTCCACGTCGTGCCCTGGTCGAGCTCGCCGACCACGGTCCCGGTGAGGAGGTTCATGTGGTGGGCCGGGTCCGGGCCGCTCCGGTCCTTCCGGATGAGCCGCACGGACTCGGGGCGGACGAAAAACGCCACCGGGGTCCCGGGCGGCGCGAGGTAGGGCCGCAGCGGGGAGTTCACCGCCTCGATCGTGTGCCCGCGCCACGCGATCTCGACGCGCTCGGCCGTCGCCTTCACGACCGTGCCGTGGACGATGTTCCGGACCCCGACCAGGCGCGCCACGGCTTCCGAGGCCGGGCACGAGAGGAGCTCCGCCTTCGGCGCCACCTGGACGACCCGCCCGGCCTCGCAGACGACGAGCCGGTCGCCGAGCTGGTAGGCTTCGGCAAGATCGTGCGTCACGAGCACGACGGTCTTCCCCCACTCGCGGATCAGCCGCGCGAGCTCCTCCCGCAGCTGCCGCCGGAGCGGCGCGTCCAGGGCCGACAGCGGCTCGTCGAGGAGCAGGACCTCGGGATCGGGCGCGAGCGCGCGGGCCAGCGCGACCCGCTGCTGCTCGCCGCCGGAGAGCTCGCGCGGGGCGCGGTCGGCCAGCGCGGCGATCCCCAGGCGCTCGAGGAGCGCCACCGCCCGCCGCCGGCGCTCCGCCCGCGGCCAATCGGGGAGCCCGAAGGCCACGTTCTCGGCGACGGTGAGGTGCGGGAAGAGCGCGTAGCCTTGGAAGACGTAGCCGAGCCGCCGCGCCTGCGGCCGGAGGTCGACGCCCGCCGCCGCGTCGAAGAGGACCCGGCCGTTCACCGTAATCCGCCCGGCCTCCGGGCGGACGAGGCCGGCCAGGCAGTCGAGCGTCAGCGTCTTGCCCGCCCCCGAGGGACCGAAGAGGGCGACGACCGGACCCTCCGCCTCCCAGTGGACGTCGAGGGTGAATCCCGGGAGCCGCTTGGTCACGGCGAGCGCGATCATCGGGCCCTCAGTAGCGCAACCGGACGCCGCGGCTCACGCCGAGGAGCAGGAGGGCGACGACGCCGACCGCGATCAGGGCGAGCACGTTCGCCTCGGCCATCTCGCCCGCCTGGACCCGATCGTAGATCGCGAGCGGCAAGGTCTGGGTCCGGCCGGGGATCGACCCCGCGACCATGAGGGTGATGCCGAACTCCCCCATCGCCCGACAGAAGGCCAGCACGGTGCCCGCCAGGACCGCCCGCCAGGCCAGCGGCAGCGTCACGGTCCAGAAGATCGCCCACTCCGACCGCCCGAGCGTCCGCGCCGCCTGCTCGAGCCGCCGATCGACCGCCTCCATCCCCGCCTGCGCCGACTTGATCAGGAGCGCGATCGAGCCGAGCGCCGCCGCGAGGACCGCCGCCCGCCACGTGAACGCGAGCTCGAGCCCGAGGGCGCCCAGGAGGCGCCCCACCGGGCCCTGCCGGCCGATCAGGACCAGCAGGTAGTACCCGAGCACCGTCGGGGGGAGGACCAGCGGGAAGACGACCAGCGCCTCGACGAGGTCCCGGCCCGGGAAGCGCGTCCGCGCGAGCGCCCAGGCGACGGGAATCCCGACGAGCAGGGTCAGTGCCGTCGCGGTCAGTGAAACCCGCAGCGAGAGCCAGAGCGGGAAGAAATCCATGGGGCCTCAGACCTCCATGCCGGGCCGAGACCCGAGCAGATCAAGGACGCAGGGAGGAGGCGGGCCGAGGCGTATGCCGCATACGTTGAGGCCCGCCGACGACCCCGCCGGAGGGACGGGACGCCCGCGAGGCCGCAGGCCGAGCGCGTCCCGGCGAGCTGGAGGACGCCG
>CAYQDR010000191.1:0-4627 GCA_964416315.1 uncultured bacterium
CTCGAGTACCACGCGCTCCTGCGCCTCGCGCGCCGCCGCCGGGGCGAGGCGCAGGAGCGCGTGGTACTCGAGGTTCTCCATCGCCTCGAAGCGCCGGCGGAGCCACTCGCCGCCCGGGCCGGCGAAGAGCGCGTCCAGGCGGCGGCCCCAGCGCAGGTGGATCACGCGCCAGCCGAGCGCGCGGAAGAGCGCATCGAGCTGCCGGCTCCGCCGGTCGCCCACGACGCGATCGAGGCTCTGGCGGTTCAGGTCCACGGCGACGACGTGGCCGGCGAGGTCCGCCGTCGCCTCCTCGGTCCACGCTTCCCACACGCTCCCCTCGTCGAGCTCGGCGTCGCCGACGAGCGCGATGTTCCGCGGCCGCCCGACGACGGGGGGCGAGCCCGGCGCCGCCTCGCCGGGCCCCCCGAAGTGGTCGGCGAGGTAGCGGTCCATCAGGGCGGCGAACGCCGGCGCCACCGCTCCGAGCCCCATCGAGCCCGTCGAGAAGTCGAACCAGTCGGGGTTCTTCGCGCGGCTCGGGTAGGCCTGGAGCCCGCCGAGCGATCGGTAGCCCTTGAGGCCCTCGGGCGGGAGCAGCCCGCGCAGGACCTGGATCGCGTAGAAGATCGGCGCCGCCGTCGGCTTCACCGCGATCCGGTCGCCGGGCCGGAGGAGCTTGAAGTAGAGGGCGGTGAGCAGCGTGAGGACCGAGGTCGAGCTGGACTGGTGGCCGCCCACACGCTCCGGCGAGGGGTTCTTCCGCCGCGCGTTGGCGTAGTGGATCGTGTAGGTCGAGAGCCACAGGAGCCGGTCCTGGATCTTCTGGAGGACCCGCCGCTCCTCGTCCGTCAGTCCGGGCATGTCGCTCGCGTGACCCCTCGGTTGCGGTATCTTACCCCGTAGCCCTCGAGACTCGCCAGCAGGAGGATCCCCGATGCGCGACCACGCCCCGGCCGACCCCGCGCCGCGCGGCATCGCCCGCGGCCTGACGAACTACGGCGATCCGGCCTTCAGCCTCTTCATCCGCGGCGCCTACGCGCGCGGGTCGGGGCTCACCCCCGAGGACCTCGCGCGCCCCATCATCGGCATCGCCCAGACCTGGAGCGAGTTCAACCCATGCCACCGCCACCTCCGCGAGGTCGCCGAGGCGGTCAAGCGCGGGGTCTGGCAGGCCGGCGGCCTCCCGCTCGAGTTCCCGACGATCTCGCTCGGCGAGGTCTACCTCTCCCCGACGAGCATGCTCTTCCGGAACCTGATGGCGATGGACACGGAGGAGATGATTCTCGGCCAGCCGATGGACGGCGTGGTGCTGCTGGGCGGCTGCGACAAGACGCTCCCGGCGCAGCTCATGGCCGCGGCGAGCGCCGACCGCCCCGCCATCGTCGTCACCGCGGGGCCGATGCTCGCGGGGCGCTGGGAGGGCGCGCGGCTCGGCGCCTGCACCGACTGCCGGCGCTTCTGGGCGGAGCACCGCGCCGGGGCCCTCGACGCCGTCCGGCTCGAGGCGATCCAGGGGGAGCTCTTCCCCTCCACCGGGACCTGCATGGTGATGGGGACGGCGAGCACGATGGCCGCGCTCGCCGAGGCGCTCGGGATGACGCTTCCGGGGATGGCCGCGATCCCCGCCCCCCTCGCGCGCCGGCTCCGGCTCGCCGAGGCCGCGGGCCGGCGGATCGTCGAGATGGTCCGGGAGGACCTCCGGCCGTCGGCGATCCTCACCCGCGAGGCGTTCGAGAACGCGATCCGCGTCCTCATGGCGCTCGGCGGCTCGACCAACGCCGTCGTCCACCTCCCGGCGATGGCGGGTCGCGCGGGCGTCCCCCTCGCCCTCGACGACTTCGACCGGCTGGCGCGGGCGACCCCGATGGTCGCCAATGTGCGCCCGTCGGGGAAGTACCACATGGAGGACCTCGCCGAGGCGGGCGGGATCCCGGCCGTGATGAAGATCCTCGCCCCCCTCCTCCACCGGGACGCGCGCACGGTGACCGGCGAGACCCTGGGCGCGCTCCTCGAGGCGGCCGCGGCGCCCGGCGACTGGCAGGACGTGATCACGCCGCTCGACCGGCCGCTCCGCGCGGAGGGCGGCCTCGCGATCCTCCGCGGATCCCTCGCGCCCGACGGCGCCGTCCTCAAGGTCTCCGCCGCGACGCCCGCGCTCCTCCGCCACCGCGGGCCCGCGTGCGTCTTCCGCGACCTCGCCGACCTCGCCGCGCGCGTGGACGACCCCGCGCTCGCCGTCACGCCCGAGAGCGTCCTCGTCCTCCAGCACGCCGGGCCCGTGGGCGGGCCCGGGATGCCGGAGGCCGGCTCGCTCCCGATCCCGAAGAAGCTCCTCACGGCCGGGGTGCGCGACATGGTCCGCGTCTCCGATGCCCGGATGAGCGGGACGGCGGGGGGGACGGTCGTCCTCCACATCGCCCCGGAGGCCGCGGTGGGCGGCCCGCTCGCCCTCGTCCGGGACGGCGACGAGATCCTCCTCGACGCCGAGGCGCGGCGGCTCGACCTGCTGGTCTCCGGGCCCGAGCTCGCGCGCCGCCGGGCCGGCTGGGGGCCGCCCGCCCCGGTCGCGTCACGCGGCTACCGGCGACTGTTCGCCGAGCGGGTCCTCCAGGCCCCCGAGGGCTGCGACTTCGACTTCCTGCGCGCAGGCGCGGGGGGATAGCGGAGCGGTGTCCGCGCCACCCTCTACTCCGTCCCCACCCGCTACATCGGCCGGGTCATCGAATCTGATGAGTCCCCACAGTTAATTATGTTTTAATTATATTGTGCCGCAGATAATAATATTTCTATTATATTGACACGGATATCTGACAATGATAGCATTATGCCCATGCGTAGCAACATGGCGATCTCACGGAGGCATCTTGATGCCCGTTTTGGGAAGATGCGTCCCACTACCCGCTTCTCGAAGCCTGCCGGTGGCTGGATTAGAGCCATCCGACAGAGCCTCGGGATGACAGCCGAGCAACTCGCTGACCGGATGCGTGTCTCTCAGCCACGAATCACAGCCTTGGAGCACGGCGAGGCCGCGGGCGCGGTCAACCTAAAGACGTTGCAGCGGGCCGCCCAAGCGCTCAACTGCACCCTCATCTATGCCCTCGTACCGAACCAGTCGTTGGAGCGAATGGTTCGGGACCGGGCGCTCCAGGTCGCCGCTGAACGGCTCCCGGCCGTCGAACACACGATGCGGCTAGAAGACCAAGCTCTACCCCTCGAGGCGCGCAAGAGTCAGCTACGTGAAGTCGCCGACGCGCTCGTCAGGCAAGCACCGCGCTCCCTGTGGAACCACCACTGAACGATCCACGATCGCTGAACGAAGGAGACTACGGTACCACCCCGCTTAGCCCTGAGGAGCGAAACGGCCTCATTCCCGCGCATATCACACTGCGTCGCGAGCTCAACGAGCTCGAGCAAAGAGGCGTGATCGAGGCCGAGGTTTGGGCGTTCGCACGACGCCGGCCGAACATCCTCGAAGAAAAATTCATCCAGGCGCTCCACCGTCGGATGTTCCGTGCCGTTTGGAAGTGGGCTGGCCAGTATCGTACAGCCCCGCGAAATCTTGGGATGAACCCCTGGGAGATCCGCCCTGCGATGCGGACGCTTCTCGATGACGTACGCTATTGGCTGGCCAACGGCTCGTATCCCGCCGACGAGATTGCCGTTCGCTTTCACCATCGTCTCGTGGCGATCCGCCCGTTCCCCAATGGAAACGGACGGCTATCGAGGCTGATGGCGGACCTTGTAGTCACGCTACAGGGCGGCGAGCGCTTCACGTGGGGGAGAGCGCATCTGCTCCTCCCCGGCGATACCCGCACCCGATACATCGAAGCGCTCCGAGCTGCGGATAGCCACGACCTGGGTCCACTAATTGTGTTCGCTCGCTCGTGATGATCGCCGGCCGCTCCTCCGGGGGACCCTTGCCCCGCGTCCCCCTTAGGAAGAGGGAACTGTGCACGGGTCCGAGATGACCACATCCTCAAGGCGATCGAGCTCAGACCCGCGAATAGGGACCGCGTCCCGCCCCGCGGTGACTGGGCCGCGGCTATGGCCGGGCGTATCGAGAGGAGGCAGCGAATGGACGCGCAGCATACCGGGAGCGCCGGGTGGGGCCCGGTCCCCGTCCGGCTGGTCGTGGGGCTCGTGTTCCTCGTTCACGGGATGCAGAAGCTCCTCTTCTTCGGCCTGGCCGGGACCGCCGCGTTCATGGGGCATGTGGGCATCCCCCTCCCCACCCTCGCGGCGGCGGTCGTGATGGCGGTCGAGACGCTCGGCGGCCTCGCCCTGATCGTGGGACTCTTCACCCGGTGGGCGGCGGCCCTGCTCGCGATCGACATGCTGGTGGCGATGCTGACCGTCCACCTGCGCGCCGGGTTCTTCGTCCCGCACGGCGTCGAGTTCACGCTGACGTTGTTCGGTGCCAGCCTGAGCCTCGCGCTGCTGGGGCCGGGGGCCTGGTCGCTGGATCAGGCGCTCGGGCGCCGTCGGTTCTAGGAGGCCGGCCGGGCGCGCAGCCCCGGGGTCAGGCGAGCTGCTGGCGGGCGGCCTCGGCGCGGGGGGCGTCGAGAGCGCGCGCCCGCTCGGCCTGATGGCCGCAGGCGCAGCCGAGGAGCCCGGCGGCGTAGAGGTCGAACTGCTCCTCGAGGAG
>CAYQDR010000192.1:0-4619 GCA_964416315.1 uncultured bacterium
GTTAGATGGCGCGATGAATCGCCCCCGGGTAACTTTCTTAAATGGCTTGACAGGGCGCACGGGTTGTCATCGCGCCCCGCGCGTGAGCCACGGTCCGGGTCCTCTCCGTGGACGGCGACGTCGTGGCGAGCGCGGTCGCCTTCACCGTCCGGCGAGGCGCGTGAGCCTCGCCGCCTTCCGCCGGCCCGCGGCGAGGAGCGCCCGGAGCGCGGCGCGGCTCAGCCCCCAGCGGTGGGCGGCGAGGCAGGTCGCGAGCTCGTCGTGGACGGCGTCGCCGTGCGGGAGGCGCCGGTGGGCGGCGGCGACCCATTCCCGGAGGCGGCGGTCGCGCAGGGGCGGCGCGGCCTCGCGGATCGCCCGCGCGCCGGAGCCGGGCTCCGTGACCCCGTAGGTGTAGCCGGCGACGTCGGCCTCTGCCCAAACGACCCGCAGCGTCTCGCGCCAGCGGGCCCGCCACTCCGCCGCGCTCTCGCCCGGCCCGGGGGCAGGGTCGTAGAGCGCGAGCCGGGCGCGGAAGTCGGCGTGGTCGCGCGAGACGAGGTCATGCCGCGCTGCCGGCCGCCGCGTGCCATGGCCCCCCGGTGGCACGGCCAGGTGCGCGCCCGGCAGGACGCCCTGGAGCCACGCCTCGAGGACGCGCCGGAGCGGCTCGCCGGCGCCTTCCCTCCAGAGCCCGACGAGCACCCGGCAGACGACAGGGTGGAAGACGAGACGCCAGTCCTCGCGGAGGAGCGCACCGAGCCGCGCCGGGTCGCCCCGGGCGTCGAGGAACGCGGCGACCTCGCGGACGAGGTGGCGTTTCCGCCCCGCCACCCACTCGGCGGGGTCCAGGCGGCCGGCGCGATAGTCCGCGATCTGGCGGGCGAGGGACGGGTCCGTGCGCATGTCGATCCTCCCGGGGGTCGCCTCAGCCTAGCACCCCTTGACAGACGGCTGACTCTGGAGTTGACTTGGCGTGACGGGGGCTGTGGCGCCCGCTCCCGTCGTGACGGGAACCATCGGGGAGGTTGACGATGGAGACTCCACCGGGCCTAAGAGGGGCGCCCTCGAGGCCGGGGCACGCACCCGGCCGCCGGGTGGCGCCCGCCAAGTAGCCGAGCAGGTTGAGTGCCCGGCTCCTGCCGGGACGCGCAGTCGAATCTGCGCACACTGACTGAGCCCGGGGGCGGCGTACCGGTCCCGTCCCCCGGGCTCCCCTGTCTTCGATGACCTCCCTGAGGCTCTTCCTCGGCGGCGTGATCCGGACGATGGACCCCGCCCGCCCCGTCGCCGGGGCGCTCGCGGTCCGCGACGGGCGCATCGTGGCAGTCGGCCCGTCCGAGGATGTCCTGCGGCTCCGGACGGGCGACGCCGTGGTCGTGGACCTCGCGGGACGGACCCTGATCCCCGGGTTCGTGGATCCCCATACCCACTTCTCGGCCGGAGCGCTCGAGGGCTTCTGGGCCGACTGCCGGACCCCGCCGCTCGGGACCATCGCCGAGATCCAGGCCGTGCTCCGCGCCGCCGCGGCGGCCGCCCCCGCGGGCGAATGGGTCCGCGGCTGGGGCTACCGGGACGGGAGCCTCGCCGGGCGCCGGCCTCCGACGCGTCACGACCTCGACGAAGCCGTGCCGGACCGGCCGGCCCTCCTCCTCCACTTCTCGCACCACCAGGGAGTCGCCAACTCGCGGGCCCTGGCGGCGGCGGGCATCACGCGGGCGACGCCGGACCCGCCGGGGGGCGAGATCGCCCGCGACAAGAGTGGCGAGCCGACGGGCCTGCTTTTCGAGCGCGCGATGAGCGCGGTCGAGCGGGCCTCGCGCGAGGGCTGGGAGCGTCGCTTCGCGGAGGTCGCGGCCGCGGCCTGCCGGCGCTTCGCGGCGGCGGGGCTGACGACGGTCCAGGACGCCGCGGTCGGTCCCGCGATGGAGCGCCGTTACCGCGAGGCCGCCGAGGCGGGCGCCCTCCTGATCCGGGTCGAGCGGATGGCCGTGAGCCCGGCGGGCTGGTTCGAGCCGCCCTGGGACCGGGTCCGCGAGGCCGGCGAGAGCGGCTGGCTCAAGCTCTTCGTGGACGGCGGGTATCGCTGCGCGATGCGGCTCCCGCGGGACGGCCGGGAGGTCACCAGCGGCTTCCTCTTCTACCGGCGGGAGGAGCTGGCGGAGCTGCTCGTGACGGCCTGGCGCGCCGGGTGGCGCGGCGTGACCTGCCACGCGATCGGGAACCTCGGGGTCGAGACGTGCGTCGGCGCGATCGAGGACGCCCTCCGGCGGGAGCCCGCGGGCGCGGGGCGCGTCCGGCTGGACCACGGGATGTTCCTGAGTGACGACGTGATCCGGCGGATCGCGGCGCTCGGGATCCGGGTCGTCGGCCAGCCGTCGTTCGTCTACGATCTGGGGCCGGGGCCCGCGGTGGCGGGGCTCCGCGTCCGGGCGTTCGGAACGCTCCGGGCGGCCGGGGTGCCCCAGGCCTTCTCGTCCGACTTTCCGTGCGGGACGCTGGCGCCGCTCGTCGGCATCTACGCGGCGGCCACCCGGCGGGCGCGGAGCGGCGAGGCGGGCGACCCCGAGGAGGCGGTCCCCGTCGCGGCGGCGCTCCAGGCGTACACGCTCGACGCCGCCCGCGCGGCCGGGCTCGAGGGCGAGTGCGGGAGCCTGGAGGCGGGGAAGCGCGCCGACCTCGTCGTCCTCTCGGGCGATCCGCTCGCCACGCCGCCCGAGTCGCTCCCGGAGCTCCGCGTCGTCGCGACGTGGGTCGCGGGCCGGCCGGTCTACACGGAACCCGCCGGGTCGTCGCGCGGGCAGGAGGGCACGCCATGACGTCAGGGTCGACCGGACGACCGGATGCCGAAGCGCTGGGCCGCGACCTCGCCGACTGCCTCCAGGAAACCCTGCGCCTCCAGTCGCGGGTCATGGAGCTGACCGAACAGGTCCACGCCGCGGCCGGCATGGCGACGCCCGCGGACCGGGCGCTCCGCGGGAAAGTCACCGGGCTCTGCTACGGCCTCCTGGCGCACCTGGAGGAGTTGAACCGCCTCCTGCGCGAGGAGACGTGAGGCACCCGCCCCGCCGGGGAGTGGTAGCATGAGGGCGATGCGGGCCCTGGGCCAGGCGATCCGCGGGACGGCGGCGGCGATTCGCGCGCGCCCCGGGCTCTTCGCCGGGGTGGCGGCCGGGATCTTCCTCGTCGACGTCTTCCTTCCGCCCCTGCTCCTGTCGGTGGTCCGGAAGCCGTGGGACTACTTCACCTTCAACCCCTGGCTCCGGAGGCTTCCCGCGTTCCTCGTTTCCGCGGAGACCCCGCTCCGGCGGAAACTCGAGTTCCTGCCGAACCTCGCCGTCTTCTGGTTCTCGGCGGACGGGCCGTACGGGGCGCCGGAGTGGGGGTTCAGCGTGGACGTGAAGGACCTCGCCCGCTTCGTCCTCACGGGGTTGATCTTCGGCGCCTTCTTCGCGCTGTGGGCCTACCGGCGGGACCAGGCGCGGCGCTGGGGCTGGGGCGCACGGAGCGCGCGGCCGGGAGGGGTCGTGGGGGCGTTCGCGAGCGTGCTCGGGCTCTCGACGAGTCCGTGCAGCGTCGTGGGCTGCGGCGCCCCGGTGCTGCCCGCGGTCGCCCTCGCCTTCGCCGGGCTGTCGAGCGGTACCCTCGCCCTCATGACCCAGCTCTCGCGGCTCGCCACGACGCTCCTGCTGGTCGGCATGACGCTCGCCGTCGCGTACCTCGGCTGGCGCGCGGGTCAGGCGCCGCGGATGGCCGGGGACCCGGGCGCGTGAGGCGGCCCGGGCCGGGGCCCGTCGCATCTCGGCGTCCTCGGCCCTCGCCGGCGCTCAACGTATGCGGCATACGCCTCACGCCGGCTCGGGCCTGCGTCCTTGATCTGCTCGGGCCGCGGCCCGGGCCCACGGCCGGTCACGGTGGTGCTGCTTCTCCGGCGGTAGACCCGTGAGCAGGCAGGGCGCCGCTGCCGGTCTGGCGCTCGTGGCCGTCGTCCTGCTGGGGAGCGCGCCGCTCGCGGACGCCTGCGCCGACAACGGGGCGGGCGTCCCCGCGGCCTACTGGACGCAGGCCCTCCGGAACCCGAGCCCGCGACTGCGGGCGCTCGCCGCGCGGGCGCTCGGGGAGACGCGGGACGCGGCGGCGGTGCCGGCCCTGCTCGAGGCGCTCCGGGATCCTGACGACGAGGTCCGCCTGGGGGCCGTGCAGGCCCTCGGGCGGATCGGCCGGACGGCGGCGCCCGCCGTGCCCGTCCTCAGGGAAGCCCTCCGGGACCCGCGGCCGGAGATCCGCGCCGCGGCCGCGCGCAGCCTCGACGCGATCGCCGCGCCACGCTGACCCCGCCGGGCAGTTCGCAGGGAAACCAAAAACGCCTGGCCCGTTCGCGCGCCCCTGACGAAGCGCTCCGAGCGCGTTCCCACCCCTGCGGGGGGGGTTCCCGGCCCGCGCAATCCGGGGGGAGGTCCGGCCCCCGAACCAAGGGGGGCGACGCCCCCCTCCGGGACTTAGCCCCGGAGGGTCTTCAGCACCTCTTCGTTCTGGAAGACCGCGCGCGGATCGCCCTCGAAGATGATCTCGCCGCGGTCGATCGCGTAGAGCCGGTCGGCGACGCGCGTCGCGTTCATCAGGTTGGACTCGGCGATGAG
>CAYQDR010000193.1:0-4588 GCA_964416315.1 uncultured bacterium
TCATCTCAGCCCCCGCCTCCAGCCTGGGGGCCGTACAGATTCTGGTGAAGAGCGGGACTTTCAAACGGGCGGAGGCTGGGCCGGGTCCGGCGGCCCCAGGGGCGTCCCACGCTCCTACAAGGGTTGGACGGGCGATCCGGCCACGCTGAACTGGACGATCGAGGCCTACGAGGACGTCCGCGTGCCGGCCGGCACATTCAAGGCGTTCCGAATCTTCTACGAGATCGCCCCGCGCCGCGAGCCGACATACCAGCTCGAGCCGCGGGCCGAGACGGCCCCGTCGGCCTGGCTCCGGACCTGGTACGCGCCGGAGGTCCGGCAGCTCGTCAAGGCCGAGGGCCGGGGCGTCCGGCCGCCGGACTTCCAGATCGTCGCGGTGGACCAGCCCTCGGCCGCACCGCTCCGCCTGACGCTCGCGACGCCCCAGGACCAGGCGCGCCTCGCGAGCGAGGAAGCGGCGCTCACGGGGCGCGTGACCTCCAGCAAGGGAGTCGTCCGCATCACCGTGACCCTCAACGGCGAAGAGGTGGCGCGGCAGGAGCACGCGTCCAGGACGGAAGTCCCGCTCGACGTCCCGATCCGGGTCCGCGACGGGCGGAACCTCCTCCTCGTCACCGCGACCGACGCGGCCGGCGAGACCCGGCAGGAAGCACGGACGCTCTTCTACGACGCCGCGCTGCCGCGCAGGCTGGCTGAGGAGCAGCGTGAGCTGATGACAGAGGCTCGTCAGAAGGCCGGCGACGCGGACGCCGAGCGCTTGGCGGCGGGACTGTGGGCGGCGGCGCGGGAGAAGGAGCGCGACGCCGAGGCCGCGCTGGGGAAGCGCGACTTCACCCGGGCGCGAGACGCCTACCGCGAGGCCCAGGAGGCCTACGTCCTGGCGTACGGTGAGGCGCGCGAAGGCGCCGCAGCAGCGCAGAAGGCGACGGAGATCCGCCGGGTCCAGGAGCAGACCGCCGAGGCCCGGCGCGCCGCCGACGTCGCCGAGGCGCCCAGGCTCGCCCCCTCATCGTGGGGCCGGGGCGCGCGGGCGCAGCAGGAGGCCGAGGCCGCCCTGGCCCGCCGCGACCTCGAGCAGGCCCGGGGTCGCTTCCAGGACGCCGCGCAGGCCTATCGTGAGGCCGAGCGCGAGGCCGCCGAGAAGACCGCCGCGGCCGCCGCACGCGAGCGCGAGCGGCTCGCCGTGCTCCGCCGCCAGCTCGAGGCGGCCCAGCAGGTCGCCTCGGCCGCAGCCGCCGCCCGACGCGATGCGGAGCAGGCCGGCGCCCCGCGCTACGCGCCCGGGCTCTTCGGCCCGGCCCAGGCCAAGGAGCAGGAGGGCCAGGCCGCCCTCGACCGCCAGGACTTCCCGACGGCGCAGCAGCGCTTCCGGGAGGCGCAGGAGGCGTACCGCCGCGCCACCCAGGAAGCCCAGCGGGCGGCCGAGGTCGAGCGCCGGGAGGCCGGGCTCCTCGCGGAGCGCCAGCGCGAGGCCGAAGCCCTCCGCGCCCGGATGGCCGAGGCCCGCGGTCAGGCTGAGCAGGCCGAGGCGCGGCGCTGGGCCGCCGAGCGCTGGGCTGCCGCGGCGAGCCAGGAGGCCGAGGGCCAGGCGGCGCTGGGCCGGCGGGAGTACCCGCAGGCCCGCGAGCGCTTCCGCGAGGCCCGCCAGGCCTACGAGCAGGCCGCCCTCGCGGCCCGGCGGGCGGCCGAGGCCGCCCTCCCGCCGCTCCAGATCGCCCTCGCCGCGCCCGGTGACCAGCTCCGCGTGGTCCAGGACACCGTCGGCCTCGCGGGCGTCGTCCGGAGCGGTCGGGGCGTCCGCCGCGTCGTCGTCACGCTCGACGGTCTCGAGGTTGACCGCGTCGAGGAGCCGACGCCACCCCGGTCGGTCGCATTGAACCTCCCCGTTCGGCTCCGCGAGGGGCAGAACACCCTCGTCGTCACCGCCACCGACGTGGACGGCACGATCCACCAGGAGGTGCGCGCCGTCCAGTACGAGCGGCTCGTCCCCCTCACCGTCGCCTTCCGCTACCCGGACGAACGCGCGCGGCTCGGCGACGCGACGACCGTCGTGGCGGCCGTCGTCGAGTCGAGCCGGGGTGTGGCGAAGGTCACGGTCACGCTGAACGGCGGCGAGGTCCACCGGCAGGCGGAGCGCACGCCGCAGCGGTCGGTCGCCCTCGCCGTGCCCCTGACGCTCAGGAAGGGCACCAACGCGATCGTCATCTCGGCCGCCGAGCCCGACGGGACCACGCGCCAGGAAGTCCGGACCGTCGTCTACGATCGCCCCAAGGCGGCCGCGGCCGAGGCGCCCCTCCCCCCGCCCCCGGCGCCCGAGCGCTGGGCGGTGATCATCGGCGTCGGCCGCTACGAGCACCGCGACATCCCGCAGCTCCGGTACGCCGTTCCCGACGCGCTGGCGATCCACGACACCCTGGTGGGGCCTGGCGGCTTCAAGAAGGACAACGTGCTCCTCCTCACGGACGACGCCGAGCGGAAGCCCACGCTCAAGAACGTCAAGTGGGCCCTCGGCACCTTCCTCTCCCGCCTCCCGAAGAAGAGCGACACGGTGCTGATCTTCTTCGCGGGGCACGGCACGGCGGAGCCCGATCCGAGCGGCGTCGAGAAGGACGGTCTCGCCAAGTACCTCGTCCCCCTCGACGCGGACCCCGAGGACCTCTACGCGACGGCGCTCCCCATGGACGAGCTCCACACCGTGTTCAACCGCATCGAGGCAGAACGGGTGGTCGCCTTCCTCGACACGTGCTACTCCGGCGCCGCGGGCGGCCGGACCTTCGCGTCGAAGCGCACCCGCGCGGGCCAGGTGGACGACGCGTTCCTCGAGCGGCTGACGCGCGCGAAGGGCCGGGCGATCATCACCGCCGCTCGTCCGACCGAGGTCTCCGTCGAGCTCCCCGACCTCGGGCACGGCCTCTTCACGTACTACCTCGTCCAGGGCCTCCGGGGCGCGGCCGACCTGAACCGCGACGGGATCGTCGGCCTCCAGGAGCTCTACGAGTACCTCGAACGCGAGGTGACGCGCCACTCCCGCGCCGTCGGGGCCAACCAGCACCCCGTCATCAAGAGCGAGCTCGAGGGCGTCCTGCCCCTCCTGAAGGTGATCGGACGCTGAAGCGCCCCGGAGCCCCGCCCGTCTAAGGGCACAGGCGGCGGGTTCCGGCCGGGCGCGAGCCATCCGGGAGTTCCTCCCTCCCCGGACGCGCCGGGGCCCGCCGCCCGATTGGCTCCGTCCCCCTCACCCCGCCCTCTCCCCAGCAGGGGAGAGGGTGAGTCGAGTTGAACCCGCCCCGTCGCTGCGTTAGCATGGCGGGCGCCATGGGCCTCATCGTCCAGAAGTACGGCGGCTCCTCCGTCGCCGACGCCGAGAAGGTCAAGGGCGTCGCCCGCCGCGTCGTGGACACCGCGAAGGACGGGCACCGCGTCGTCGTGGTCGTCTCCGCGATGGGCAAGACGACCGACGGCCTCATCCAGCTCGCCCACGCGGTCACCCCCGCGCCCAACGAGCGGGAGCTCGACATGCTGCTCGCGACGGGGGAGCAGGTCTCGATCGCGCTCCTGGCCATGGCGATCGACATGCTCGGGCACCGGGCGCGGTCGTTCACCGGCGACCAGGCCGGGATCCGCACCGACACGGCGCACACCCGCGCCCGCATCGTCGGGATCGACGCCGACAAGGTGCGCCGGGCGCTCGACGACGGCCAGATCGCCATCGTGGCCGGCTTCCAGGGCGTGACGGCCGAGGACGACATCACGACCCTCGGCCGGGGAGGCTCCGACCTGACCGCCGTCGCCCTCGCGGCCGCGCTCGCCGCCGACGTCTGCGAGATCTACACCGACGTGGACGGCGTCTACACGGCCGATCCGGGTATCGTCCGGGAGGCGCGGAAGCTCGCGCGGGTCTCCTACGACGAGATGCTCGAGATGGCGAGCCTCGGGGCCAAGGTGCTCCAGTCTCGCTCGGTCGAGTTCGCGAAGAAGTACGGCGTGCCGGTCCACGTCCGCTCGACCTTCAAGCCGGACCCGGGCACGCTCGTGACCAGGGAGGACCCGCGCATGGAAGCCGTGATGGTGACCGGCGTGACGCACGACCGCGGCCAGGCGAAGGTCTCGATCCTCCGGGTGCCCGACCGCCCCGGGATCGCGGCCCAGGTGTTCGGCGCCGTGGCCGATCAGGGGATCGTCGTGGACATGATCGTCCAGAACATCAGCCGCGACGGCTACACCGACATCTCCTTCACGCTGCCGCGCACGGATCGGGAGAAGGCGGTGCAGGTCCTGAGCGACGTCGCCCGGCGGATCGGCGCCGAGGGCGCGACCTACGACGACCGGATCGCGAAGGTCTCGATCGTCGGGGTGGGGATGCGGAGCCACTCCGGCGTGGCGGCGCGGATGTTCCAGGCGCTCTCGCGCGAGGGGATCAACATCCAGATGATCTCCACGTCCGAGATCGCGGTGTCCTGTGTGATCGAGGACAAATACACGGAACTGGCCGTCCGGGCGCTGCACGACGCCTTCGAGCTGGCGACGGCGAGCTAGGCCGAAGTTCCCCCTCGGGTCCGAGTGTACCGCGTTGATTTTCTTGACGAAG
>CAYQDR010000194.1:0-4389 GCA_964416315.1 uncultured bacterium
ACACTGGCCTGTCAAGCCAGAGGCCGCGGGTTCAAGTCCCGTCGACCCCGCCATTCTCACCGAGCACTCGCACGGGGGTGGTGACGAGCCACCCCCGTCGAGTGTCCGAGCAGTCACGAGCGTCGCCCTACACGGAGCCCCATGGTCAGGGTCGATATCCGCGTGCCGGTCGGGGTGCCGATCTCCGAGCTGGCCGACGTGATCCAGCGCTGCGAGGACGCCGGCTTCGACGGCGTTGGCGTGCATGACCACCCCCACAGCGGGCGGGACGTGTACCTCGCCCTGGCGCTGGCCGGCCAGCGCACCCGGCGCATTCGGCTGTACCCCGCGACGTCCAGCCCCATCGCGCGCCACCCCCTGCTCCTGGCGTCCCTGGCCAACAGTCTGGAGGAGATCGCCCCGGGGCGGATCCGCCTGACCGTCGCGCCGGGCTTCCTGGCGGTGCGAAGCATGGGAAAGCCGAGGGCCGGCGTCGCCACCATGCGCGCGGCGATCCTGGCCATCCGTCGCCTCCTCGCCGGGGACGCGGTGTCGTTCGGCCCCACCCAGAGCCGCCTCCGAAACCCGAGCCGCCAGCCTCCGCCGGTGTACCTCCTGGCGGCGGGTCCGCGCATGGTCGAGCTGGCGGGGGAGGTGGCGGACGGTGCCCTGTTGCTCGTCGGGCTCCACCCGGCCGCCGTCGCCGCGGCCCGGCGGCATCTCGATGAGGGCGCTCGCGGAGCGGGTCGCGATCTGTCACGGTTCCCCATCATCTTCATCGCGCCGATGGCGCTGGGCGAGAGTCTGGAGGCGGCCCGGCAGTGGCCCCGACGGTGGTGCGCTCCGGGACATTCCTGGCTGACCTATCCCAGCGCCTCGAACCTCTACTGGCTCCGGCAGGCCGGGCTGGATCTCCCCGACGCGCCGGCGCCCGAGGCCATCTCGAGTGAGCTCGCGGCCCGGATCTGCGACGCCTTCGGCCTGTTCGGCCCCGCCGAATACTGCGCGGAGCGACTGGTTCGGGCGCGTGAGGAGGCAGGGATCGAACACGTGTTTCTCTTCCCCGCGCACACCGTCGAGGGGAGCTACGAGATGCCCGTTCAGGAGATCGAGGCGGTCCGCCGGGTCATCCTGCCGCGCCTCAGGGCGTAGCCACCCGGACCCCGCCTCACGGCAGCCGGAGGCGCAGCATCCGGCGGGCGTTCCCCTCGTAGATCGTCGCCTTCTCCTCCAGCGTGGCGCGCATCCGCTCCATCGCCGCGATGGTCTCGCGGATGAACCCGGGGCCCTTCTCCGCGTCGAACGGCATGTCGGTGCCGAAGAGCACGTGGTCGGCGCCGAAGAAGCCCAGGCCGCACTCCATGGCGTGGTGAGCGCCGAAGACCGCGGTGTCGCCGTAGAACATCCGGAAGTACTCGAGCGGCCGCCGCGTGAGGCGCCCGAGCGCGCCCGCGTCTTCGGGGTCGTCGGTGCGGCTGCCGAGCTGGACGAGCCCGTGGGCGATCCGGCCCTCGAAGTAGGGCGCCATCCCGCCCAGGTGGTGGGTGATGATCCGGAGCTCCGGCAGGCGGTCGAAGAGGCCGGAGAACACGAGGCGCCCCATCGCGGCCGTCGTCTCGTACGGCCAGCCGAAGGCCCACCAGAGGTCGTACTTTGACCGGCTCTCTCCCGGGTAGTCGGCGAAGGACACGGGCCGCGCCGGGTGGAGCCAGATCGGCAGCCCGAGCGCGGCCATCCGGTCGAACAGCGGCTGGAACTCGGGCTCGTCGAGGGGCCGGCCGTTGACGTTCGAGAAGAGCTGGACGCCGGTGGCGCCGAGCTCCCCGACGGCGCGGTCGATCTCCCCGAGCGCGGCGTCGGGGTTGTTGAGCGGCAGCGAGGCCACGAAACCGGGAAAGCGATCCGGGTGCCGGGCGACGATCTCGGCCATGCCGTCGTTGGCCGCCCGCGCGAGGTCGGGCGTGACGTCCGGGCCGGCGAGGGCTTCGATCGGCGGGGAGGCCAGCGTGAGGACCTGGACGTACCCCTCGTAGCGGTCCATGATCCGGAGCCGCAGTTCCAGGTCTACGAGGACCGGGACGCCCCGGGTCCGCTTCTGCATGTAGCGGTCGGGTTGGGCGACCCGGACCATCCGGTCGAAGTACCCCTTCGGGAAGATGTGGGGGAAGATGTCGATCTTCATGCTCTCTCCACGGTGGCGGACGCCGCGTGGGCGCGGCGCGCGCTCCATTCCCACAGGACGAGGGCGAGGCCGACGGCCAGGCCGAGGGCGCCGAGGCCGAGCCACAGGCCGCCCGCGGGGAGCCCGAACGCGAGGAGGCCCGCGAGCCCGAGGAGGCCCCGCTTCCCCGGGCCCAGCGGGCGGAAGAGGTAGCCGGCGCAGCCGATCCCGAGGGCGATGACGCCGAGCGTCGTCGGGACGATGGCGAGCGCGATCTCGGGGGGGGTCCCTCGGAGCAGTAAGGCGGGGTGCAGGGCGAAGGCGAAGGGGACCAGATAGGCCGCGACCCCCAGCCGCATCCCGGTCCAGCCGGTCTTCCAGAAATCGGCGCGCGCGATGGCCGCGGCCGTGTAGCTCGCGACGCAGTCCGGCGGCGTGATCAGGGAGAGCATCCCGAAGTAGAAGAGGAAGAGGTGCGCCGCGAGCGGCAGGATGCCGAGCTGCGCGAGGGCCGGGGCCACCAGGACCGCGAGCGTGACGTAGACGACCGTCGTCGGGAGCGACATGCCCAGGATCACGCAGACGACCGCGGTGAGGGCGAGGAGGAGCAGCGGGTTGCCCCCGGCCACGGCGACGAGGAGGAGCGGGAGCTTCCCCGTGAAGCCGGAGAGCTGGAGGGCGCCGATCACCAGGCCGGCGAGCGCGGTGATGACCGCGATGTCGAGCAGCGTCCGGCCCGTCTCCTCGAAGCTCCGGAGGATCGCGGGGAGCGTAGGGCGCGTCTCGGGCCGGAGCGCGGCGACGGCGAGCGCGGCGACGACCGCCGCCATCCCGGCCTTCCCGGGCTCCCAGCCGGCGACCATCAGCGTGTAGAGCAGGACCAGCAGCGGGCCCACGAAGACCCAGCCTCGCCGCATCACGTCGCGGAACCGCGGGAGCTGGCCCGGCGGGAGCCCGGCGAGCCCGAGCCGGGCCGCCTCCAGGTCCACCTGGACGAACAGCGCGAGGTAGTAGAGGAGCGCGGGGACCGCGGCGGCGAGCGCGACCTGCGCGTAGGGGATCGCCAGGAACTCCGCCATGAGGAAGGCGGCGGCCCCCATCACGGGCGGCATGAGCTGCCCCCCGTTCGAGGCGACCGCCTCGATGGCGGCGGCGAGATGCGGCGGGTAGCCGGCCCGTTTCATCATCGGGATCGTGATGGCGCCGTCCACCGCGACGTTCGCGACCGCGCTGCCCGACACGGTGCCGAAGAGCGTCGAGGAGACCACGGCCACCTTGGCCGGCCCGCCGCGGAAGCGGCCCATGGCCAGGAGCGCGAGGTCGGTGAGGAACCGGTCGCCGCCCACGGCGGCCAGGGTCCGGCCGAAGAGGACGAAGGCCACGACGATCGTCGCCGTCACCGCGAGGGGAAGGCCGAGGAGCGCGTTGGTGTCGAGATAGAGGTACGCGGCGATGCGCCCCCAGGACGCGCTCTTGGCCTGGAAGACGCCCGGGAGGAGATGGGCGAACTTCGCGTAGAGGATGCAGGGGACCGCGACCCACACGAGCGCCCAGCCGGCGAGGCGCCGGGTCGCCTCGAGGATGAGCCCGATCGCCAGGGCGCCCAGCGGGACCTTGTCCCACGTCAGGACCCCGAGCTGGTAGGCGATCGTGGGGTAGCGGACGGCGACGTAGGCGCCGACGGTCAGGCCGGCGAGCGCGAGGAGCCAGTCGTACCAGGGGATGGCGGGGTCCGCGCCCGCCCGCGCCCGGACGTCGAGGAGACGTGGCGGACGCCGACGGCGGCGTCGGCTTCCTTCACCTTCGCGCCCCCGAGCGCGAACGCGGCCACGTCCGCGCGCCCCTGGACGAGCGCCTCCAGGCCCTCGTTGACCGCCGGGACGGGCACGACCCTGACGTCCTGCCAGGTGAGGCCCGCGCTCGCCAGGAGGCCGAACATGTTGTACCAGACCGAGAGGTGCGCCGGATACTCGCCGGTGATGCGCTTCCCCTTGACATCGCGGACGGTCCGGATCGGCGAGTCCTTGCGGACGAGGAGGCCGACGACGAGCGGCGCGCCGCGCATGGCGAGCCGCAGGTTCGGCGCGTGCGGGAAGGGATTGCGCCCGCCGATCTGGAAGCCGGGCCCCCGGTAGGCGAGCGCCATGTCCACGGCGTTGGTGACGCCGAACTCCATCTCGCCGGTGTTGGGGCGGGCCGTGATGCACGCGCTGACCGCCCTCTGGGAGGCCGCGGGCTATCCGTGGTCC
>CAYQDR010000195.1:0-4384 GCA_964416315.1 uncultured bacterium
GCCGCCGGGCGGCCCGCGCCGCCCCCGCCCGCGGCGGCCCCGGGGCCGCCGGCGCCGCCGCCCGCCTGGGCCGTCGTGACGGCGCCTCCCCCGGCGGGCCCGACGGGGCCGCCGGCGCCGCCGCCGGACCCGACCCGCGGCGTGATCACCAACGGCACGCCGTGGGAGATTCACATCTTCGTCGATCAGCCGCCGGGAAGCCCCGGGCCGCTGGTCCTGCGTCCGAGCCAGAGCGCACCGGTGAGCCTGGACGTCGGGCAGCACCGGATCGTCGCCCAGGCCTTCGTGGACACCCAGTTCGGCCGGCGGCTCGTCGGGACGTTCGACCGCACGCTCACGGTCGATCCGCGCGCGCCCGGCTGGACCATCCACTTCTTCCCGGCGAACTTCTAGATCCTCGGAGGGGGGCTCTGCCCCCCTCCGACGGCCCTCCTGGCAAAGCCAGGCCGTTCGCTGTCCAGCGAACGGCTCGGGCCTGCCTCCCCCCGGGACCGAATCTGGCGGTTGCGCCGAGGAGTCCGCGCCTTGTCCGGCCTTGCCCGCCGTGCTAGAGTCGGCGGGTCCTGGGGGGCCACCGTCGGCCGGAAACGAGGCGCGATGCCGATCCTCTTCGTGGTGAAGCGGTCCCGGGCGCGCCTCCTCCCCGTCCTGAGGCGTCACCTCGAGAAGCCGGGGCTCCTCGCCGTCCTCGTCGACCGCCGATCGGGGCGCGTCCGTCGGAGGAGCAAGGCCGGCACGGTGCCTCCTGAGGACCGTCGGCGGTACTGCCGGCGCCAGCCCCTCGACCTGAGCGCGGCCCGGACGTGGGCCGAGCTGGGGTTCGTCGTCCGGACGGTCCGTGCCCTTCCCGGAGCGCCGGCGGCGCGCGCCGCCCCCCGCGGGGCGAAGCGCCGCCGCGCCCGCGCGGCGGGCCGCCGCTAGGGGGCCGTCTGAGCAAGACGAGGCGCAACGCGGTGACAAATCGCCAACGGAGAAGTGTTCCACTCCGAGCGGCGGCTTTGCCGCCGCGTCCCGGGGGAGGTTTCGGAGGGGGCCGTCGAGGCCCCCTCCGAATGGGCTAGGCCGGTCGTCGTGTACCGCATTCGCTCGCGGCTCGGCGTCCCGGTCCCCATGCGGGACGGCGTCCGGCTCTCCACGGACGTCTACCTCCCCGACGCGCCGGGTCCGTTCCCGGTGATCCTGGTCCGCACGCCGTACAACAACAACCTCGAGGAGCGCGTCGAGGAGGCGGTGTACTTCGCGACGCGCGGCTACGCGGTCGTGATCCAGGACTGCCGCGGGCGCTACGACTCGGAGGGGGAGTGGTCGCCGTTCCTCCACGAGGCGCAGGACGGCTACGACGCGCAGACCTGGTGCGGGACGCAGCCCTGGTCCACCGGCAAAGTCGGGACGCGCGGCGGCTCGTACGTCGCGCTGACCCAGTGGCTGCCGGCGCCGCTCCGCAATCCCCACCTCGCCGCGATGGCGCCGCGGGTCGGGTTCTCGAACCTCTACCACAACTGGGTGTACACGGGCGGGGCGTTCCAGCTCGCCTTCAACCTCCGGTGGGGGGCGATCCAGATGCACACGCGGACCAACCAGATCCAGTACCTCTGGATGCCGCCCGAGCAGCACCTCTCGACCCTCTTCTCGCACCTGCCGCTGATCACCGGGGACGAGAACGCGGGGCGCGTGTGCGAGTTCTACAAGGAGTGGATCCGGCACCCGGTGTACGACTCCTACTGGGAAAAGCTCGGGAACGTGGAGCGCGACTACGCCGAGATCGACGTGCCGGCCTACGGCTTCGGCGGCTGGTACGACGTCTTCCTCCAGGGCACCCTCAACAACTTCAGAGGCGTCCGCGCCCGCGGGTACTCGGAGCAGGGGCGCCGCGGCCAGAAGGTGCTGATCGGGCCATGGATCCACGACCTCGGGCAGGGGGGCCGCTCGAGCCGCACGGGCGACCTCGACTTCGGACCGGCCGTGTGCGGGGACCTCCTCGCCGAGGAGGTCCGCTGGTTCGACTACTGGCTCCGCGGGACCGACACCGGCATCATGCGGGAGCCGCCGGTGCGCGTCTTCGTCATGGGCGCGAACCGGTGGCGGACTGCGGACGACTGGCCGATCCCGGGGACACGCTTGGTCGAGCACTACTTCCACGGCGGGGGCCGCGCGAACTCGCTCTTCGGCGACGGCCGGCTCGACCGGCGGCGGCCGGAGGCCGAGCCGCCGGATACCTTCGTCTACGACCCGCGTGATCCCGTGCCGACGCTCGGGGGGAGCACCTGCTGCGGGGAGGACGTGACCCCGGTCACGATGGGGCCGCGGGACCAGCGGCCCGCGGAATGGCGCCCCGACGTCCTGGTCTACACGTCCGACGTGCTGGAGGCCGACGTCGAGGTGACGGGGCCGATCGCGGTCGTCCTCTGGGCGGCCTCGACCGCGCCCGACACGGACTTCACGGCGAAGCTCGTGGACGTCTTCCCGTCGGGGTACGCGATGAACGTCGCCCAGGGGATCATCCGGGCGCGCTTCCGGGAGTCGTTCGAGTCCCCGACGCCGCTCGAGCCGGGGCGGGTCTACCGCTACGAGATCGACTGCTGGTCCTCGTCGAATTGCTTCCGGAAGGGCCACCGGATCCGCGTCGAGATCGCGTCGTCCAACTTTCCCCAGTTCGACCGGAACCCGAACACCGGGCGTCCATTCGGCCTCGACGCGGAGCTGCGCCCCGCGACGCAGACCGTCTACCACGACGCCCGGCACCCGTCGCACATCGTCTTGCCGATCGTGGAGTAATGAGGAGTCGGCGATGAAGCAGCTCAAGCCGGACCGCGAGATCTACCTGATGGACGCCCAGCCCGACACGCGCCCCGCGTTCACGGTGGCGTCGGGCGAGGTCATGGTCGTCGAGGTTGCCGAGGGCTTCGCCGGGATCCGCGACCCCGCGCGGCTCCCCACCCCCTTCACCGACGAGGCGGTCGGGCATCCGCTCGGCAAGATCACGGGGCCGATCTTCGTGGAGGGGGCGCAGCCGGGCGATTCACTCCGCGTCGAGCTCCTCGCGATGGAGCTGGCCGCGGAAGGCGTCACCGTGATCATGAAGAACTACGGGTTCCTGCCGAAGGAGTTCCCGGGTCCGACGATGCGCGTCTCGCCAGTCCGCGGCGGCGCCGTCCATTTCGGCGACCTCCGGATCCCGGTGCGCCCCTCCCTCGGGACGCTCGCGACGATGCCGGAGGTGTTGGACCACTTCGGCTACGCGGGGCCGCACGGCGGGGACCTCGACCAGAACGAGCTCCGGCCGGGGACGGCGTGCCACCTCCCGGTCTTCCGCCCCGGCGGGCTCCTCTTCCTCGCGGACCCCCACGCCATCATCGGCGACGGGATCACCTGCGGGACGGGACTCGAGTGCAGCGCGACGGTGACGCTGCGAGTCTCCGTGGAGCGGCCGGCGTTCCTCGACCGGCCGGTGATCGAGGTGGGCGAGACGCTCCAGGTGGTCGGGACGGGGCCGAGCCTCGAAGAGGCCTGCCGCGACGCCGCGCGCGCCGCGATCCGCCACATCACCCGGACGACGCGGCTTTCCGCGGAGGACGCCTACATGCTCTGCTCGCTCGTCGGGGACTTCAAGATCGGCACGTCGCCGCGCCCGGTCATGGCGGTGCGGATCGTCCTGCCGAAGGCCATCCTCGCCCAGGCGGCCGTACACTGGCAGCACACTCCAAACGGCGATGCCTCGTCGGAGAGCCGGCTCGCCTCCACTTGACGCCGGGGATTCAGTCTGATCGCCGCAGGCGGCGGGCGACCTCGCGATAGATCTCGGCTCGCTCGCGCTTCCCGATCCCGATGATGACGACAACCAGCTTGTTGCGCTGGATTTCGTACACGATCCGGTAGGCCTTTTTCCCGAAGTACGTCTTCCGGTAGCCGGTCAGGTCGATCCCCATCCTATTCCCGAGAGGCTCGCCGAGATCGGGCTTCTCCGCCAACTTGTCGATCTGTCTCGCTGCGAGCTTCCTCAGGGAGCCGTCCAGAGCCTCGAACTCTCGTGCCGCCTCGGGGAGGAACTCGACGCTATAGGCCATGCTTGGCCTTGAGCGACTCCCACGACACCCTCTCGCCGCGATCCCGCGCCTTTCGCTCCTGGATCTCGAAGGCGACCAGGAGGTGCTCGAGATCCTCGACGATCCCCTCGTACTCCTCGATCGGCAAGATCACGGCTTCCAGACGGTTGTTGCGGGAGAGCACGATGCGTCCCTTCCGCCTGGCCTCGTTCAGCAGCTGCCCCAGTTGCTTCGACGCCTTCGAAGAGGCGACGATCTCCTCTCGCCGATACGCGGTCTCCATGATGGATCCTCCGTGCGCCGGGTTAAACCGGCGAGGTGTTGCGAATGCAAGAGTCGTA
>CAYQDR010000196.1:0-4365 GCA_964416315.1 uncultured bacterium
TCATCGGCAAGAACCACCGGATGCGGCAGATCTACCGCCTGATCGAGCAGGTGGCGGACTCGACGGCCTCGGTGCTGATCGAGGGGGAGAGCGGAACGGGGAAGGAGCTGGTGGCCAGGGCGATCCACCGCCGGGGCCCGCGCGCGAACCGGCCGTTCGTGGCGGTGAGCTGCGCGGCGCTCGCCGAGTCCCTCCTCGAGAGCGAGCTGTTCGGCCACGTCAAGGGGGCCTTTACGGGCGCCGCTTCGGCGAAAGTCGGCCGCTTCGAGCTGGCCGATGGCGGGACGCTCTTTCTCGACGAGATCGGGGAGGTGAGCCCGGCCCTCCAGGTCAAGCTCCTCCGGGTCCTCCAGGAGCACGCGTTCGAGCGAGTGGGCGAGGCCCGCGCCCGGAGCGTCGACGTCCGGATCGTCGCCGCGACGAACCGGGACCTCCGCCAGCTCATCGCCGGGGGGAAGTTCCGTGAGGATCTCTACTACCGGCTGAACGTGGTGCCGATCTTCCTCCCACCGCTGCGCGAGCGGCGGGACGACGTCCCGCTCCTGGTGGGGCACTTCGTCGAACGGTTTCGGAAGGAGACGGGGAAGCCGATCACGAGCGTGACGCCGGACGCCATGAGTGCCCTCCTCGACTACGCCTGGCCGGGGAACGTCCGCGAGCTCGAGAACGCGATCGAGCACGCGTTCGTGCGCTGCCCGGGGACCGAGATCGCTCCCGCGCATTTGCCGCAAGAGGTCCGGGGCGCGCCCCGGCAGCCGGACGCGGCGGGCGCGACTCGCCTCCGGGGCGCCGAGGACGCGCCGGGCCGAGCGGCGGCCGCGTCGGCGGATCGGGGTGAGCGCGAGCGGATCATCCGGGCCTTGAACGAGACCGGGTGGAACCGCGCGGCCGCGGCCCGCCGGCTGGGGCTCAGTCGGGTTACCTTGTGGCGGAAGATCCAGGAGTACGGCATCGTTCCTCGGGGCTGACGCTTGTGAGGAGCGCGTCTCGGCGAACCGTTTCAGCTGAAACGTTTGTTGCGTCGCCCTGAGTAAGGCCCGACCGAACCTCGGTCGGCAGACCGGCATCGATTCCCCCCTCTGTTCCCCGCGAGTTCGCGCGTCGTTCGCGCGCCGCCACCCCATCCCCGAACCCCGGCAACGGTCGCGTGGCACACCCGATGCATCTCTGCCTCTGTGGCATTTCACCGGCCAGCCGCCGTGAGGCAGCGGGCCACGACCGTAGCGGGATCACGAAGCGGAGCCAGACAGGAGGAGGCAAGCGTGCTGAAAAAGGGTGCTGTGCTCGCGTTGGCCGTCGTTCTCCTGAGCGGGGCAAGCCTGGCCGGGGCCGAGTCCCCGGTCCGGGTGGATAAGGTCTCGAGCGCCGACTTCGCCCGGACCGTGCAGCGGGTGGAGACCGCGCTGAAGGGCAAGGGCATGATGATCGTCGCCGAAATCAATCACCAGAGCATGATGAGCATGGTCGGCGCGAGCATCAAAGGGGCCAAGACGATCGAGTTCGGAAAGCCCGACATGGGCAAGATGACGATCGTGCCGAATCCGGAGGTCGGGCTCGAGCTCCCCGCGAAGATCTACATCTGGGAGCGCGGGGACGGCAAGACCGTCGTGAGCTACTACCGTCCCGGACCGGCCTTCGCCGCCTACGGCCCCGACAACCTCAAGATGGCCGGCGAGATGATGGACAAGCTGCTCGACGAGATCGTCGCTCAAGCCACCAAGTAGGAGAAGACGCCATGCTCGTGACCCCGATCGACCTCGCCTTCGTTGCGGCCGGGCTCGGGATCATCGCGTGGGCGCTGCGCCGGCGGTGGGCGCCACCGCCGGTGGCCCCCGCGCCTCCTGCGTCGCGGCGAGAGCTCGCCCTGACGGCGCTCGCGCTCGTGCCGGCGGCCGTCGGTCCCAACGTCCTGGTGATTGCGCTGACGCCGGGGATGCCGGGGATGCCGGTCCTCGTCCGCTGGGCGCTGATCCCCTCGATCGTCCTGCTGGGCCTGGTGTGGGCCATCGCCTCTCGGCTCGGCTACGACCGCCTGACGGACCGAATCTGGACCGGGCTCTGGGTCGGCGCCGCCGCGACCGCCGCGCTCGACCTGTTTCGCCTCCCGAGCTTCCTGTTCGGCCTGCTCCCGGGGAACCTGCCGCGGATGTTCGGCGTGCTCATCCTCGACATGATGGCGACCGGCCCGACCCCGTGGAGCGACCTGGTCGGCGGCCTGTACCACTACTGGGTCAGCGCTTGTCTCGGCCTCACGTACGCCCTGCTCATGGGGCGGACGCGCTGGTGGGGCGGCCTGGTCTGGGGGCTCATCATCGAGGTCGGCATGATGGTCACGCCCCCGATGGTGGTCGCCATGGATACCGGCTACTTCGGGCTCAAGCTCGGCCGGGGCCTGCTGAACGGCGTCTTCATCGGCAGCCTGATCCCTCACATCGCGTACGGCGTGGCGCTGGGTCTGCTCCTCGAACGGTACGTCCGCCACGGCGGGACCATCGTCGCGATGCTCCGGGACGCCGGGCGCGCAGCCGGCGCCTCAGCCTGTTGTCTGGCCCAACCTCCGGGGGCGTGAGAGCAGAAGAATGAGTGAGGAAGCACCGATCCGTACCCGCGCGACGCCGCCGCGGGACCTCGCCGGCGCCCGGCGCACCCGGGTGCCCCGGCCGCGGTGGCGCCGCCCGAGGGAGCGTGGCGATGGATAGGCTTCTCCGCACCGAGCGACGGCTCCGCCGGGTGACCTGCCCGGCCTGCGGGGGCGCGGGGTCGCTCCAGACGGTCATGCGCTGCGAGCTGGGCTACGGCGAGTGCCGCTACACCGTGCGCTGCCAGCGCTGCGGCATGGTCTTTGAGCTGAGCACGGAGACCGAGAGCCCGCGGCTCTTCCAGCCGGACCTGCACGCCTGGCTGTCCGCGCGTGTCTGCCCGGTCTGCCGGGGCGTGGGGGCGGAGGTCGTGTTCCGCTGCGACGCTCCGTCGCGCTCGTGCTTCTACGTGCTCAGGTGCCGGACGGGCGGGCACGAGTACGCCGTGGAGCGTTCGGCAGACCGAGAGTGAGGGACAGGGGCACCCGCGATGCTGGCGATCGTCGAGTCCTACGCCTACGGGGCGGTCTTCGTCGCCGTCCTCCTCGACACCGTCGGGCTGCCGGTGCCCGGCGAGGTCGTCTTGTTCGGCGCGGGCCTTCTCGTCTCGGCAGGCCGGCTCGCGCTGATCCCGGCCATCCTCGCCGCCGCGCTGGGCGCAGTCCTGGGTGACACCGTCACCTACTGGCTCGGGCGGCGGGTGGGGGTGGCCGGGGAGCGCCGGCTGGTGGGCCTGTACTGCGCGTGGACGACCTGCACGCTCGGCTCGGCCCGCTGCGTCGAGCGCGCCGAGGGGCTCCTGGGAAGGTTCCGCGGCTGGGTCGTCCTCGTCGCCAAGTTCATCGCGGGGGTGCGGGTCTTCGTGCCGCCCGTCGCGGGGGCCTCAGCCCTGCCCTACCGGACGTTCCTTCTCTTCGATGCCGTCGGCTCGCTCCTCTGGACCACGCTCGTCGTGGGCCTGGGCGCCCTGGCAGGCCGGGAATGGGAGGAGACCGCCCGGGGGCTGGAGCAGGCCTACCGGCTCCTGGGCCTGGGGCTCGCGGCGCTGCTCGGAGGCTACGTGGCCCGGAAGCTGGCCCGGCGCCGCCGGTATGGCCCGCCGCCCGCGAGTCTCAGGCGCTCCGCGAGCTCGGAGGAACCGGACCTGCGGCGGCCGGCGGCGGAGGGGCTCGCCGCAGGCACGCGGGAGGCTTCATGACCGCGCTGGTGCTCTGTGGGGGCGGGAGCCGCGGGGCGGTGGAGGTCGGCCTCTACCGCGCCCTAGTGGAGCTGGGGATCCGCCTCGACCTCGTCGTCGGGACCTCGGTCGGGGCCATCAACGGCGCGGCGATCGCCGCGGGCGTGCGTCCCGATGCCCTCGCCCGACTCTGGAGGGGGCTCACGCACCGGAACGTGTTCGCCCTCAACCGGCAGCTCTTCTGGAAGCTCCTCTGGGCGGACAGCCTGTACGATCCCCGCCCCCTCCGGCGGTTTCTCGAACGGAACCTGCCGGTGAGGCGGTTCCAGTCGCTAGCGATCCCGCTCATCGTCACGGGGACCGACTTCCAGACCGGCCAGCCGGTCTACTGGCGCGAGGGATCGCTCGTCGACGCGATCATGGCCAGCGTCGCCATGCCCGGGCTCTTCCCGCCGCAGCTCGTCCGGGGCGTCCAGGTGGTGGACGGCGGGATCACCGACAACGTGCCCATCGACGTGGCGGTGGCGGAGGGGGCCGACACCGTGATTTTGATCCTCTGCGCCTGCTGCGAGCGGACGAGCCGGCCCGTGCGCGGGCTCCTCCCGATCC
>CAYQDR010000197.1:0-4362 GCA_964416315.1 uncultured bacterium
CGTCCGGTCCCAGAAGACCGACACGGGCCAGCTGGGTCTGGGCCTCGGCGGCGAGTGGCGCGGTAAGGAGGGTGAAGGCGAGTGTAAGGAAGAGCGCGACGGCCGAACGCTGCATCGGCCACCTCCGATGGCGCCACTCTACGCGTGGACGCGCTGGCCCGTCAACCTGCCCAGATCACGGAACCGAGGACCTTTGCGAGCCTCCCTGGATCGCCCGCTTCTCTAGGGTCTCCCGACGAACGGAGCGCTGATACGGCCTCGCCTATCCTCTGCCTCTTCAAAGCTCCCGGAAGAAGAAGCGGTCGAACGGGCCGCCGCGTGGCGCGAGACGGGGGCGACGCGGTAGTATGCCGTCGAGGGCGGATGGGCGGGCACCGGGCGCGGGGCGAGATGCGGCGGGCCATGGCGATCGCGGCGGGGGTTCTCGCCGTCGCCGCGGCGGCCGCGTCCCTGCGCGCGCAGCCCTCGAGGTCGGTCGTCTTCGTGGTCCCGGTCGACGGCGTCATCGACCTCGGCCTCGCCCCGTTCCTCCAGCGCGCCCTCGACGAGGCCGTCGCGGCGAAGGCGGCCGCCGTCGTCCTCGAGGTCAACACCTTCGGCGGCCGCGTGGACGCGGCCGTCCTGATCCGTGACGCCCTCCTCACGGCGCGGGTGCCGACGGTCGCTTTCGTGAACAGGCGGGCCATCTCGGCCGGCGCCCTGATCAGCCTCGCCACGGAGCGGATCGCCATGGCGGACGGCGCCACGATCGGCGCGGCCGCCCCCGTCCAGGCGGGCCCCGCCGGCACCCAGCCGGCCTCCGAGAAGACCGTCTCCTACCTCCGGAAGGAGTTCCGCGCGACCGCCGAGGCGCGCAAGCGTCCGCCGCTCCTGGCGGAAGCCATGGTGGACGCGGACGTGGAGGTTCCGGGCGTCAAGCCGAAAGGGAAACTGCTGACGCTGACGACGGCGGAGGCGCTCGAGCACGGGGTCGCCGACTTCCAGGCCGACGACCTCCCGGCCCTGCTCGCCCGGCTCGACCTCGCGGACGCCGAGGTCCGCCGGCTGCTCATCACGTGGGCCGAGACCCTGGTGCGGTTCCTCACGCACCCGATCGTCGCCTCCCTCCTGCTCACCATCGGCATCCTGGGGATCCTCACCGAGGTCCAGGCGCCTGGCCTCGGCGTCCCGGGGCTGGTCGGCCTCGCGAGCCTCGCCCTCTTCTTCTGGGGCCACTGGCTCACCCGGCTGGCGGGTTGGGAGGAGGTCCTCCTCATCGTCGCGGGCCTCGTCCTCCTCGGCGTCGAGATCTTCGTCCTCCCCGGCTTCGGCGTCGCGGGCACCCTCGGCCTCCTGGCGCTCCTCCTCGGGCTCGGCCTGAGCCTGGTCGGACCGGGTGCGACGTGGATGGCGGTGTTCTGGGCCGTGGGGCGTGTCGTGCTCTCGCTCGTCGTGGGGCTCGCCGCCGGCCTCGTGCTCCTCAAGCTCCTGCCGGAGCGCCGGTTGAGGGGCGCGCCGGGGGATTGACTTCGAGCAGGCGGCGCGGGAGAGTGGCCGCCGTGGAGCGCTCCGGGAGTGCGTCGGGCCGGAAGCCCATCGTCGCGTGGCTCCTCTACGACTTCGCCAACTCGGCGTTCGTCGCCGTCATCTCCGCTACGGTCTACTCCAAGTACTACGCCCTCGCGGTCGTCGGGAACGAGCGGGGCGAGGGGGACGCCTGGTGGGGGCGCGCGGTCGCGCTCTCCATGGCGATCGTCGCCCTCGGCTCGCCGCCGATGGGCGCGATCGCGGACCACGCCGGGGTGCGGAAGCGCTTCCTCGGCGTCCTCACCTATCTCTCCGTCGGAGCCACCGCCCTCATGGCGACGGTCGGCAAGGGGGACGTCGTCTGGGGCTTCGTCCTCGCCGTCGTCGGGACCGTCGGGGTCGAGGCGGCCATCGTCTACTACAACGCCTACCTCCCCGACCTCGCGACGGCCGATTGGCGCGGACGGCTCTCGGCCTACGGGTTCGCCACGGGCTACGCCGGCTCGGCGCTCGCCCTCGGCGCGGCCCTCCCCTTCGCGCTCACGGAGCACTATGGGGGCGCGTTCCTCGTCACCGCCGCCCTCTTCGGCGTCTTCGCGCTGCCGGCGCTCGTCTACCTGCCGGCCGACCGGCCGGGTGCCCTGAGCATCGTCGGCGCGATCCGCGTCGGGTTCACCCAGACCCAGGCGACGCTCCGCCGGATCGTCCGGATGCCGGATATCCGCGGCTTCCTCCTCGCCTATCTATTCTTCGAGGACGGCATCAACACGGTCGTCTACTTCTCCTCGATTTTCGCCGGCCACACGCTCGGCTTCACGACGCCGGAGGTCATCGGGCTCTACTTCGTCGTCCAGCTCTCCGCCCTCGCCGGGGCGTGGCTCTGGGCCCGGCCGACGGACACGAAGGGGCCGAAGTTCGTCATCATGTGCACCCTCGTCCAGTGGTGCGCGGTCGTCACGGCGGCGTACTTCGTCGAGACCAAGCCGCAGTTCTTCGTCGTCGCGGTCCTGGCGGGAACTGGCCTCGGGGCGATCCAGGCAGCCGCGCGGGCGTTCATGGCGAGCCTGATCCGGCCGGGCCAGGAGGCGGAGCTCTTCGGCTTCTACTCCCTCTGCGGGAAGACCGCCGCCATCACGGGGCCCATCATCTTCGGCGAGGTCTCGCGGGCGACCGGCGGGAACCAGCGCCTCGCGATCCTGGCCGTGGGGCTCATGTTCGTGGTCGGGCTCGTTCTCCTCTCGCGCGTCCGCGCCGGCGGCCCGGCCACTGCGCCACCGGCTCCCTCGGCATCCCCCCGATAACCGCGCGCCCCGAATCGGGGTCGAGCCCCTCGAGCGCCGGGACGGTCCGCTCGGCCCCCCAGGCGGGCCCAAGGTTCAATATTCGCACTTGACACTTCTTTTTTAATAGCATACGCTGGCCCGCGTGGACGGCACCCGCTACCCGCAGTTCTGCGCGCTCGCGCGGGCCGCCGAGATCGTCGGCGAGCGCTGGACGATCCTCGTCGTCCGCGAGCTGCTGCTCGGGCCCAGGCGCTTCAGCGACCTCCGCGAGCGGCTGGACGGGGTCAGCCCCAGCGTCCTGACGCAGCGCCTCGCCCGCGCCGAGCGGCTCGGGCTCGTGCGCCGGTCCCTGCTGCCGCCGCCGGCCGCGTCCACCGTCTACGAGCTGACCGAGGACGGGTACGCGCTCCAGCCCGCGGTCTTCGAGCTGATCCGCTGGGGCGGACGCTTCCTCCTGCCGCCCCGTCGAGGCGAGCGGGTCGAGCCCGAGTGGATGCGCCTCGCCCTCGCCGCGTGCGCCCGGCGAAGCGCCTCGCCCGCCCGCGCCTTCCTCCTCAAGATCCGGGAAGGGCGGAAGGAGGCCACGCTCCATCTGGCGGGCGGGGCCACGGGCACGCGCGTCACCGATCGCGCGCTGCCCGCCGAGGCGACCGTCGCCGCCTCGGTCAGGACGATCCTCGCGTTGATGAGCGGCGCCCTCCCGCCCGACTTGGCCCTCGACGAGGGCCGCGTCGAGCTGACGGGCGACCGCGAGGCGTTGCGGGACTTCCCCGCGCTCTTCGACGTCCGCCGACCCTCGTTCCCGGCCGGGGGACATCGAGTCGCCCCCAGGAATCGCGACGCGGGGCCACAGCGCCCCCGACGACGGAGATAGCATCCCGAGACACGCCGAACAACCAAGGAAGGAGGGCCACATGGACAAGCGGAACCGCACCGTGCCGGACTACACCCTCTACGACAACGAGGGTCGGCCCACCACCTGGATGCTCCCGGGGGTGGAGACCTCGGAGGTGGCCTGGGCCAAGTGAGCAGCCGCCCGCGGAAAGGAGATTCACGGATGAACGCCATCGAGCTCTACCGGAACCTGTTGCTCACGTCTGGCAAGCTCGCAGTCAAGGCACGCGAGGTCGAGGAGGTCATCCAGGCGTACCGCCAAGGCCGATAGGGTGGACGGTGGCACCGAACCCGATCGGCCCGGCGGTTGACCCGCCTCCGGTCGCGCTCGGGCGTCCCGCGGCGATGTCCGCCCGGCGCAGAAGGGCGCGGGCTGCCGGGCGAACCGAGGTGATATACTGCCGGCGTGACGCGGGGCACGGGCTTGGACGCCTACAAGATCGTCCTCTACCGCCAGGACGACGGATCCTGGGTCGCCGAGGTCCCCTCCATCGCCGGCTGCTACGCCCTGATGCCCACCCGAGAAGAGGCCATGGCGGAGCTCAACCGCGTGTTCGAGATGATCGCGGACGAGTACCGCGAGAGAGGTACCCCCCTTCCCGAGGACACCACCGAAATCGTGAATGCCTAACGAGGCTCCGCCTCAGACCGACGAGGTGTACGGCCTTGAGATCGGGCG
>CAYQDR010000198.1:0-4338 GCA_964416315.1 uncultured bacterium
CGCGACCCGCCGACCCGGCCGGCGTCGCCGCGGCCGTCCGCGCAGCTGCGCGGGGTCGCGTGGAGGAGCTCTTCGCGCGCTTCCGGACCGAGGCCGAGGAGGTGGGCGCGGTGGTCCACCGGGCGGCGACGGAGACCGAAGCGGGTGAGGTGGTGTGGCGGCTGGCCGCCGAGCGTGGCATCCGACGCGTCGTCACGTGGAGCCGCCGCGGGCTCGGGTGGGTCGCCGCGGTCGCGGCGCGTCTCGGGGACGGCGGGCTCGAGGTGGCCGAGGGCGCGCCCGAGGAGGCGGCCGGTCCGGGGCGGGAGCCGCTCCGCGGAATCCTCGCGGCCGCGGATCTCGGCCTGACGGGGGCGGACCTCGCCATCGCGGAGACGGGGTCGCTCGTGCTGGCCTCCGGGGCGGGGAAGGGGCGAGCGGTGTCGCTGCTCCCGCCGATCCACGTGGCCGTGTTCGGACCGGAGGCGCTCGTGCCCGGGCTCGAGGAGGCCGCGCTGGTCCTCGAGGCGTGGCACGCGAGCGGGCCGCGCGGCGCGAACGTCGTCGTCGTCACCGGGCCGAGTCGGACCGCCGACATCGAGCTGACGCTGACGCGCGGCGTCCACGGCCCCAAGGAAGTGCACGCGGTCTTCGTGGCGTCTCCCGCGGCCGGGTGAGCGGGGCGGCGATGGCCGACCGGGCGAAGAAGTACTTCACGGTGGCCGAGGCGGAGCGCCTGGTCCCGCGGCTCGAGGAGCTCGTGAGCCGCATCACGGACTGCCACGCCGAGGCGGGGCAGCTCCGCGGCGCGCTCGAGCAGTCGCAGCGCGAGCTGATGCTGGCGGGCGGCATGCGGCTGGATCAGGAATTCTGGCGCTCGCGGAAGGCGCGGCTCGGCCGCGCGGCGACGGAGCTGGAGGAGAAGATCGGGGAGATCCTGGCGCTGGGGGCGGTGCCCAAGGACCTCGGCCTGGGGCTGGTGGACTTCCCCAGCCGGCTCGATGACCGCGAGGTCAACCTGTGCTGGCGGCTCGGGGAGCGACGGATCCGCTTCTGGCACGACCCGGATGAGGGGTACGCCGGGCGGAAGCCGCTCCCGGAGGCGGCGGAGGAGGAGTGATGCGGCTGATCCTGGCGAGCGCGGGCTCGTACCCGCGCATCGGGGACGCGCCGGGCGCTCAGCGCCACCGGCGCGCCTACGCGCAGCGGGAGCGGGGCGAGATCACGGAGGCGGAGTGGCAGGCCGTCGAGGACGAGGTGACGCGCGAGGTCATCGCGGAGCAGGTCGCGGCAGGGGTCCAACTTCCGACCGACGGCCAGGTGCGGTGGTACGACCCGATCTCGCACGTCGCGCGCTCCCTCGAGGGCGTGACGATCGACGGGCTGCTGCGGTACTTCGACACGAACTTCTACTTCCGCCAGCCGGTCGTGGCAGGGCGCCTGCGGCGGCGGGAACCGATCCTCCGCCGCGAGTTCGAGGTGGCGCGTGCCGCGGCGGCGCCGGGCCCCGTGAAGCCGGTGCTGACCGGGCCGTACAGCCTGGCGCGGGGCTCGATCCTCGAGGGCGGGTACCGCGGAGTCCCCGCGCTCGCGCGCGCGTACGCCGAGGTCCTGGCCGAGGAGGTGGCCGATCTGGCCCGCGCGGGTGCGGAGCTCATCCAGGTGGACGAGCCCTTCCTTCTCCACCACCCCGAGGACGCGGAGGTCGTCCGCGAGAGCTTCGCGGTGCTCGGGACCGCACGGGGGACGGCGCGGCTCGCGTGCTACACGTATTTCGGGGACGCGCTGCCGCTCTACGACGAGCTACAGCGGCTGCCCGTGGACGTCCTGGGCCTGGACTTCACCTACGGCCCGAAGCTCGCCCGCCGGATCGCCGAGGCCGGAACGGAGAAGGTGCTCGCCCTCGGGTTGATCGACGGACGGAACACGAAGCTCGAGACGGAGGCCGCCGTCTATCCGGCGCTCGACGAGGTGAGCGCGCGGCTCGGGGAGACCGCGTACCTGAACCCGTCCTGCGGGCTGGAACTCTTGCCGCGCGACCGGGCCCGGGCGAAGCTGGAGACGATGGTCCGGCTGGCCCGCGGCTGGGCGGGGGCCGGAAGGAGCGCCCGATGAGCGGCCCGGGCCGATCCCCGTCGCATCTCGGCGTCCTCGGTCGTCGGCGCCCCTCAACGTACGGAGAGTACGCCTCGGGCCGCCTCCTCCCTGCGTCCTTGATCTGCTCGGGTCTCGACCCGGGCCCGGTGCCGCGGTTGCCAAGGCTGGCTCTGCGGAGGGTACACCAGTGAGTCGTGGCAAGCTCGAGCGCCTCGGCCTGGACCTCCCGCTGCTGCCGACCTCGACCGTCGGGAGCTTCCCGAAGCCCGCGTACCTGACCGAGGCCCGGGTGAAAGCGACACGGAACGCGATCACGCGCGCCGAGCTCGACCGGCTCGAGCGCCAGGCGACCGCGTTCTGGGTGCGGACCCAGGAGGAGCTCGGGCTGGACGTGCTGGTGGACGGCGAGCAGTACCGTGGCGACATGGTCGCGTACTTCGCGGAGGCCATGGGCGGCTTCGCGCGGGGCGGCCTCGTGCGCTCGTACGGGAACCGCTACTACCACAAGCCCGTGATCGTCGACGAAGTCCGGTGGCCGGGGCCGATCACCGTGGAGTGGTGGCGCTGGACGCAGTCGCTCACGCGCCGGCCGGTGAAGGGGATGCTCACGGGCCCGTACACGATCATGGACTGGTCGTTCGACGACCACTACCCCGACCGCAAGCGCGCCTGTCTCGCGCTGGCGCGGGAGGTCCGGAAGGAGCTCGAGGCGCTCCTCGAGGCCGGCGCGCGGATCGTCCAGATCGACGAGCCGGCCCTCTCCGTGCGGCCGGAGGAGTTGCCCTTCGCGGTGGAGGCGATGCACCTCGTCGTGGAGGGCCTCCCGGCGTACTACATCACCCACGCCTGCTTCGGGGCGTTCGAGACCATCTATCCCGGGCTCCTCGACCTGCCGGTGGACAACCTCGACCTCGCCATCTCGCACAGCGCGCTGGACCTCCTGGCGATGTTCGAGAAGGACCCGTTCACGAAGGACCTCTCCCTCGGCGTCCTGGACGTCCACAGCCACGTGGTGGAGTCGCCGGCGGACGTGCGGGCGCGCATCATGCGGGGCGTCGGGGTGCTGCCCAAGGAGCGGATCTGGGTGGACCCGGACTGCGGGCTCAAGACCCGCACGGTGGACGAGGCGCGCGGCAAGCTCGCGTCGATGCTGACGGCCGTGCGGGAGGTCCGGGCGACCCTCGGCTGAGTTCATCGGGAGGGGGCCTCGACGGCCCCCTCCCGGGCCTCCCCCAGAGGTTGCCGCGGCAAAGCCGCGGCTCGGAGCGGAACGCCACGGCCGCGAGGCGGATGACGGGAGCGTTGCGAGAAGCCCGCGCGGGGAAAGTCGGGTTTCGGACCCGCCCGCGATTTCTTCACGGACTCTGAGGCGAGGCCAGCGGGTCGCGCGGCGTCCCCTGATGCGCCGGTACACGACGGTTCTCTTCGACCTCTTCGACACGCTGATCCGGCTCGACCGGCGGCGCCTGCCGCCCGTCCGGATCGACGGCCGGGACGTGCGGACCTCGGCCGCCGAGATCTACCCCGGCGTCGCGGCTCTCATCCCCGGGGTCACCCTGGAGGCCTTCTACGCGGCGTTCCTCTGGAGCTACGAGGAGGCGGAGCGACGACGCGCGGCGGACCACCGCGAGATCCCGGCGCGGGAGCGCCTCGGCTTCTGCTACGCCCGGCTCGGCCTCGATCCCGTCCGGCTCCCCGCGGCGCTCAGCGAGCGGCTGCTGGCGGGGCACATGGCGTGTCTGGCACGCGTCGCCGAGCCCGTGCCGGGGCAGGCGGCGCTGCTCGACTGGCTCGGGGGGCGCTACCGCCTCGGGATCGTCTCGAACTTCGACTACACGCCGACGGTGCGGCGGGTCCTCGAGGAGGCCGGGATCCTCGACCGGTTCGCCGCCGTGGTCGTCTCGGACGCGGTCGGCTGGCGGAAGCCCGCGGCCGCCATCTTCCGGGCCGCGTTCGAGCGGCTCGGGGTCAGCGCGCCCGAGTGCCTGTTCGTCGGCGACCGCCCGGAGATCGACGTGGCCGGCGCCAAGGGGGTCGGGATGGCGGCCGCGTGGCTGAACCCGGAAGGGACGCCGTTCCCGCCGGGCCTGCCGGTCCCCGACTTCACCCTGGCGGGGCTTCCAGCGCTGCGGCGCATCCTGGAAGAAACGGCTTGACTTGCCCGTCGGGCTCGCGTATAGTCCCGTTTCGGTTGACGGGGCAGGCTGCTTGTCAGGTGATCATTGGGATCCCGCCGCAAGGGCTGACGAATCGCCCTTGCGG
>CAYQDR010000199.1:0-4117 GCA_964416315.1 uncultured bacterium
CGCGTCGGATCTCCCGTGGGTGTGAGCCTTCTATTACTTATGCGTAGCTCAGTAGTTTGCCTGGGGGTGTTCCGCGGGCCGCTGTCTTGTAACGTGCTGGAATTCCAGGCACGCGCGTGGGGGTCAGATGCTTCTGGAAGTTCCGCCCGGTGCTGGGGCAGTAAGAAGTCACGGGCGCTCAGGCTGGACGCCGGCCGCGGCGGGGACGGCTGGTTGCGCGGGGGGCGCGGCCGGATGGGCGAGGATGCGGGGCCCATCGTCTATCGGCCGAACAACCGCTCGATGAGCTCCTCTCGCGTGAGACCGAAGTGCTGGGCTGCGTCGCCCAGGAGGCCGGCCAGCGTCCCGACCCGCAGCGCCCCGTGGCGGGGGATCGTGACGGGATGTTCGCGCGTTCGACGGTGGTCAATCGGAGGTGGCTGCCTGTGTGGCGGGTCAGCCGGTAGCCGAGATGAGCGAGGGCCTTCGCGAGGTCGTCACCGGAGACGTCCCGCGGAAGCCTCAAGCGTTGATGACTTCCTCGCGGACGAAGTGGAGCCGGATGACCTTCGGGACCTTGCCCTCGTCGAAGTGGCAGCGAACCGCGTCGCGGACCTTCGCATGCAGCTCGCTTGGGTCGCTCGCCTCGGTGAAGATCGATTCACCGAGGGCCCGCGCGGTGAAGCCACCCTCGGGGGCTTCCTCGACGAGGAAGATCACTTCCGGCAAGCTGTGGTGTCCGGCTGATGGGCTCATGGTGTGGCTAGGATAGCACCGTTTCGCTCCGGGGTGCCGCGCCGCGCTCGACCGGACGCGAGATGAGCCTGCCGGACGACGGCGAGGCGGAGCTGGCCGTGGCGGTCCGGGCGGCGCGCCGCGCCGCGGCGGCGATCCTCGAGCACCGGGTCCGCCCGACGGTCTCGACCAAGGCCGACGGCTCCCCGGTCACGTCGGCGGACCTCGCCGCCGACGCGGCCATCCGCGCGACGGTCGGCGAGGCCTTCCCCGAGGACGCCATCCTGACCGAGGAGGGGGTGGACGACGGGGCCCGCCTGTCGAGCCGCCGGTGCTGGATCGCCGATCCGCTCGACGGCACCCGCCAGTTCATCGGCGGGAGCGAGGACTTCGACACGTTCGTGGCCCTCGCCGTCGACGGCGCGCCGGTCGTCGCGGTGACGCTCCAGCCCGCGACCGGCCTCCTCCTCGGCGCGGTGGCCGGCCGGGGAGCCTGGATCCAGGAGGGGGATGGTTCCAGGCGGCCCCTCACGCTTGCCCCCGGCTCGCCGTGCCGCCTGGCCACGAAGGCGTGGCTCGGCGCCCCCGGGAACCTGACGACGCTGGAGGCCGTCGCGAGCCGTGTGGGCGGCCGGCTGCTCCAGGCGGCGTTCAGCCTGTGCCCGCGCTGCTTCCTGCCGCCGCGCCCGGCCATCGACGCCATGATCGGGCTCTCAGCGGGACCGCCCCTCGACGCCTGGGAGTGGGACATCGCGCCCATCGATCTGATCGTCCGCGAAGCGGGCGGGGCCGCCACGGACCTGGCCGGCACCCCCTTGCGCTACAACCAGCCGGTGCCCCGCTTCGCCTCCGGCCTGATCGTCGCCGCCGACCCCGGCCTCCACCGGGGTCTCGTCGCGGCGCTCGGGCGCTGACCCGCCGTCCCGCGCCGCGGCGGCGGAGGGCCCCGGCCGCGTCAGGGCGACGGCTCCTCCAGTTCGGCGGGCCGATACCAGGGGCAGGCGAGCGCCTCGACGAACCAGACGGCGTAGAAGACCGCGATGCCCATCAGCGCGAGCAGGATCATGATCCCGAAGACCAGCGAGGTGTTCATGCTGGCCGACGCCGTCACGATGACGTACCCGAGGCCGCGGTCCGAGCCGACGAACTCGCCGACGACCGCGCCGATCACCGCCAGGCTGACCGCCACCTTCAGGGCGCTGAAGATGTGGGGGAGGGCCCACGGCAGCCGCACCTTCCAAAGATCCGCAGGGCGCCCGCGTCCAGTGACCGCGAGAGCTGCAGGAGCTCCGGCTCCACCGACTCGAGCCCCGTCACGGTGTTGACCACGATCGGGAAGAACGCGACGATCGCGGCGACGCTCACGTTCGTCTGGACGCCGTAGCCGAGATAGAGCAGGAGGAGCGGCGCGAGGGCCACCTTCGGGACCGACTGGAACACGAGCAGCACGGGGTAGGCCACGCGCCGGACGAACGGGGAGTACACGATGGCGACGGCCAGGGGGATGCCGACGGCGATGGCGAGGAGGAACCCGCCGAGGACCTCGTAGAGCGTCGCCCAGACGTGCCGCGGCGCCTGCACCCGCCACTCCCACAAGGCCGCCGCAATGGCGCTCGGCGTGGGCAGGAGCCAGGCGGGCACGCCCGCGAGGCGGACCCCCACCTCCCAGGCCACGCCGACCGCCGCCAGCGTGGCGGCCGGGCCCGCGTAGTTCGTGGCCCACCGCCCCCAGGGCGGCGGCCGCCGCGTCACCGCCCGCGCCCCCGCCCGTCGGCGATCCGCGCGCGGATCGCCGAGGCGTGCTCGCTGAACTCTCGCGAGAACTCCATGTCGAGGGTCCGCGGCCGCGGGAGCTCGACCCGGGTGACGGCGACGACCCGGCCCGGGCGCGGCGTCATGACCACCACGCGGTCGGCGAGCAGCACCGCCTCCGGGATGCTGTGGGTCACGAAGACGACGGTCTTCCGGCGCTCGTGCCAGACGGCGAGGAGCTCCATCCCCATCTCCTCGCGGGTCATGGCGTCCAGCGCGCCGAACGGCTCGTCCATGAGGAGGAGCGGCGGGTCGTACACGAGCGCGCGGCAGATCGAGACGCGCTGCTGCATCCCGCCCGAGAGCTCCCGCGGGTACGCCCGCTCGAAGCCGCCGAGCCCCGTCAGCTCGATGAGACGCCGCGCCTCGTCCCGATAGCGGGCGACCGGCAGGCGCAGCATCTCGATGGGGAACAGGACGTTGTCCAGGACGGTGCGCCACGGCATCAGCACCGGGCTCTGGAAGACCATGCCGACCTCGCGGGTCGGCCCGGCCAGGGGGCGCCCCCGGAACACGATCCGTCCCCGGGTGGCGCTGAGGACCCCCGCGACCAGCTTGAGGAGGGTGCTCTTCCCGCACCCGCTGGGGCCCACGATCGTCAGGAACTCGTTCTCGGCGACGGTCAGGCTCACGTCGTCGAGCGCGAGCGTCGTCTCGCCGGCCAGGGTCGGGTAGACCTTGGTGACGCCCTCGATCGCGATCAGGTCCGGCACGGGGTCGCGCGCTCCCGGCGCGCCGGGAGACCTTGGCGCGACCTGGAGGGCCGCACCGCGCCGTCGGGCCGCACGCGGCGCCGCTACTTCCGGGCCGGATGGAAGTCGGCGGTGAAGACCTCCTCGAGGCCGACCTTCCGGGGCAGCTTGAGGGCGGCCGTCACGGTCTCGACCGTGGCGGTCATCTTGGCGGCGTCGATCCAGCCGAGGCCGTGCTGCCGGGCCTCCGGGCTCCAGGCCAGCGCCTCGACGCCCTCGAGCTCCTCTACCCCCCACTCGAGCTGGACCTCCGGGTTGTTCTTCCGGATGATCGCGACGGCCTCGGCCTTGTGCTCGAACGCCCACTTGAAGCCCCGGTCGGTCGCGCGGAGGAAGCGGCGGATCAGGTCGCCCTTGGTCCGGGCCGTGTCGTCGTGGACCGAGATGGCGTTGCCGTAGGCGACGAGCCCGTAGTCGGCGAACCGCATGGGCTTGACGGTGAGCCCCTGCTTCTTGGCCTGGGCCTGGAAGCGGCCGAGATGGAGGCTCTGCTCGAGCACCGCGTCCACCTTGCGCGAGAGCAGCATCGGCAGGAAGGCGGCGCCGTCGACCACGACCTCCTCGACCTTGCCCCGGTCGATCCCGTTCGCGGCGATGAACCCCGGGAACATGACGACGGACGCGCCCCCCGCCGAGCGCGCCAGCTTCCGGCCCTCGAGGTCCTTCGGCGCCTTGATCCCCGACTCCTCGAGGTAGAGGAGGCCGAGGGCGGCCTGGCCGTAGACCATGTAGACCGCCCGGACCGGGACGTTCTCGCGGGCGCGCCCCGCGATCATGGCGCCCGTGTCGTTCACGCCGAACAGGGCCGTCTTGGCCCCCACGCGCTTGACGGTGTCGCC
>CAYQDR010000200.1:0-3978 GCA_964416315.1 uncultured bacterium
TCGCGGCGGCCTTCTCCTCGGGCAGGCCGCCGAGCTGCCGGTTGACCAGCGCGCAGGCCTTCTTGAGGACCCCGAGCGCGCGGATGAGCTCCCGCGGGAACCGCTCCCCGCCGATCCGGAAGTGGTGGAGCGAGCGCTGGGTCTGCGCCCCCCAGTAACGGTCCGCCGGGACCTCGATCGGCCCCATCGTGTCGGTCTCGACGCGTGTCTGCATGCAGCCCTCCCACGGGTGGCTCAGATCGCCAGCCCGCCGGCCTGTCTCTGAGAGACACCGGACAGCTAATGCTGGTCCACTCGCGTTCAGCCAAGCGCTCCGGGCGCGGGCTTTGCCCGCGCAATCTCGGGGGGAGGTTCGGCCCCCCACAATAAAGGGGGGCGGAGCCCCCCTCCGAGCATTAGATCGCCAGGCCACCGCCCCCCTCGCGGCGGTACGCGGTCGGGTCCAGGACCACGTTTAGGCACACGACCCGGCCGGACCCGAGCGCGCGCTCGAGTGCGGGCCGGAGCTTCGCGGGATCCTCGATCGTCTCGCCGACGCCCCCGAGCGCCTCGGCGACCCGGTCGTAGCGCGTCAGCGGGAGCGAGGTCCCGACCAGGCGCTCTCGCCCGTAGAAGGCCTCCTGAACGGCCCGGATCGTCCCCCACCCGCCGTCGTTCCCGACGACGCAGACGAACGGCAGGTCGAACCGGACCGCGGTCTCCAGCTCCATGCCGTTGAGCCCGAAGGCGCCGTCCCCGGAGAGGAGCAGGACGCGCCACTCCGGGTGGAGGAGCTTCGCCGCGAGCGCGAAGGGCGGCCCCACCCCGAGGACGCCGAGCGGCCCCGGGTCGAGCCACTGGGCGGGTCGCAGGAGCGGCACGATCTTCGCGGCACACGTCACGACGTCGCCGCCGTCGCCGACGAGGCACGTGCGCTCGTCCATCACCGCGGCCAGTTCCGCGGCAAGGCGGTGGTGGGTGATGGGGGTCTGGTCGGACGCGGCCAGGGCGGCCAGCTTCGCCCGCTCCGCGTCCTCCTTCTCGCGGAGGCGCTGTCGCCACGGCGCCGTGCGCCGGGCCAGCCCGAGCGGGACGGCCGACCCGAGCGCCTCGAGGGTCAGGCGGATGTCGGCCGCGATCCCCACGTCCACCGGCCGGTTGCGGCCGAAGTCGGCCGACTCGGCGTCCACCATGACGAGTCGCGCCCCTTCGGCCCACACGGGGGGCTGCCCGTATCCGAGGCGGAAGTCGAGCGGCGTGCCGAGGACGAGGACCAGGTCTGCTTCGCGGAGCGCCAGCCCGCGAGCGTGCTGGAACGCCAGCGGGTCGTCGTGCGGGAGGCACCCGCGCCCCATCCCGTTCATGAAGACCGGGAGGCCGGCGCGGTCGGCGAGCGCGGCCAGCGCCTCCGGCGCGTCGTCCCAGTAGACGCCGCTCCCCGCCATCACGACCGGGCGCTCGGCGGCGGCGAGGAGCGCCGCCGCGCGCTCGACGTCGGCCGGTGCCGGGGCGGCGCGGCCTGGCGCCTCCGCGGCGGGGATCGGCGCCGTCGCCGCGTCCACGGTGGCCATGAGGAGGTCCACCGCGATCTCGACGAAGACGGGGCCGGGACGCCCGCTTCGCGCCGTCCGGATCGCCGTCGCGAGGGACTCCGGGATGCGCCGGGTCTCCGGCACGGCCCAGGCGCCCTTGGTGATCGGCCGGAAGAGCGCGACCTGCTCCATCTCCTGGAGCGCCCCCATCCCCCGGAGCGCGACCGGTGAGGCGCCGCCGATCAGGAGCAGCGGGCTTCGCGCCGCGAAGGCGTTGGCGACCCCGGTGACGGCATCCGTCACGCCGGGCCCCGGGACCACCGCGGCCACGCCGAGCCCGCGCGTGAGCCGCGCGTAGGCGTCGCCCGCGTGGGCCGCGGCCTGCTCGTGGCGCGTGTCCACGACCGCGATGCCGTGCTTGAGGCAGGCGTCGTAGATCGGCAGGATGTGGCCGCCGCAGAGCGTGAAGAGATGCCGCACGCCCTCCTGCGCGAGGGCCTGGACGACCAGCTCGCCGCCCGTCACGTCAGCCACGGCCCGTCAACACTCGCGCTGAGCGCTGTCGAAACCGCGTCGAACGGCGACAGTGACGGGCAGGATTCAAGCCGAAGACCCCGCATGCGCCGCGGCTCGCGGCCGGCGGAATTGCGGAAATTCTGCTAATATGACGCTGGAGGTTAACCCATGGCTGCTCGCACGCCTGGACCGACTACGAGCCTGGTCGTCTCTCCCAGGGGCCAGATCACCTTGCCCAAACCCCTGCGCGCTCGCCTGCGACTCGTCCCAGGCTCGGTCCTGCTGCTGCGGGAGGACGCCGGGCAGATCGTCCTCCATCCCGCTGCGGTGACCCCCGTCTCGCTCTATAGCGACGAGGAGATCGAGCGCCTGGTCGGGGCGGATCGCGTGGCTCCGCATGAGCGGGCGGGGCTCCGCCGGCGCTGGGGCCTGAAGGCACGCGTGCGGCGCCGTCGCGATCGTGGCTGACCTCCGTGTCTTCCTCGACGCCAACGTTCTCTTCACCGCCGCGTACAGCCCGGACGGACTCTCGGCGCTCCTGATCGAGCTGGGAGCGGCCCGCCGCGTGACGCTCCTGACCTCGCCCCTTGCGATCGTCGAGGCCGAGCGGAATCTCGAGGCGAAGCGACCGGCGGCGCTGCCCACCCTGCGGCGGGGGCTGACCGCCGTTCGGATCGTCGGCGAGCCGCCCCCGGCCGACGTCGAGCGGCTGACGCCTCCGGACCTGTCCTCGAAGGACCGGCCACTCCTCGCGGCGGCGATCGTCGCCCGCGCGACCCACTTCGTCACGGGCGACCTGGCGGACTTCGGGCGCTGGATGCACCGGCCAGCCCGGCTGTCGCTCCGGGTCATGACGCCGCGGCAGTTCCTCACGGAAGTGCGTCCCTGATCCCCTCGGCCTGCTCCAGCCAGAACCGCACGTCCATCTCGCGGTACATCGTGATGGCGGTGGTGAGGTGCTCCTCCGCTTCCTGGCGCTTACCCGCGCGCCGGTGGAGCTTGCCGAGGCCGAGGTGGCAGTGGGCGACGAGCGGGCGCATGCCGCGGGGCTTAGCGAGCGCCAGCGCTTGGCGGTAGTGGGCCTCGCCGCTCTCGGCATCGAACCGGTCGGGATGGGTCGCGATGTCGCCGAGCAGATGTAGAGCATGGGCCGCGAACCCGGGGTGATTGGGCGAGGATTCGACCGCACGGTCGCCCAGGCTCCGTGCCTCGTCGAGCCGGCCGAGCAGCAGACAGGCGCGACCCAGCGTGTGGTAGTCCCAGCCCCGATGGAGGAGGACTCCTCTCGCCGCCTGACGCTCGAGGAGTTGCTCGGCTTCCCGGAGCCGGTTCAGCGCCTCGCTCGCCTCGCCGACCCGCGCGAGAACCCAGGCGGAGGAGGCGACCACGTGGGGGAGCCAGAGCACGACGTTCCCGGCCCGGAGCACCGCGATCCAGTGCTCGATCAGGGAGCGCGCCTTCGCCCAGTCGCCCTTGAGGAGGTGGAGCGTAGCCGCGGCGAGGTGGGCGATGCCGACGGTGAACGCGTGATCCGTCGGCTCGGCGAGGCGCATCACTTCGGCTTCGTGCTCAACCGCCTCGGCGAATCTGCCGAGCTGGGCGAGGCTCATGACCAGCCAGCGGCGATCGTAGACCGATGGCGGTGCGGAGAGTCCAAGGTACTCGTAGACCCAGTCGGCGGGCAGGGCCGCGAGGTTATCGGTGGCCAGCTCGACCGCCCGCTCGTACTCGCCCCGGTAGTAATGCACCTCCTCGAGATAGGACGTTGCGAGGATGCGGAGTCTCAAATCCCCGAGCTGCCTGGCGATCTCCAGCGCGCGGGTGCCCAATGCCAGCGCCTCGTCCAGCTCGCCGAGCAGCGAGTGGACGTTCGTCATGAACGCGCAGACCCGGCCTCGCCGGCGGTCGTCGTTCAACCGCTCGGCGAGGGTCTCGGCCTCGCGCAGGCGCT
>CAYQDR010000201.1:0-3886 GCA_964416315.1 uncultured bacterium
CCGGGCGACAGCATCATCCCCTCGACGCCGAGGTCCATCATCGCGTCGAAGAAGTCGCGCACGCGCGCGGGGGAGGCGCCGTCGAACAGCGTGGTGTTCGTCGTGACCCGGAAGCCGCGCCGGAGCGCCTCCCGGATCCCCTCCACCGCCCGGTCGTACACGCCATCCCGGCAGACCGCGGCGTCGTGCTCTTCGCGGAGACCGTCCATGTGGACGCTGAACGACAGATGCTTGGACGGCCTGAAGACGCCCGCGTCGAGCTTCTCCTTGAGCAGGATCGCGTTGGTGCAGAGGTAGACGTACTTCTTCCGCGCCACCAGCTCGTCCACGAGTCGCCCGATCTCCGGGTACAGGAGGGGCTCGCCGCCGGGGATCGACACGATGGGGGCGCCGCACTCCTCGACCGCGCGCAGGCACTCCTCGACCGTCAGGTGTTTCCGCAGGATCTGGGCCGGGTACTGGATCTTCCCGCAGCCGGCACACGCGAGGTTGCACCGGAACAGGGGCTCGAGCATCAGCACGAGCGGATAGCGCGTCCGACCGCGGAGCTTCTGGCTGACGACGTACGTCGCCACCGCCCACATCTGGGAGAGTGGTACGCTCATGCGCGACGATCCCTTCCTCGAGGTGTCCCGAATCTCACGCCGCACCCCCGGCGTGCACGGTCCGACGCAGAGACGCCACACAGGATACCACGATCGCGGCGAGCGGGGCATGGGCCGCGCACCCGGCCCAGAAGAGGGCCGGCTCCGCCACCGCTGCGGTCACGGCGAGGTTGAAGGCGAGCACGACGTAGTAGAGGGTCACCGCGTGGTAGGGGCGCCCCGGAAGGCGCGCGGCCCACGCGGGCGGCCCACCCCCCACCCGTCCGCCGAGCACGAGCCAGAGGCCCGCGACGAGGCCGCCCAGCACCGCCCAGCCGACGAAGTTCGCCAGGGGGACACCGAAGTAGAAGCCGGGCTCGGGGTAGTAGAAGATCCGGCCGAGGAACCAGCGCTCTCCGCGCACGGCGAGCGGGTCGATGACGAGGTCGAGCCACGTCATGAGGATCCCGGTCGCCACGGCCAGCGTGGCGCGGCCCGGGGCCGGTCCCCGCCAGCGCTCGAGGACGAACCGCGCGAGGCCCAGGCTCGCGTACGCCAGGAACGTGAAGGAGAGCGAGTCGAAGAACGGGACGTTTCCCAGGTACAGCTCCCGACCGCGCGTCAACCCGGTGTAGTGGTAGAGCCCGAATGGCACGCCGATGCGCGTCGAAGTCCACTCGGCCCCGAAGGCCAGCCCCCACGCGAGGCCCGTGAACGCCGCGGCGCGCCGCGGGCCCCATTCGCCGACCGCAGCGAGGAGGTAGAGCGCGAGGAAGGCGAAGACGTAGGGGCGGAGGATCAGGCTCCCGACGAGCAACTCGACGAGCTCGCGCATCGCTCGGAGCGAAGATTACCGCCGTCCCCGGGGGCTGGCAAGCCGGCCGCACGCCGGGAACCCCTTGGTCGGCCTCCGGGGCGCATGTTACACTAGGCGCCGTTCGCTACCCGCGAACGCGCATGCTCCAGACGACGATCGACGCCGCAATTCGCCGATCGCAGGACCATCTGCTCGCCCTCCAGGCCCCGGCCGGGTTCTGGCTGGGGGAGCTGGAGGCCGACACCACCATCACCGCCGAGTATCTGCTGCTCCGGCACCTGCTCGGGACCGCGGACCCCGCGCTCGAGGCCAAGGCGGTCCGCTACCTGCGGGCGCGGCAGGGTCGCGAGGGCGCCTGGAACCTCTATGAGGGCGGCGCCGGCGACGTCTCGGCGAGCATCAAGGCGTACTTCGCGATGAAGATGGCGGGGGTCGCGCCGACCGACCCCGCGATGCGCCGGGCGCGGGAGTGGATCCGTGACCAGGGCGGCGCCGTCCAGGCGAACGTGTTCACCAAGATCACCCTCGCCCTGTTCGGCCAGTACCCGTGGGGCGGGGTGCCCGCCATGCCGGTCGAGATCGTCCTCCTCCCCCGGTGGTCGTACTTCAACACCTACGCGATCTCGTACTGGTCCCGGACGGTGATCGTCCCCCTCCTCATCGTCATGGATCGCCGCCCGATCCACCCGATCCCGGCGGAGCGCGGGGTGGAGGAGCTCTGGGCACACCACCTCCACCTCGAGGATCCCGCGTACGCCCGCAAGCGCTGGCTCTCCTGGAAGAACCTCTTCATCGGGGCGGACGGCTTCGTGAAGGCCTGGGAAGGCTACGCGCCGCGCCCCTGGCGCGCCCGGGCGGTGCGCGCCGCGCACGACTGGCTCGTGCCGCGCCTGACGGTCCCCGGTGGGCTCGGCGGCATCTACCCCGCGATGGCGAACGCGGTGCTGGCCATGCGGCTCCTCGGCTACGCCGACGACCACCCCCTCGTGGCGGGCCAGCTCAAGGAGCTGGAGGCCCTCGGCCTCGAAGAGCCGGATCGGTTCCACGTCCAGCCGTGCGTGTCTCCCGTGTGGGACACGGCCCTCGCGGTCAACGCGCTCCGGGCCTCCGGGCTGCCCGGCGGGCACCCGGCGATGGTGCGCGCGACCGACTGGCTGCTCGACCGGCAGATCCTCGAGCCCGGCGACTGGAAGGTCGCGCGCCCCGACGTCGAGCCGGGGGGCTGGCCCTTCCAGTTCGCCAACGAGTTCTACCCGGACCTGGACGACACCGCGATGGTCGTGATGGGGCTGGCCCAGGTCGACTACCCGGACGACGCGCGGGTCCGGCGGGCGATGGAGCGCGGCCTCCAGTGGCTCGTCGGGATGCAGGGAAAGGACGGCGGGTGGGCCTCCTTCGACGCCGATCAGACGCGCCTCCTCCTGAACAACATCCCGTTCGCGGATCACGGCGCGCTGCTCGACCCGTCCACCGAGGATCTGGCGGCCCGCTGTCTCGAGTGCTTGGGGCGCCTCGGCGAGTCCCGCGACCACGCGGCAATCCGCGCCGGGATCGGGTACCTCCGGCGGACCCAGACGCCCGAGGGGGCCTGGTACGGCCGCTGGGGGGTCAACTACATCTACGGGACGTGGTCGGCGCTCCGCGGCCTCGAGGCGGTCGGCGTCGGACCCGACGACGAGATGATGCGGCGCGCCGTGGCCTGGCTCGAGCAGCGCCAGAACCCGGACGGGGGCTGGGGGGAGACCTGCGACTCGTACGCGGACGCGCGGCTGGCCGGAACCGGGTCCTCCACGCCGAGCCACACCGCGTGGGCGCTCCTCGGCCTGTTCGCGGCCGGGCGCAGCGACGGCCCCGTCGCGGAGCGCGGGCTCGCGTACCTCGTGGGGACCCAGCGCCCCGACGGCGGGTGGGAGGATCCCTTCTGGAACGGGACGGGCTTCCCGCGGGTCTTCTACCTCAAGTACCACCTCTACGCCCGCTACTTCCCGCTGTGGGCTCTCGGGGTATGGCGCCGGCGCCACCCGTAGAGCTTCGGAGGGGGACCCCCGGCACGTCCGGCAGCGCATGATCGGGGCGCTCTTCGTCGATCCGGTGGAGCGACTCGGGCGCGCGACGTTGGGCTGCGTCACCGCGTTGGGCCGGTTCGGCGTCTTCTTCGCCCAGGCGCTCTTCTGGTTGGTCATTCCCCCCTTCAAGCTGGAGCAGACCCTCCACCGGATCTCCTTCATCGGCTTCCGGTCGCTCTCGGTCATCCTGCTGACGGGCGCGTTCACGGGGATGGTGCTGGGGCTCCAGGGCGTGATCCTGCTCCGGCGTGTCGGGTCCGAGGCGTTCGTCGGCGCGGCCGTCGCCGTCTCGCTGGTGCGGGAGCTCGGGCCGGTCGTGTCCGCGCTCATGGTGACGGGCCGGGCGGGCTCGGCGCTGGCGGCGGAGATCGGCGTCATGCGCATCACCGAGCAGATCGACGCGCTGACCGTGATGGCGC
>CAYQDR010000202.1:0-3802 GCA_964416315.1 uncultured bacterium
GCGCCGGCCCGGCCGAGCCGCGCGCGCACCTCGGCCAGCCCCGCGCGCTGAGCCGCGCGTGCCACCTCGTCGCGCAGGAGGGCGAGCGCGGCGCCCGCAACCTCCTTCGGCGTCGCGCGTCCCTGGACCAGCTCGGGCACGAGCCCCCGCCCCGCGATGATGTTCGGCAGGCTGATGTGCGAGACGCCGTGAACCACCAGGCGGGCGAGCGCGTACGACACCGTCGAGAGGCGGTAGAGGACGACCATGGGCGTCCCGTAGCACGCCGCCTCGAGCGTGGCCGTTCCCGACGCGGTCAGCAGCAGGTCCGACCCGGCCATGACGCGGTAGGCCTCGCCCGGGAGCACGCGGACGCCGAGCGCGGCGTGGCGGACCCCCGCTGCGACTCCGTCCGGAGCGATCGTCGGGGCGAGGGGGAGCGCGAACCGGGCGCGCGGGACCCGGCGGAGGATTCGGGCCGCCGCCCCGAGGAGGACGGGGAGGTGGCGCCGCACCTCCGCCGGCCGGCTGCCGGGGAGCAACCCGATCAGGAGCTCGCGGTCCGTGGCCAGCCCCTCGCGCGCGACCGACCGCTCGAGGGCAGGCAGCACGTCCAGCAGTGGGTGGCCGACGAACTCGACGGGGACTCCCGCCTCCTGGTAGAGCGCGACCTCGAACGGAAAGACCGCGAGCACGCGGCGCACGTCGCGCGCCATCGCCCGGACGCGCCCGCGGCGCCACGCCCACACCTGCGGCGCCATGAAGTAGACGACCGGGATCCCGAGGCGGCCGGCCCGCCGTGCCAGGCGCAGGTTGAAGTCGGGGAAGTCGATCAGCACGAGCGCGCCCGGGCGCTCCTCCGCGAGCCGGCGGCAGAGGTCGCGGAAGATCGCGAAGAGCGCCGGCAAGCGCCCGAGCACTTCGGTCCCGCCGACGACCGCCGTGCGGTCGATCCCGTGCAGGATCCGCACGCCGGCCGCGGCCATCCCGAGGCCGCCCATCCCCGCGAGTCGGATGCCCGGGGCCAGCGCCGTCAGCGCCCGGGCCAGGGTGGCCCCGTGGAGGTCGCCGGAGGCCTCCCCGGCGACGAGCAGGATATCAGTCGGTCCGGGGGTCTCCCGCGACGCCGACAACGCTGACTCCCGCGCGGGCCGCCTCCGCGGCGACGCCATCCCGCTCGAGCAGGAGCACCCGTCCCGCCTCGATCGCCAGCCCGGCCGCCCGACCCGCCGCGCAGAGCGCCATCGTCGCCGCGCCCACCGTCGGCACGTCGAAGCGGTAGTCGTGCCCGGGCGCCGGGGCCTTCACCACCACGGCGCCGGCCCCGGCGAGCCCCAGGCCGCGGCGGATCGTCTCGTCCGTGCCCTCCATGGCCTCGACGGCCACGGCCGTCCCGGCGCGGACCACGACGGTCTGCCCGATACCGTGGCGCGCCAGCTCGCGCGCCAGGCCAAGGCCACGCGCGATCTCCTCCCGCACCGCGGCGCTCGGCGTGGGCCCCGCCAGGTGCCCTGCGGGCGCGAGCCACTCGCCCAGGAAGCGCCGCTGATCGAGGAGCTCGATCCCCATCCTGGCGAGCGCCGCCGTTGCCGTGCGGAGGAGCCCCTCGTCCGTCCAGTCCGGGCTCTGGCCCACGAGGCGGCGGGCCGTTTCGTCGAGCGGCGTGCCCCGGAACAGGCCCTCCTTCCCCACGCGGCCCGCGAGGACCACGTGGCGGATCCCCTCCGCGGCGAGCGCCTCCAGGATCGGCCCCACCTCCCCGACACGGCACGGCACGATCCGGTCGGCCACGCCCGCGAGGCCCGTCGGGTCCGCCAGGGCGAACGCGACGACCCGCCACCCCGCACGCCCGGCCTCACGCGCCATCAGCGCGGGCAACGCGCCGCCGCCCGCGACGAGCCCCAGGCTCTCCGCCATCAGCGGGGCGGCCAGTCCAGGGACGCGCGCCTCTCCCGGATCATCTCCTCGATGGCGAGCGCCACCGCGAGCGACCGGACGTCGTCGTGCTCGGACAGGTCCACGCGGCCGGTCCGCTGCGCCTCGCGCACCGCGTTGAGGAGGTGCAGGATCTCGAGCTTGAGCGGGTTCTCCTTGTGGACGAAGAGGTGCTCGACGAACGACTCCTGCTTGTAGCGGATCGACTCCCGGTTCAGGACGTACTCCGAAGCCGCGCGCCGGTGGATCTGGATGTCCTGATCGGCGTAGTCGAGGAAGACGTAGGCGTCGGGCTGGGTGATCGCCAGCGTCCGGATCTTCTGCTCGGTCGCGCGGCTCGCCGTGATGTTCGCCAGCGTGCCGTTCTCGAACAGGATCTGCACGTTCGCCACGTCGGGTTGCGCGGAGTGCACCCGGGCGCCCACCGCCGTGAGCCGCTCGATCTCGGCATCGACCAGCCCGAGCACGATGTCGATGTCGTGGATCATCAGATCCATGATCACCGTGTCGTGCTGCACGCGGGGCACGAACGGGCCCAGCCGGCGCGACTCCACCAGGACCGGGTTCACGACGATCTTGTGGAGCTCCTGGACCGCGCCGTTGAACCGCTCCACGTGGCCGATGTGGAGCACCACGTTCCGCTCGCGGGCGATCCGAAAGAGCTCGCGCGCCTCCTCGAGGGTGGGAGCGAGCGGCTTCTCGACCAGGACGCCGATCCCCGCCTCCATGAACTCCCGCGCCACCTCGAAGTGGAGCGGCGTCGGCACGGCGAGCGACACCACGTCCACCTTGCCGAACAGCTCCCGGTAGTCGGTGAACCCTTGGGTGTCGTACTGCGCGGCGAGCCGCGCCACCTTGCTCCCGTCCACGTCGACCAGGCCCACGAGGTCCACGTCCCAGAGCTCGGCGTAGACCAGCGTATGATACTGGCCCATGTGGCCGGTCCCGACCACGCCCGCGCGCATCCGCTTCTGCTCTCGCTTCACGCTCGGTGCCCCCCTAGCAAATCCCGCGCTTCGACGACGTGATGAACGCGAGGAGTTGCTCAATGTACTCCGACGCGGGCAGCTCCGCCCGGATCCGCTCCAGCGCGCGCGCGGTCGTGTGGCCCGACCGGTAGAGGATCTTGAAGGCGCGCTGGAGGTCCAGCCGCGCGGCGGCCGGCACGTCGGCGCGCCGGAGCCCGACCACGTTGACCCCTCGCGCCTGCGCCGGGTTCCCCTCGACCAGGATGTAAGGCGGAACGTCCTGGGAGAGTCGGGAGCAGCCTCCGACGTACGCCAACGTGCCGATGCGGACGAACTGGTGCACGCCGGTGAGCCCGGAGATGACGGCCCGGTCGCCCACCTCGACGAACCCGGTGAGGCCCGAGAAGCCCGTCAGGATCACCTGGTTCCCCACTCGGCAATCGTGGGCGATGTGCGAGCTCGCCATGATGAAGCAGCCGTCCCCGATCACCGTCCACCCGTCCTCGATGGACGAGCGGTGGATGGTCGCGTACTCCCGGACCACGTTGTCGGCGCCGATCCGCACGCCCGAGGGCATCCCGGGCTTCCACTTGAGGTCCTGGGGCGGATAGCCGATCACCGCGCCCGCGAAGATCCGGCACCGGGGCCCGATCTCGAGCCGCCCCTCCAGCACCGCGTGCGGCCCCACCTCGGTGCCGTCGCCCAGCCGGACGTCGTCCCCGACGATCGCGTAGGGCCCGATCCGCACCCCGACACCCAGCTCGGCCTTCGGGTGCACGATCGCCGTCGGGTGGATCTCCGAATCAGCCCCGTCCCCCCCCGGCTCGCTGGTCATCGGGTCCCCCCGCACCCCCGCCCCCTTTTCTCCAGATCGCCGGGACGGCTCGGACCTGCGGCCCTCGCGACGTCCCGTCCCTCCG
>CAYQDR010000203.1:0-3729 GCA_964416315.1 uncultured bacterium
ACGGTCACTTCGCGCCGTTTGCCTGGCAGGGCTGAGGGTTTACGCAGCAACGAAGGTACCGATATGAGGCTCCGAACGGTCGGGCTCATCGTCCCTCTCGCCCTCACTCTCCTCGCCATCCCGCTCGCCGCCGAGGCCCAGACCCAGCTGGCCCGTGTCGGTCTTCTGGGACCGGACGAAGAGCCTCGCTTCTCAGAGATCGCATCCAGTCTGAAGCGTGGTCTTCGGGAGCAGGGCTATCGAGACGATGCCTTCGAGGTGCTGGAGGGCCGGGTCCAGCGAGGGGACGCAGCGGGCGCTCGGGCCGCCGTCCAGGGGTTCATCGGCCAGCGCGCAGGGGTCATCTTCGCGATCGGTTCGGTCCTGGCGCGCCGCGCTCGAGAGGCAGCGCCGGGGATCCCGATCGTCTTCATCACGCCGGGTGATCCCGTGGCAGGGGGTTTGGTGGCCAGCCTCGCCCGTCCAGGCAGGAATATGACCGGCATGACATTTGAGTATCCCGAGCTGTCAGGCAAGCGGCTCGAGCTCCTGACGGAGATTGTGCCGCGGGCCCGTCGAGTCTTGATGCTGTACGACCCCCGGGACACCTCTCCTCGGCAGGGTGCCGCGGCCGCCCGCGAGGCCGGCGTCAAACTCGGCCTCATCTTGGTGGAGCGCGAGGTGCGGAATGAGGAGGAAGTGACAGGTGCTCTGACCGGGCTCGATCAGGTCGACGCGCTGCTGGGAGTCCCCGGTGGGGCGCCATCGGGCCACTACGCGGCGATGATCCGCGCAGCGAACGCCAAGCGCCGCCCGACGATCTTCCACGCGCGAACCGGGAGCACCCGGGATGCCTTGATCACCTACGGCGCGAATGATGCCGACATCGCCCGCGAGGCGGCTCGGTTGGTGGACAAGGTGCTGAAGGGAGCGAACGCCGGAAACCTTCCGGTCGAGCGTCCGACCAAGATCGCCCTGATCATCAACCTCAGGATCGCCAAGGCCCTCGGCCTGACGATCCCGCCGTCCGTGCTCGTGCGGACGGACAAGATCATCGAGTGACCGGGCGTATTGCCGATGGGAAGTTGCTCTCCGTATTTTCCACCAGAACGGGGACACCGGCGCAAAGGAGGAACACCATGAGGATAGGGTCACTCGCTGCAGCGGCAACATTCGGCTTCATGGTCTTGTTGGCGCAAGGCGTCGCGGCCGAAGCCGGCACCTAGGCGGTCCTATGCGTGTTTTGAACACCCACTGGCGGATCGGCACCCGCGGGAGGACACGATCGACCAGGTGCGCGGCGAGCTCGCTCATCCGCCGCCCGCCGCACGACGGACAGAAGCCGCGCCCGCGGCAGCTGAAGGCCACCACGGTGGTGTCGCCACAGCGCGGACACTGAACTGGCAGCAGACCGTGCTCGAGGCGGCCACACTTGAGCGCCGGACGAAGGCCGGCCACCCGCCCGTCCCGTCCTCCCCGGCCGTGCGCGCGAGGAACGTCGGGAGGTGCGCCGCGATGGTCCGGGAGAGCACGGTCTGCTCGGGCCGGCGGCGTTGGGAGGTCGGCGCACGGGGGCAGGACGCGGGCACGGCCCGCGGCGAGAGCAGGGGTCATGCCCGTTGCGCGCTGGACGGGGTCGCTTGCAACGCCGCAGGGTTGGCAGACGGCCAGAGCCCGCACGCCGTTGGGAGGACGTGCACGAATCGATACGGCGTGGCTACACGGGAGCCGTGGTCGGCGGAGCGCGCAGAGCGGGCCCTCGCAAGCACCGTCGATGCAGCTCTGCGATGTTGGCGGTGCTCGTGCGGCGGTCATCGTCGGGGACTCCGCGTCCAGATGACCGTCGGCGCCGCCGCGAGCGCCGCCGTCGGTGCCCTCCACGACGGGAGCTCCCGTCCGATGGCGACCATGCTCGCGGCGAGCGCGCTCGGCGCGGCGCTCGTCTTCGCCGCCCGCGTGCCGCGGCCGGGGGGCGGACCGCGCGCCGACCGCCCTTGACGGCGCTCCGGCGGGTGGGGTAGTAAGGATCGGCGCCCCGGGCAGCCGCGCACGACCATGACCACGAGACTCGCCGGCCTGGACCTCCGACAGCTCCTCGCCCAGCTCGAGGCCGACCGGCAGCTCCTCCGCGTCCGCCGCGAGGTCGATCCGAAGTTCGAGCTGGCGGCCGTCACCCGCCGGGTCCAGCTCGGCCCGAACCTGCCGGTGCTCTTCGAGAAGGTGCGGGGCACGCCCTTCCGCGTGGTCAGCAACGTCTACGGCAACTACGCCATCGTGGCCCGCATGCTGGGCACGGCGCTGTCGGGAGTCGCGGCGACCTGGGCGGCGCTGATGGCCGACCAGGGCGCGCCGGCGCCCGCGGCCCCGGGCGGCGCGGCCCCCGCCGCGCGGGAGGTCCCGTTCGCGGAGGTGCCCCACGTCACCTACTGCGAGAAGGACGCGGGGCCGTACCTCACGGCGAGCGTGGTCCTGGCGCGCGATCCGGACACGGGCGTCCCCAACCTCTCCTACCACCGCATGCAGATCATCGACGCCACCGAGCTGCGCGCCCGCCTGAGCCCGGCCGGCGACCTCTCCCGCATGCAGGAGAAGGCCGAGCGCGCGGGACGGGCCCTCCCCGTGGCGGTGCTGCTGGGCAGCCCGCCCGCGGTCGGCCTCGCGGGCGCCGCCGCGATCCCGGCGGGGACCAGCGAGCTCGTGCTCGCCGAGCGGATCGCCGGCCGGCGGCTCCCGATGCGTCGCTGCGCCACGATCGACCTCGATGTGCCGGCCGAGGCCGAGATGGTCATCGAGGGGGAGATCCTGCCCGGCGTCCGGCGGCCCGAGGGGCCCTTCGGGGAGTGGCAGGATTACTACGTCCCGGTCACGAACAACCACGTGCTCCGGGTGCACCGGGTCACGGCGCGGCAGGACGCCGTCTTCCACGCCATCTGCTCCGGGTCGACGGAGGAGCTCACGCTCAGCGCGATCCCCAACGCCGCCCTGATCTACCAGGCGATCCGCGCCTTCGACCCCTCCGTGAAGGACGTGGTCTGCTACCCGTCGCCCCAGTTCTGCGTCGTCCAGATCCGGAAGCGGTACGAGGGGCAGCCCCAGAAGGCCATGCTCGGGGCCATGGGCGCGGAGACGAACCGGCTGCTCTACTGCGTGGTCGTGGACGAGGACGTCGACATCCACGATCTCCGGGACGTCGTCTGGGCGATGTCCACCCGATGCCGGCCGGACCGCGGCGTGGTGCAGATCCCGAACGTGCCCTCGTTCGCCCGGGACCCGCACCAGATCCACTGGGGTCGGCTCGGCATCGACGCGACGGCGCCGCTCGAGTGGGCGAGCGAGTTCGAGCGGAAGCGCTACCCGGGGCTGGAGGCCATCCGGCTCGAGGACTACCTCTGACGGCGCCCGTCGGCGTGGCCGTCGCCGGCGGGCGGCGGCCCTCACGCCACGCGGAGCCGAGACAGGAGACGAGGATCATGCGAAGAGAGAGGCTGGGACGGCTCGGGCTCCTCGCGGTCGTGGCCGTGGTCGCGGTCGTCCTCCCCGTCGCCGGCGCGCCGGTCGCGCGCGCGGCGGAGGACGTGACGCTCGCGCTGGACTGGATCGTCAACGGCACCCACGCCGGCTACTTCGTCGCGGCGGACAAGGGCTGGTACCGGGACGAGGGGCTGACCGTGACCATCCAGCGGGGCTTCGGCTCCGGCGACACCGTCAAGCGCGTGGGGGCCAAGACGGCCCTGTTCGGCGTGAACGACA
>CAYQDR010000204.1:0-3640 GCA_964416315.1 uncultured bacterium
CCCAGGTGCGGCAGGCCCACGCCCGGCTGGTGCGCGCCGCCCGCAACGCGCCCGACCTCGACCGACCCTGCTTTCAGCGGGCCACGGGCGAGGTCATGACGGGACGGCAGCGGCTCGAGGTGCTGGCCCACCACTGGGCCGAGCACGTGCAGGAGCTGCAGGAAGCAGCCAGAGGCCGGTAGCCCGCGTCGCCACCGCTTCGGATACCGCCGGCGGCCGGGCTGCCGGCTACGCGCGCAAGACCGCGATCGCCTCGATCTCCACGAGCAGGTCGTCGCGGACCAGGCGGGAGATCTCGACGAGCGTGCTCGCGGGGCGGCCCGCCCCGAAGTACTCCTTCCGCACCGTGTTGACCCGCTCCCGGTCGGCGACGTTCTTGAGGAACACCGCGACGTGTCCATCGCGAGGAACGCGCGGTTGAGGGCGCGCGTTCACTCCTCCAGGATGAAGGTGAGGTCCATCGTCACCCGGTACTCGGTGATCTTCCCCTTCTCGACGTGGGCCTTCTGCTCGATGACGTGGAGGCCGGTGATCCCGCGCAGGGTCTTGTTCGCCCGCTTGAGCCCCTGCACGACCGCGTCCTGCCACCCTCTCCGCGACGCTGCCGTGATCTTGGTGACGCGCGCGACGGCCATGGTCCGCCTCCCTTCGTGGTGAATAGGAGCCGCTCGCCTCCGCCTCTACATCGCCATCGTCCCCTTCTCGCGATTGTCGTCCGTCCGGCGCACGACGCGCCGGGCCTTCAGCTCGTAGCGCGGCAGGCTCCGCGCGGGCACGGCCACGGCCTCCACGCGGATCCCGATGTCGCGCCGCACCGCCTCCCCCACGCCCCGGACCGTCCGGCTCATGGCCTCGGCCCCGTGGGCGTTGCCATCGATCTCGAGGAGCAGCCGCACCTCGTCCATCTCATGCCGCTGGAAGACCTCGACCTGGAACTCGTCCACCTCGGCGAACCGGCGGACGATCCCCTCGAGCGCCGACGGAAACACGTTCACCCCGCGGACGACCAGCATGTCGTCGACGCGCCCGAGGATGCCCCCGTCCAGTCGCGCGAACGTCCGGCCGCACGCGCAGGGCTCGGCCGCCAGCCGCACGCGGTCCCCCGAGCGGTAGCGGAAGACCGGCGAGCCCCAGCGGCCGAGGTTCGTGAGCGTGAGCTCGCCGACCTCGCCCGGGCCGACCGGCCGGCCACTCTCCGGGTCGAGGACTTCGGCGACGAACTCGAGCTCGTTGATGTGGGGCCCGGCCTGGGCCTGGCACTCGAAGCCGTACGCCCCCACCTCGGTCATCCCGGCGTGGTCGTACGCCCGGGCGCCCCAGAGCGCCTGGAGGCGCTGGCGGACCGCGGGGATGCCGGCGCCGGGCTCCCCGGCGTGGATCGTCAGCCGGATCCCGAGCTTCGCCGGGTCGATCCCCTCCTTCACCGCGACCTCGGCGAGGTGGAGGCCGTAGGAGGGCGTGCAGGCCAGCGCCGTCGCGCCGAGCTCCCGCATCCAGTGGAGACGCGTCGGGGAGTCCTGGCCGCCCCCGGAGATCGCCATCGCGCCGACCGTCCGCGCCCCCTCGAAGCCGGACCAGAACCCGACGAAGAGCCCGAACGAGAACGGGAAGAAGATCCGGTCCTCCGAGCCGAGGCCGGCGCCGCGATAGACGAACCCCCAGCAGCGCATCCACCACGCCCAGGTCGTCTCGGTCTCGAGCCAGCGGATCGGCGGGCCCGTCGTGCCCGAGGTCTGGAAGAGGCGGACGTAGCGCTCGAGCGGGTCCGTCAGGTTCGTCCCGAACGGAGGATGGGCCGCCTGGTCGGCGACGAGCTCGGCTTTCTCGAGCCGTGGGAGCCGCGCGAAGTCATCCCAGGAGGCCAGGTCGCGCGGATCCCGCAGCCCCGCGCCCTCGAAGCGCGCCCGCCAGAACGGGTTCGAGGCCCAGATCTCGCGGAGGCCCGCCTGGAGGCGCTCCCACTGCCGGGCGCGCAGCCGCTCGACCGGCGCCGTCTCGCCGTCGCGGTCGAAGAACGCCTCGACGCTCGGCGCGGTCACGGCAGCTTGAGCGTTCCGGCGAGCGCGGTCACCGCATGGCCGCCGACGCGCACGCGCGCGGGCCGGCCGTCGGCGAGGTGCAGCTCGACCTGGAGGCGGCCCGGACGGCCGAGGAAGTCTCCTTGCTCCGCGCCGAAGGCCGCGACGCCGCTGTCGGCGGCGAGCACCCCCGCCTGCCAGAGCCACACCGCCAGCGACGCGTGGACGGAGCCGGTCACCGGATCCTCGGGGATGCCGTAGTGGGGCGCGAAGAAGCGGCTGTGGGTGAGCGAGCCCGGATCGAAACCCCCCCGGGCCACCAGGCAGAACCCGCGGATGGCGCCCGCGCGTCCGAGCGCCCCGACCCGGGGGAGGTCGGGCGCGAGCGACTTCAGAACGTGGAGGCCCGCGACCGGGATCAAGAGATCCCGCTCGGGCGTCAGGGCGAGCGGCGCCCAGTCGCCTGGCTCGCCGTCGCGCAGGCCGAGCGCCTCGCGGAGCGCGGTCAGCCGCTTCTCCGGTGGGTCACGGTGCAGATCGAGGCGCGGCGGCGCGGGCTCGAGCCAGATGACCGGCCCGTCGGGGGACGGCGACAGCGTCGCGGGGAGCAGCCCGCCGAGCGTCCGGAAGGTGACGCGCGAGCCGGCGAGTCGTCCGGCCTCGGCCAGCGCGTGCACGACCGCCACGGTCGCGTGGCCGCAGAACGTCACCTCGGCGCCGGACGCCGTGAACCACCGGAGTCCGAAGTCCGCGCCGGGCTCGGCCGCTGGCGTGAGGAACCCGGTCTCCGGCGCGGCGATCTCCGCCGCGATGGCCCGCATCTCGGCCTCCGAGAGTCCGGCGGCGTCGAGGACGACGCCCGCGGGGTTGCCGGCGAGCGGCGTCCGGGTGAAGGCATCCACCTGGAGGATAGCCAGGGCCCGGCTCATTGGTCCTTGCCGGTGATCACCCACAGCGTCCGGGCCTGCCCCGCGCCGAGATTCTCCCAGGTGTGGGGGACGCCCCCGTCCAGGTACGCGGAGTCGCCGGCCTCCATGACGTGGCGCTCGTCCCCGTAGCGCAGCGCCACCCGCCCCTGCAGGACGTACATGAGCTTCATCTGCCCGGGGTCGATCAGGACCCGCTCGGGCGGCACGCTCGTCCCGCGGCGCGCGAGCGTCGAGACCACGGCGCGGACCTTCCCGCGGAACAGTCCGGCCGACAGGACCTCCCACCGCTCCATCGAGCCGTCGAAGGTCACGACGGCGTAGTCCTTCCGGCGGCCCACGTGCACCCGCCCGTTCGGCGCCTGGTCGAAGAGGGTCCCGATCGGGACGCCGAGGGCGCCGGCGAGCCGGCCGAGCGTGTGGAGCGACGGCGTGAGCTTGCCCGACTCGATCTGCGAGACGAGGCTCGGCGTGAGCCCGGCCTTCTGCGCGAGCTCCTTCTGGCGGATCCCCCGCTCGCTCCGGAGGGCCTTGATCCGGGCTCCCAGCGACACGGCGCCGGTCCTCAGCTCACCGGCCTACCATACAGTAGGCGCGCCATACATTGGGGGCGAGGATACCGGGCCCAGGCCCGAGCACCGCTAGCCCAACTTCCGCAGTTGACGGGGGTCAAGGTAGGGTTTTCAGGCATTTAGG
>CAYQDR010000205.1:0-3623 GCA_964416315.1 uncultured bacterium
TCCTCCTCGACGAGCCCATGGGCGGGATGAACATCGAGGAGAAGGAGGACATGGCGCGGTTCATCCTGGACGTCAACGACGAGTGGAGGACCACCATTGTCCTCGTCGAGCACGACATGGGCGTCGTGATGGACATCTCCCAGCGCGTCGTGGTACTCGACCTCGGCGAGAAGATCGCCGAGGGGACCCCGGCGGAGGTCAAGGCGAACCCCCTCGTGATCAAGGCGTACCTGGGCGCCAAGGCGATGGTGTAGGAGTCACGCATGACGGAGATGACCCTTCCGCAGTTCCTCCTCCGCAACGCGCGCGAGCGTCCCGGCGCGCCGGCGATCCGTGAGAAGGAGAAGGGGGTCTGGCAGGAGTGGAGCTGGCGCGAGTACCTGGAGCACGTCCGGGCGATCGCCCTCGGGCTCGTCGGCCAGGGCTTCCGCCGCGGAGACCGGCTCGCCATCCTGAGCGACAACCGCCCGCAGGTCTACGCCGCCATGGTCGCCGCGCAGGCGGCGGGTGGGGTCCCCGTGCCGATCTACCAGGACGCCATCGGGCGTGAGGTCCAGTACGTCATCGACCACTCGGAGGCGCGCTTCGTGGTTGCCGAGGACCAGGAGCAGGTGGACAAGGTGCTCGAGCTCAAGGCGGACCTGCCGCGGGTCGAGCGCCTCATCTACGACGACCCCAAGGGGCTGCGGCACTACCCGCGGTCGGCCCTCACGAGCGTGGAGACGCTCGAGCGCTCCGGCCAGGTGCTCGCCCAGGAGCGGCCCGGGCTCTTCGAAGAGATGGTCAATGAGGGGAAGCCCGAGGACGTGGCGCTGATCTGCTACACCTCCGGGACGACGGGGCTCCCCAAGGGCGCCATGCTGACCCACATCAACCTGGTCGCCGCCGCGAGCGCCATCGAGGCGGTCGAGCGCTTCCGGCCCGGCGACCAGGTGATGGCGTATCTCCCCCCCGCGTGGATCGGCGACACGATCTTCTCCCTCTCCGGCGCCCTCGTGCTGGGCCTCGTCGTGAACTGCCCGGAGTCGCCTGCCACGGTCCAGGAGAGCGTCCGCGAGATCGGCCCCCAGCTCCTCTTCTCCCCGCCGCGCATCTGGGAGAACCTCGTCTCGATGGTCCTCGTCAAGATCGAGGACGCCTCGTGGCTCAAGCGCTGGCTCTACCGGCGGCTCATGCCGGTCGGGGTCGAGGTCGCCCGCCGGGAGATGGACCGCCGGCCCGTCCCCGTGCGCCTGCGGCTCCTCACGGGGCTCGGCGAATTCCTGGTCTTCGGCGCGCTCCGGGACCAGCTCGGGCTCCGGCGCTGCCGTTACGCCTACACCGGCGGGGCGCCCCTCGGGCCGGAGGTCTACCTCTTCTTCCGGGCGATCGGCGTGAACCTGAAGCAGGTCTACGGCCTGACCGAGACGACGGGGGCGGCGTGCATCCACCGGGACGACGACGTGCGGCTCGGGACCGTCGGCCAGGCCTATCCCGGCACGGAGATCCGGATCAGCGAGTCGGGGGAGATCCTCTTCCGGGGGCCCTCGGTGTTCGCGGGGTACTACAAGAACCCCGAGGCGACCGCCGAGGTCCTGCGCGACGGGTGGCTCCACTCGGGCGACGCGGGCTTCCTCGACCCGAACCGCCACCTCGTGGTGATCGATCGCGCCAAGGACGTTACCTCGCTCAGCGACGGGACCAAGTTCGCCCCGCAGTACATCGAGAACAAGCTGAAGTTCAGCCCGTACGTCAAGGAGGCCGTCGCGGTCGGCCAGGATCGCCCGTACGTGGCCGCCATGGTCAACATCGACATGGAGAACGTGGGGAAGTGGGCCGAGCGTCGGCAGATCAGCTACACGACCCACGCCGATCTCGCGCAGAAGCGCGAGGTCTACGACCTCATCGGCCAGGAGGTCGAGCGCGTCAACCGCGACCTCCCCGAGACGACGCGGATCCGCAAGTACGTGCTCCTGCACAAGGAGCTCGACCCCGACGACGAGGAGGTGACGCGGACGCGCAAGGTCCGCCGCCGCTTCGTGGCGCAGAAGTACGCCGAGATCATCGAGGCCCTCTTCTCCGACGCGCGCGCTGTCCCCGTCACGACCGTGATCACCTACCAGGACGGCCGCCAGGCGACGCTCCAGACCGAGCTGGCGATCCGGACCGTCGGCGAGGCCCCGGCGATGGCGGCCGCGTAGGGCGATGCCGAACAGGGCATCAGCGGCTGGCCCGTTCGCACAGCGCTTACCGAAGCGCTCCGAGCGCGGGCTTTGCCCGCGCAACGAAAGGGGGGAGGCTCGGAAGGGGGGCGAAGCCCCCCTCCGAGGGAGCTACCAGGACGGCCGCCAGGCGACGCTCCAGACCGAGCTGGCGATCCGGACCGTCGGCGAGACGCCGGCGATGGTGGCCGCGTAGAGGGGTCGAATGGCGGGCGAACTCGCGTTCTTCGCGGATCTCTTCGTCAACGGCCTCCTCATCGGATCCATGTACGCGCTCGTTGCCCTGGGCTTCGTCCTGATCTACAAGGCCACGAGTGTCATCAACTTCGCCCAGGGGGACATGGTGATGTTCGGCGGCTACATCGCCGCGGCGATGCTGAGCCTCTACTACTTCCCGCTCTGGATCGCGGTGCCGGTACTGCTCGTCGCCATGGTGGCGCTCGGGTTCGCCCTCGAGCGGGGGATCCTCCGGCCGCTGATCGGCCAACCGGTGGTCTCCGTGCTCATGGTGACGATCGGGCTGGCGCTGGTCTTCCAGGGCGCCGCCGCGATGGTCTGGGGCGCGGCCACGATCAACGTGCCGCTGCCGATCCGCGCGCAGCCCTACGTCGTGTGGGAGGTGTTCATCTCGCCGATCAACGTGGTCGCCGCCGGGCTCTCCCTGGGATTTCTCCTGGCGCTCGGCTATTTCTTCCGCAAGAGCCGCATGGGGATCGCCATGCGGGCGGTCGCCAACGACCAGCAGGCGGCGATGTCGGTCGGGATCAACGTCCGCGTCGTCTTCGCGCTCTCCTGGGCGATCTCCGGCCTCGCGGCCGGCGTCGGGGGGCTCATCTGGGGGAACATGCTGGGCGTGGACACGCACCTGGCGCTGGTCGGGCTCAAGGTCTTCCCGGTCGTGATCCTGGGCGGGCTCGACAGCGTGCCGGGCGCCGTCCTGGGAGGGCTCCTGGTCGGAGCGGTCGAGAGTGTCGCGGCGGGCTACATCGACCCCTACGTCGGGGGCGGGACGAAGGACTTCGTCCCGTATCTCATGATGATCGTGGCGCTGATGGTCCGGCCGTATGGGTTCTTCGGCCGCGAGATCATCGAGCGGGTGTAGCCGTGGCCGATAACCGTCGCATCCCGGCGTCCTCCAGCTCGTCGGGACGCGCTCGGCCTGCGGCCTCGCGGGCGTCCCGCCCCTCCGGCGGGGTCGTCGGCGCCCCTCAACGTACGGGGAGTACGCCTCGGGGCGCCTCCTCCCTGCGTCCTAGGGCTGCTCGGTTCTCGACCACGGCGCGACGCGTGGCGGCTCGTCCGCTCATCGAGCGGGTGTAGAGCCGTGGCCGACATGACACGGGCAGAGGGGGCGCCGCGGGTGGCGCCGGGTGAGCCCCGCGGGGTCCCGGGCGGACGGGGGTCCCCTCACGGCGGTCCTTC
>CAYQDR010000206.1:0-3340 GCA_964416315.1 uncultured bacterium
GGAACCAGGGGCTCTACGGGCGGCCCGAGGTGCGGCTCCTCATCGCCTTCCTCCGGGCCGTCGCCCACCCGGACGACGCCGTGAGCCTCTACCACCTGGCCACCTCCGAGCTGTACGGCGTCCCCGCGGTGGACCTGACCCGCTGCGCGACGCACGCCGACCGGCGCCACCGCTGGCTCTTCGACGTCTTGCGCGGGCTCGACCAGATCCCCGAGGTACGTGAGGAGGTCTCGCCGGAAGGCGTCCAGGCGATCCGGCGGCTCGTCCAGGACCTCGAGCGGTACATGGCGCTGTCGGCGGAGACGGGGACGGGCGAGCTCCTCTACCAGTTCCTCGCCGACTCGGGGTGGCTCGCGCGCATGTCGAAGGCGGCGACGGCGCGGGAGGAGGCCGAGGTCCAGAACGTCGCCAAGTTCTTCCGCCGGATCCAGGAGGCGACGCGGGTCCTCCGCTCCGACCGGGTGCGCGAGCTCGTGAGCCACCTCGACGCGCTCATCGAGGCCGGCGAGGACCCGGCCGTCGCCGAGGCCGACGTGAACGTGCCCGCGGTCCACGTCCTGACGGTCCACAAGGCCAAGGGGCTCGAGTTCCCGGTCGTCTTCGCCGTCGGCCTCGTCCAGGGACGCTTCCCCTGGCCGAACCGGGGCGATGCGATCGAGCTGCCCGATGCCCTGATCAAGGACACGTTGCCGTCCGGCGACTTCCAGCTCCAGGAGGAGCGGCGGCTCTTCTACGTCGCGATGACGCGGGCCAAGCGGGCGCTCTACCTCACCTCCGCCCGTGACTACGGCGGCCGGCGCGAGCGGAAGGTGAGCCAGTTCGTGCTGGAAGCGCTCGACCTCCCGAAGGACGCCGCCCGCCCGTTCAAGGCGGCCGCGGTGGAGGAGATCGAGCGACTCGCCGCGCCGGCCGAGCCGGCGCTCGCGGAGGAGGCACCGCTCCCACCCGACGCGCCGCTCGAGCTGTCCCACCGCCAGGTGGACGACTACCAGACGTGCCCCTTGAAGTACCGGTACATCCACCTCCTGCGCGTCCCCATCCGCCGCCACCACGCGGTGGTCTACGGCGAGACGCTCCATCGCGTCGTCGAGCACTACCTCCGCCGCCGCGCCGCCGGGCTCTTCACGCCGCTCGAGGATCTCCTCGCGGTCTTCGAGCGCGAGTGGCGGAACGAGGGCTTCCTCACGTGGGCCCACGAGGCGGCGCGGAAGGAGGCCGGGCGCCGGGCGGTCGCGCGCTTCTGGCACGAGGAGGAGGCGGCAGGCATCAGGCCGGCCCACGTCGAGCGCGAGTTCGGCGTGAACCTCGGGCCCAATCGGGTCCGTGGCCGGTGGGACCGCGTGGACGAGACCGAGGTCGGACCGGTCATCATCGACTACAAGTCCTCCGACGTCCGCGAGGCCGAGCGCGCCGACGACCGGACGGCCGAGAGCCTCCAGCTCAAGATCTACGCGCTCGCCTGGCGCGAGATGTTCGGCCGGCTCCCGGCGCGCGTCGAGCTGCGCTTTCTCGAGTCGGGGGTCGTGGGGCGCCACGCGCCGGCCGACGCCGACGCGGCCGAGGCGCTCGACGCGATCCGCGAGACCGGGACGGGCATTCGGGCGCGCCGCTTCGGGGCGACGCCCTCGTATCAGGCCTGCCGCGCCTGCGCCTATAGCCAGATCTGCCCCTACACGGCGACCCGGGAGTGAGGACCCAGGGCGGGTTGACCTCGTGACCAATTATGGTTATCGTATGGTCATGAAACCGAAGACCGTCCGGGTCGCGGAGCTCAAGGCCCGGCTGAGCGAGTACTTGCGGGAAGTCCGGCGAGGGCACACGCTCACGGTCCTGGATCGGGAGACCCCCATCGCGCGAATTGTGCCGTATGAGACCGGGGTGGCGTCGCTGACCATTCGGCGACCTCCACCGGGCTCGCCGCCGCCGCATCAGATTCAGCTCCCGCCCCCGCTTGATGTCGGCGGCGTGGACGTCGTCGCTCTGCTGCTCGAAGAGCGGCAGGGCGAGCGATGATCGCCTACGCCGACTCGTCCGTACTGCTGCGCCTCGTCCTGGGCCAACCCGGCGCCTTGAGGGAGTGGCAGGCGATCGAGCGAGCCGTCGCAAGCGCGCTCGTCGAGGTGGAGTGCCTCCGGACGTTGGACCGGCTGCGCCTCCGTGCCCGGATCGCGGATCGCGAGCTTGCGGCACGGCGCGAAGCCGTATTCCGGCTACTCGGGGTGCTGGAGCTTGTCGAGCCGACGTGGCCGATCCTGACGCGAGCCGCCCAGCCACTTCCCACCGACCTGGGTACCCTCGACGCGATCCACCTGGCGACCGCGCTGTTGTGGCGCGAGCAGTCGGGACAGGACGTTGTGATGGCGACCCACGATGGCGCGCTCGGGACCGCGGCGCGGGCCTCGGGCTTCCAGGTCGTCGGCGTGGCGTGAGCGGAGGAGGCGTCAGCCCGGCCCGCAGCGCCGCTCCGGGGGGCCGGGGGTCCGGCGTCCAATGATCCTTGACCGGCCGGGGTCCGGCGGCTAGTCTCGAACCGGCCGTTTCCCCCGCCGCTCGGGCGGCAAGTCTCACCGGGCCGACTCGCTGGGGGGCGTCATGAGCGTGTCCCGCGTCGCTGGCGGCTCGCCGGATCAGATCCAGCGGGTGCTCTCTGCTATCGCGAGGACCGCCGCCCGGCTCTGCGACGCGAACGATGCCGTCATCCTCGAGGTGGAAGGGGAGTGCCTCCGCCTCGTGGCTAAATACGGGCCGTTGCGCAATGTGACGCCCGTCGGCGAGACACTCCCGCTGAGCCGTGGCGACCTCCCCGGGCGCGCGGCCCTCGACCGGCGCACGGTCCACGTCCGAGATCTCGCAAAGGCTGCGCGAACGCGCTTCCCGGCGTCCAAGATTCGCCAGCAGGAGACCGGGGTGCGGACCGTGCTCGCGACACCGCTGGTGCATGCTGGCACTGCCATCGGCGTCATCATGATCCGCCGCACGAAGGTCCGACCCTTCTCGCCGAAGCAGATCGCGTTGCTCAAGGTGTTCGCCGACCAGGCCGCGATCGCCCTCGAGAACGCCCGTCTGTCGGAGGAACTGCGGGGGCGGAACCGCGAGCTGACGGAGGCGCTGGAGCAGCAGACGGCGACGGGGGAGATCCTGCGGGTGATCTCGAGCTCGCCGACCGACCTCCAGCCGGTCCTGGACGCCGTGGCCGAGAACGCCGCGCGGGTGTGTGGCGCGAGCGACGCGCTCATCGGGCGCATCGACGGTGACGTCTTTCGGTTGGTCGCCCATTACGGGCCGGATGCTTATCCGGTTGACTCCACACGCCCCTACCGGTAGTGTGGTGCCCATGCCC
>CAYQDR010000207.1:0-3231 GCA_964416315.1 uncultured bacterium
CGAAACATCACGTGGCGGCCGGGGGCCTCATGAGCTACTCGCCTGACCGCCCGGACTTATACCGCCGCGGCGCCATCTTTGTGGACAAGATTCTGAAAGGTGCCAAACCCGCTGACCTCCCCGTGGAGCAGCCAACGAAGTTTGAGCTGGTGATCAACATGAAGACGGCGAAGACGCTCGGCCTGGCGATCCCGCCGGCCGTGCTGGGGCGGGCGGATGAGGTTATACAGTAGGCAGCGATGATGAGCTCAGCGAAGATCAAGAGGGCGCCGAACTTCGGGGCCCAGCGGCCCGCGGGCTCGCGGTGCTCGCCTCGCGGCCGCTGACCGCGGCGTTAGGCGAGCAAGGGCAGTGTACACTGCGGTAGGAGGTGGCCGATGAAGTACAAGATCGCGCTGCACAAGACAGAGGAGGGGTACAGCGTTTCGGTCCCCGGGTTGCCAGGCTGTTGGTCGCAGGGTTCCACTGAGGAGGAAGCGCTCCAGAACATCCAGGACGCGATTCAAGAGTATCTCGCTGCCCGCGACGAGCTTCTCGAGGGCGCGGTGGTGCGCGAAGTCGAGGTCGCTCCCTAAGACGTGCCAAAGATCCCCGGCATCAACCATCAGGATGCCGTCCGCGCTTTTCAGAAGGCCGGCTGGCCGGCTTTCGGATCGTCCGGCAGGGTAAGCACATCGTGATGACTGACGGCGTCCGGATCATCACCATTCCAAGACACAACCCCGTGAACGCGTTCACTATGGGCGGCATCGTCCGGGATGCGGGACTCAGTGAAGATGAATTTCGCGAGTTGCTGTAATCGCCCGTCGTCTCATGGCCGCATCAGCCGCGGCGCGGCGCGCCCGGCTGATGCCTTGCGCGCAGAATTGGAGGCTCAGCTCGCCGGACCACGGGCGAGCGCCTCGAGCGTCGCCCGGGCCCGGGGCGCATCGAGGTCGGGCACGGGGGCGTAGCAGAGCGGCCCGGTGATCCGCATCCCGCCCTCCCACTCCGCAGCGGCGTCCTCGAGGACTTCCTCCACCCGGAGGACGAAGAGGCCGAGGTCCGGGAACCGCGCGAGCGGAAACGGCCCGTCGGTGGCCCGGGCCTTGACGTAGACCACCCGCTCGGGCTCGACGACGAGGAGCGTGGCGGCCTGCCGCTCGAGGAGGTTCCCGGCGCTCCGGCTCCGCGCGCCGATCACGATGCGGATGGTCTCGGGGTCCGCCGCGCGCACCTCGAGAGCGGAGAGGAGCATGGGGTGGGGACGGCCCTCGCCGTCCACGGTGAGCAGGGGGAGCACGCGGTCGAGGTGGCGGGCGAGGTCGGCCTGGGAGAGCCGGGTCAGCACGTCCGGCGGAAGGGTGGCTCCGAGGGAACGAGACAGAGCGCGGCTCAGCGGCGGGGCGGCGCCATGCGGTCCGCCCGGACCGCGTCCGTCCTGGCGGGGTAGGGCAGCTCGTCCGGATCCACGGGGATCTCGATGACCACCGGGCCGTCCATCGCGAGCGCCTTCTCCAGGACGGGCCGGATCTCCTCCGGCCGGTCGGCCCGGAGCCCTTCGGCGCCGAACAGCCGTCCGTAGGCGTCGAAGGCCGGATTGCCGAACTCCGTGCCCACGTACCGGCCTCCGAAGAAGTGCTTCTGGTAGGCTTTCTCGAGCCCCCAGCATCCGTTGGTCAGCACCACCGTCACCACGCCGAGGCGGAGGCGCACGGCGGTCTCGAGGTCCTGGGCCGTCATGAGGAACCCGCCGTCCCCCGCGAGACACACGACGGGGCGCCCGGGCGCGGCGACCTTCGCCCCGAGCGCCAGCGGGAAGCCGGCCCCCACGCAGCCGAAGTCGAGCGAATCCAGCATGGAGCGTGGCCCGAAGAAGTCCAGCATGTCGTAGGCCGGGGCGGCTCCGGCCGAGGCATCGAGGACGACGATCGCGTCCCGAGGCAGGACCCGCCGGAGCTCCCACGCCACGCGCTGAGGCTTCGTGGGGACGGCGCCCGTGCGCCCCAGCTGCTCCACGCGGGTGCGGCGCGCCTCGCGGAGCGCCGCCGCGGCCACCCGGCGCTCCGCCGCGTCGGGCGTCTCGCCGGGGCCCAGCGCCTCGCGGAGCTGGGCCAGGATCGTCCCGACGTCCCCGAGGAGCGCGACCTCGGCGGGGTAGTGGCGGCCGAGCGCCGCCTCCTCGATCTCGATCTGGATGATCCGCGCGTCCCGGGGCAGGAGCCGGTCATCGAAGAACGTCGTGAAGTGCCCGAGCCGGGTCCCTGCCGCCAGGATCACGTCGGCGCCCCTGACCGCTTCCGCTGCCTCTGGCGACCCGGCCCGGCCCACCGCGCCGATGACGAGCGGGTGATCGGCAGGCACGGCGTCGTTGTGGCCGTAACTCGTGACCACAGGGGCGGCCAGCCGGTTCGCGACGGCCAGCACCCGCTCCGTGGCGCCGCTCCACAGGACGCCTCCGCCAGCCACGATCACCGGTCGCCGCCCCGCCAGGAGGAGGCGCGCGGCCCGCTCGACGAGGTCGGTGGCCGCCCCGGGGCGGGGCGGCTCGGGAGCGGGAGGGAGCGGCACCTCCACCTGGATCGCCGCGTTCAGGAGGTCGCGCGGCAGGTTCACCAGGACCGGGCCCTTCCGTCCGGCGAGGGCGACGCGGAAGGCGTGGCGGATCAACTCCGGAATCCGCTCCGCGCTGGGCACGTCGATGGCGAGCTTGGTGACCGGAGCGAACAGCGCCCCCTGGTCCAGCTCCTGGAACGCGTCCCGGTAGCGCTGGGCCTGCATCACCGCGCCCGTGAGGACGACGACGGGAGAGTGGCACGCGCGCGCGGTGGCCACCCCCGTGACCAGGTTGGTGGCCCCCGGGCCGTTTGTCGCGAGGCAGACGCCGGGACCTCCCGAGATTCGCGCGTACCCGTCGGCCATGTGGGCGGCGACCTGCTCGTGACGGACCCCGACGAAGGTCAGGTCCGGGCGGGCGTACAGGGCGTCCAGCACCTCGATGACGCTCGAGCCCACGAGGCCGAAGAGGTACCGGACGCCCTCGGCCCGGAGGGCGGCGACCACCGCCTCCCCCGCCCCCACGCGCATCGGATCAGCCCTCCGCGGTGGTGGTCCCGCTCACGGGGTTGCCCTCGGGCAAACAGCGCGCCCGGGGCGGGCGATGGGCGCGGGCCGAGACCCGAGCAGATCAAGGACGTAGGGAGGAGGCGGGCCGAGGCGTATGCCGCATACGTTGAGGCCCGCCGACGACCC
>CAYQDR010000208.1:0-3152 GCA_964416315.1 uncultured bacterium
AGCGCAAGCGGGAGACCTTGGACCGGTTCTTCGCCGAGGCGCTGCCGCCAGCCCGTCAAGCCGCGCGGGGCTGGGGGCTGGGCACCCGTTCCCCGCGGCCGTAGTAGAATGGGGGTCCGCTGCGGGCGCGCCCGGGGCGCGGCCGCGGGCGTATTTCGACGCGAGGAGCCCAGGGATGGCGCTGCGGACCCCGATGACGCGGGACGGCTTCACCCGCCTCCAGCAGGAGCTCGAGCAACTCAAGCGCGAGGAGCGGCCGCGGATCATCAAGGCGATCGCCGAGGCGCGGGCGCACGGGGATCTGTCGGAGAACGCCGAGTACCACGCGGCCAAAGAGCGCCAGGGGTTCATCGAGGCGCGGATCCGTGAGCTCGAGACGAAGGTCGCGGCGGCCGAGGTCCTCGACCCGCCGCGCGACGGGGACCGGATCACCTTCGGCTCGACGGTGCGCCTCCGGAGCGCCGACGGCAAGGAGGTCCGCTACCAGATCGTGGGCTCCGACGAGGCCGACCCCGCGGCGGGCCGGATCTCGATCCTCTCGCCGCTCGCCCGCACGCTCATCGGCAAGGAGGTCGGGGACGAGGTCAAGCTCCAGGCCCCCGGGGGGACGAAGACCTTCGAGATCCTCGCGGCGAACTTTCCCTAGAAGCCCTCGCGACCCCCAACCCCTGGGGGTCTCTCGTCGTGCCAGGGGACTGCACATTGGGGGTTCCGAGTGTCCGCTCCCGCGTCACTGGTGTCACCCTGAGAACACTCCCCGGAGCGCCACGGGGTGGGCAGTTCACACATAACCCATTGAAAACGCTCGCTGACTCCGTGGTGGTCCGTGTCTTGCTCGCCAGTGCAGCCGGACATGCGACGCACCCTTCGCGCGGGCTCCATCCTCGCGAGTCTGGCGCTCCTGGCCGGCTGCGCGGTGCTCTCGGGCGGCCCGGCGGCCGACGACGCGCGCGAGCGGGCGCGCCTCGCCGCGCCTGCGGCGGCCGCGGCGGCGCGACCGCGGGCCGAGGTCGCGTCGTGGTATGGCGCCTGGCACCACGGGCGGCCCACGGCGAGCGGCGAGGCGTTCCACATGCACGCGCTCACGGCGGCGCACCGCTCCCTGCCCCTCGGCGTGTGCGTCGAGGTCGTGCATCTCCGGAACGGACGGCGCGTGTTCGTGCGGGTGAACGACCGGGGTCCGTACATCCCCGGCCGGGCCATCGACCTCTCCTACGGCGCCGCCCAGGAGCTGAACATGGTCGAAGACGGCCTGGCGCGCGTCCGGATCCTCCGGGCGCGGCCCGATCTGTGCGAGGAGAGCCGGCAGAGCTGAAGGGCGGGGCCTCGGTGTAGCGGGCGCGCGGAAGGGGAGCGGAGCCCCCTCCGAGGATCTCTAGGCGCGCAGGGCGTCCCGCAGCTCGCGCGCGAGCGTCTCGACCGTCCCTCGCGTCCCGCCGGCGAGCTTCTGCCGCCACTCGCCCTCGGTCTCGAAGCGGCGGTCGCCGAGCCGCTGGGCCCACGGGCGCAGGCTCTCGCGGATCCCCCGGAGGTCGTAGGGATCGCCCTTGAGCTCGCGGGTGCGCGCCATCACGTCCGGGGCGACGCGGACGAAGGCCCGCAGCGCGGTGCCCGTCTTGATCGAGTACTTGCGGCCGGCCCACGCGTGGGGGAACGTCTGCGCGAGGGCCTTGACGTAGTTCAGGAAGAAGCGCCGGCCCGACTCGCGCAGCTCCCGCGCGCGGCCCCGGCCGCCCATCTTCTCCACGGTCTCGATGAGGTCCACGATCTCCTCGGCCAGCGGCGCCTGGGCGACCTTGCCGCGGCCGGTCCCCAGCATCTTGATCTCCCCCTGGAGGGGTGAGTACTCGTCCTCGTTGAGCGCGCGGATGATGTCGTGGGCGAGCGCCTGGTTCTCGTCGGGGTAGAGCTTGCGGCCCGACAGGCTCACGAGGTGCGAGGGGTTCAGGCGCGTGTGCTTGGCGTTGATCGTGACGAAGAGCTCGACGATCTGCTGGGCGTCGAGGCTGTCGAACAGCACGGCCGGCACGTCGAGGCCCGCGAGGTCCCCCTGGGCGGCGAGGGCGTGGAGCGCGAGGAGGCGGTGCTGGCCGTCGAGGACGCGCAGCACGCCCGGCTCCTCCGGGATCTCGAGGAAGCCGAGGGCGTTGTGGTGGGCGACGGGCTTGAAGGTCAGGTGCTTGTCGGAGGTGATGATGACGGCGCCCGCGATGGCCGGGAGCTTGCCCGCCTCGCGGCAGTCCGTGAAGTAGGCGAGCAGCTCCTCGATCTTCCGCCGGATCAGGGGACGCTGGTAGGCTTCCGTGCTTTCGCCGATGCGGCTCTCGAGCACCTCCCAGTTGACGCGCGTGCGGGTCGAGCGCCTGGGCTTGGGCGGCTCGGGCACGGTGCCGTAGCCGAGGACCTCGAACTTGACGAGCCGGTCGATCTCGCGGGCCGGGAAGGAGACCTGGTAGAACTCGACGCCGTACTGCTTGATGCGATGTGCGGCGACGCTGACCATGGCCCGGGGCTCACTCTAGCCGAGGGCCCCGGGAGTGTCAACGGGAGCCCGCCGGCGGGCGCCGTCGCTTGACAGCCTGCGGGGCGCCCCGAACAATGGGCGCTGCCGCCGGAGGCGGCGCGGAGGCGCGGCGGATGGCGCGGGTGCGGATCACCTACTGGCGCGAGATTCCCGTTCTCGTCACGGCGCGGGACGGCGCGGGCGAGGCGACGGTGCCGTTGAGCGCGCGGTTCCAGGAGCTCGTGGACGGCGTGGCCATGCAGGAGGGCGTGTCGGACGCCGAGGCCTATCTCGGGGGGTGGCGGGTCGGTCCGGAGGAGGACCGTGGCGGCCCGGCCGCGCGCGCCGCCGAGGCTGTCGCCGCCGAGCTCGAGGCGCGCTTCGGCGAGATCCGCTCGCGGACCTTGCGCGCCCCCGGCCCCGAGTCGGAGTAACCCGCCCGCTGGCCGTCAGCGAACGACGCCGGGCCGAGGCGTATGCCGCATACGTTGAGGTCCGCCGACGACCCCACCGGAGGGGCGGGACGCCCGCGAGGCCGCAGGCCGAGCGAGTCCCGGCGAGCTGGAGGACGCCGAGATGCGACGCGCATCGGCCCGGCTAGAGTCCTTGAAGGACCGGACTTGTCGTGGATGAGTCAAGTTTCATGCGG
>CAYQDR010000209.1:0-3008 GCA_964416315.1 uncultured bacterium
TTCGTCAAGAAAATCAACGCGGTACACTCGGACCCGAGGGGGAACTTCGGACTAGCCGAGGCGCCGTACTCTCGTCAAGGCGCCCAGACCGGTGAGCCGAGCGGAGGGTCTAGCTGCGGTACACTCTCCCGGGTGACCTTCCCGAGCGGGCTCCGCGCGCTCAACCACCGTGACTACCGCCTCTTCTGCGGCTCTCAGCTCCTCGCGCAGACCGGCTCGTGGATGCAGGCCGTCGCGCAGTCGTGGCTCGTGCTCCAGCTCACGAACTCGCCGCTCATGCTCGGGCTCCTGGGCACGCTCCAGTTCGGGCCGGTCCTGCTCCTCGCCGTCGTCGCCGGCGCCGTGGCCGACCGCGCACCGAAGCGCCGGCTCCTCATCGTGACGCAGACGACCTTCGCCTTCCAGGCATTCGTCCTGGCGGCCCTCGCCGCGACGGGACAGGTGGCCTACTGGCACGTCGCGCTGTTCGCGCTGCTGGCCGGTCTCGCCAACGGCCTCGACGGGCCCGTCCGGCAGTCGCTCGTCATGGAGCTCGTGGGCAAGGCCGACGTCATCAACGCGGTCGCGCTGAACTCCGCGTCCTTCAACACGGCGCGGATCGTCGGCCCGGCGATCGCCGGACTCCTGATCGCCCGGTTCGGCGTCACACCCGCCTTCGTCCTGAACGGCCTGGGGTTCCTCGGCGCCATCGCCGCGCTCGCCGTTCTGACCGAGCCCGCCCTCCCGACCCGACGCGGCGGCGCCACGATCCTGGAGGAGATTCGCGAGGGGCTCCGGTACGCGATCCGCACGCCCCGGATCCGCCTCGTCCTCGGGATACTGCTCGTGGTGAGCTTCTGTGTCTTCAACTTCACGGTCTACGTCCCGCTCCTCGCCCGCGATTCACTGGGGCTCGGGGCGGAGGGGTTCGGCTTCCTGATGACGGCCCTCGGTGTCGGCGCCGTGGTCGGCGCGCTGGCCATCGGCACGACCGGGTCGCGCCACCCGCCGCTCGCCGTGCTCTTCGCCGCCGCCGCGGTCGCCTGCGCCGGGCTTCTCGGCCTCGCGGCCGCCGGGCGATTCTGGGTGGCGGCGGCCGTGCTCGTCGTCACCGGCTTCTTCGGCACCGTCGTCCTGGCGGGCTGCAACACGGCGCTCCAGCTCGGGGCGCCCGACGGCCTGCGCGGCCGCGTGATGAGCCTCTACGTCCTGGTCCACGGCGGGGTGTTCCCGATCGGGGCGTTCATGGTCGGCGCGATCTCGGAGCGGTGGGGGGTGTCCCGGTCCTTCCTCGTGAACGGCCTCGCGGGGCTCGCGGCGCTCGCGCTAATCGCCGCCTGGTGGCGACGCCGGGCCGCCGCGGAATGAGCGGGCGCGGGCTGAGGGGCCCCCTCACCCTGCCCGCTCCCCCGGCGGGGAAGGGGATCAGGAGGGCTTCTCGAGCTTGGCCCAGGAGTCCCGCAGCGTCACCGTCCGGTTGAAGACGAGCCGCTCCGGCGTCGAATCCACGGGATCGGCGCAGAAGTAGCCGAGCCGCTCGAACTGGTAGCGGCTGCCCGGTGCGGCGGCCGCGAGGCTCGGCTCCACCCGGCAGGCGGGGAGCACCTCGAGCGACTTCGGGTTGAGGCTCGCCGTCCACTCCGTGCCCTCGGCCTCGTCCTCGGGGTCGGGCTTGGTGAAGAGGTGCTCGTAGAGGCGCACTTCGGCCGGCACCGCGTGGGCGGCCGAGACCCAGTGAATCGTCCCCTTGACCCGCCGCCCCGGCGCGTCCCCGCCGCGCGTCGCCGGGTCGTAGGTGCAGCGCACCTCGACGACCTCGCCCGTCCGCTCGTCCTTGACGACGCCCACGCACTTGACGATGTACGCGTAGCGGAGGCGGACCTCGTTCCCCGGAAACAGCCGGAAGTACTTCGGCGGCGGGCTCTCACGGAAATCGTCCCGCTCGATCCAGAGGACGCGCGAGAACGGGACGCGCCGGGTCCCCATGCCGGGGTCCTCGGGATTGTTGACCGCGTCCATCTCCTCCACCCGACCCTCGGGGTAGTTGTCGAGGACGAGCCGGAGCGGGCGCAGGACGGCCATCCGGCGCGGCGCGCGCCGGTTCAGGTCCTCCCGGAGGCAGTGCTCGAGGAGGGCGATCTCCACGACGTTGTCCGTCTTCGCGACGCCGATCCGCTCGGAGAAGTCGCGGATCGCCTCCGGCGTGTAGCCCCGCCGGCGCAGCCCCGCGATCGTCGGCATCCGCGGGTCGTCCCACCCCCGGACGTGGCCCCCCTCGACGAGCGCGAGGAGCTTCCGCTTGCTCATCACCGTGTAGGTGAGGTTCAGGCGCGCGAACTCGATCTGCTGGGGGTGATAGACGCCGAGCTGGTCGAGGAACCAGTCGTAGAGCGGCCGGTGGTCGGCATACTCGAGGGTGCAGATGGAGTGCGTGATCCGCTCGATCGAGTCGCACTGGCCGTGGGCCCAGTCGTACATCGCGTAGATGCACCACGCGTCCCCCGTCCGGTGGTGCGGGACCTTGCGGATCCGGTACATGACCGGGTCGCGCAGGTTCAGGTTCGGCGAGGCCATGTCGATCTTCGCCCGGAGGGTCTTCGTCCCCTCCTCGAACTCCCCCGCGCGCATGCGGGCGAAGAGGTCGAGGTTCTCCTCGACCGGGCGGTCGCGGTGCGGGCTCTCGCGGCCCGGTCGGGTGAGGGTGCCGCGGTACTCGCGGATCTCGTCGGCGCTGAGCTCGTCCACGTACGCCTTGCCGGCCTTGATGAGCTCGATCGCCCACGCGTAGAGCTGCTCGAAGTAGTCGGAGGCGTAGTACTCGTGCGGCCCCCAGTCGAACCCGAGCCAGCGGATGTCGGCCTTGATCGACTCCACGTACTCGACGCTCTCCTTGGTCGGGTTCGTGTCGTCGTAGCGGAGGTGGCACCGGCCGCCGAACTCCTTCGCCAGGCCGAAGTTCAGGCAGATGGACTTCGCGTGGCCGATGTGGAGGTAGCCGTTCGGCTCCGGCGGGAAGCGCGTGACGACCC
>CAYQDR010000210.1:0-2958 GCA_964416315.1 uncultured bacterium
GCGCGCCTCCTCCGCGCCCCCGCGTTCCTCCGCGGCATGGTGCGCCGCCTGGCCGAGCGGCGGGCGCGAGCCGAGGGGATCCGCGTGATCACGCCCGAGCTGATGACGCGCTACAAGGAGGAGATGATGGGGCTCGCGGCCGCGGGGGGCTACGCGGTCCCGGCAGCAAGCCTCCCCTGGACAGGTGAGGCCGAGGCGCTCCTCGCGGCCGTGCCGGAGTTCATGCGGCCGATCACCCGCCGGATCTGCGAGGAGTTCGCGACGGAGCGGGGCGCCGGCGAGATCACGCCCGCGCTGATCCGCGAGGCCGAGGCCCTTGCCGAGGCCGAGGCCGCGGGGGAGCCGCTCACCTGGACGCCCGAGGCGGAGGCGCTCCTCCTCGCGCGCCTGGGGCGGGCGCCGGCGATGATGGCCGACTTCGTCCTCCGGCTCTTCCAGCGCGACGTCGAGGTGGAGGCCCGGCGGCAGGGCGAGGCCGTCGTGACCGCCGACGCCGTCCGGCGCGTCCTGGCGCCCGGCCCGGAGGAGGCGGTCGAGTGGGCGCCCGAGGCGTGGGCGCGGCTCCAGACCGCCCCGGAGTTCGTCCGCGAGGGGATCCGGAAGGCGGCCGAGCGCCGGGCGCGCCGGACGGGCGCGCCGGTGATCACGTCGCCGCTCCTCACGCGCTTCAGGAACCAGGCGATGATGAAGGCCGTCCGGCGGATCCGCGAGCTCGGCTTCAGCGAGCTCACCTTCGACGCCTTCGACGCCGCAAAGGAGCGGATGCGCCTCGTGAGCCTCAACCCCGAGGCCCAGGAGCGCCTCGACCGGATCCGCCGCTACTTCGCCGAGGAGCGCCGCGGGCATCCGGGGGACACGCTCGGCGAGGAGCTGATGCAGCGCTTCCGTCACTACCTCCGGGACCCGTCGGCGGCCCCGCTGGACGCGGGCGACGAGGGGACGGGCCCGTGAGCATTGCCAGTGTGGCTCCGGCGCTGTGGAGTTGTCCGGGGGGGAGGCAGGCCCGGGCCGTTCGCTGGAGAGCGAACGGTCTGGCTTCGCCAGAAGGGCCGTCGGAGGGGGGCGCAGCCCCCCTCCGAAGAGAATGAAGCGCTACCGGGACATCGCCGGCGACGGCGGGTCGGACATCGTCGGGCAGATCGAGGCCCAGCAGGCGCGGCTCCGCGCCCGCATGGGGACGATCCGGCGCACCGTGGCCGTCGTATCCGGCAAGGGCGGGGTGGGCAAGAGCGCCGTCACGGCGAACCTCGCCGCCGCGCTCGCCGGCGAGGGCTACGCGGTCGGGGTGCTCGACGCCGATCTCAACGGCCCCTCCATCGCGAAGATGCTCGGCGTGCGCGGCCAGACCCTCCAGGTCACCGAGGCCGGCGTCGTGCCCGCCACCTCCGCGGAGGGGATCCGCGTGCTCTCGATGGACCTGCTCCTCCCCTCCGACGAGACGCCGGTCGTGTGGGACGCCCCGACCCAGTCGGAGGCCCACGCCTGGCGCGGGAGCATGGAGGCACAGGCGCTCCGGGAGTTCCTCGCCGACACCGCCTGGGGCGCGCTCGACGTCCTGCTCCTCGACCTCCCGCCGGGGACCGATCGCCTGCCGACCGTCGCCGGGCTCCTGCCCGACCTCACGGGCGCGGTCGTGGTCACGATCCCCTCGGAGGTCTCGCACCTCGTCGTGCGGAAGTCCATCACGCTCGCGCGCGAGGCCGGGACGCGGCTCCTCGGGCTCGTCGAGAACATGGCCGGCTACGTCTGCCTCCACTGCGGGACCCTCGGTGCCCTGTTCGAGGGACCGGGCGGCGAGCGCACGGCGGGGCAGGCGGGGATCCCCTTCCTCGGCCGCGTCCCCTTCGACCCGCGCCTCGCCGCCGCGGCGGACCGCGGCCGCCCCTTCGTCGCCGAGCACGGCGACACCCCGGCCGGCCGCGCCATCCGGGACGTCGCCGCACGGCTCGCGCAGGCCCTTCTCGCCCCGACGGAACCCGCCCGGTAGTCGTACCTGCTCCCTCTCCCTCCCGACGGAGGGAGAGGGTTGGGGTGAGGGCGGGGCCGAGGCGTCGGAGATCGCTCGCTCCCTGTCGCGTGCTCTCCGCGTGCACGCCCCGTGCTACCCGGCTCTTCGTGTCCGCAGGCACCGAGCACTGGTTCGATGACTTTACCGAGGACCTCGCTGTGTGGGTTGTCTTCTACGGCCCTCAGGGAAGCGAGGTCCCAGCGTAGAGCGCGATGCAAGGGGATTGGCAGCATTCACCCTCGCATCGGTCGAGCCCATACGTGACACATGCACGTGCCGTCTAACAGCAGGATGAACCTGGCGGCGCTTCGCGCCGCACGTTATCCTGCGGGCTAGCCGGGCGTTGGCGGTCGAAGCATCTGACCACGAGCCGTGGCTCTCGGGCGGCGAGGCCGCTGCTTTCGTCACGGAGAGTTTGATCACCCCGGCGCTATACTGACCAGGCATGACGACAGTCGGCATGGTCGGAGGACTCGGCCCGGAGTCCACGATCGATTATTACCGTCGCGTTCTGGAGGCGTGGCAGCGGGACGACCCGTCCACTGCGCCGTCGATCGTCATCGACAGTCTCGATGTTCGGCGGGGTCTGCACCTCGCTGAAAAGGACCGCCCAGGACTGGCCGAGTACCTCCTCGCCTCTCTTCGGCGGCTCGCCGGTGCGGGTGTGGATTTCGCCGTCATGACCGCGAACACGCCCCATATCGTGTTCGACGAGCTTGCGGCGCGATCGCCCGTGCCCCTAGTGAGCATCGTCGAGGTATGTGCGGAAGAGGGACGACGGCGCGGGCTGCATCGATTGGCTCTTCTTGGCACGCGGTTCACCATGGAGGCTCCGTTCTATCCCGCCGTCTGCGCTCGTTACGGAATCGCAGTGGTCATACCGAATGACGCGGACCGGGTGTTAGCGCCCACGCTTTCTGACATCTCCCGGCTCGACTTCTTTGCCGCTG
>CAYQDR010000211.1:0-2868 GCA_964416315.1 uncultured bacterium
CCGGGTGGCCGTCTCCGTCGTCGTCAACGTGGAGGAGGGCGCGGAGCTGTCGCTCTCCGCGGGAGACGAGCGGAACGAGCAGGTCTACGAGGTCACCGAGGAGGTCGTCGCCGTGCCCGATGCGTGCATGGAGACCCACTTCGAGTACGGGACGCGGGCCGGGTACTGGCGGATCATGGACGCACTCGATCGCGTCGGCGTCCGGGCGACGCTCAACGCGTGCGGCCGGGCGGTCGAGGTCTCCCCCTGGCTGGCCCAGGACGCGGTCCGTCGCGGCCACGAGGTGTCGGCCCACGGCTACCGCTGGGAAAGCCACGTCCACCTCTCGGAGGGGGAGGAGCGGGCGAAGATCGCGCGGGCCGTCGAGACGATCCGGGCCGCGACGGGGATCCGGCCGGTGGGCTGGCATACCCGCTCGGCGCCGTCGCCCAATACGCGGCGGCTCCTCGTCGAGGAGGGGGGCTTTCTCTACGACAGCGACGCCTATTCGGACGACCTGCCCTTCTTCGTCACCGTGGACGGCAAGCCGCACCTGGTCATCCCCTACAGCTTCGACACCAACGACATGCACTTCCACCAGGGCACGCAGCGCTTCGTGACCGCGAGCGACTTCGCGGAGTACGTCACCGATGCCTTCGACTGCCTGTGGCGCGAGGGGGCCACGGCCCCCAAGATGCTGTCGGTGGGCCTCCACCTCCGGATGATCGGCCGGCCCGGGCGCATCGGCGGGCTCGAGCGCGTCCTCGCCCACATGATCGGCAAGGGCGGCGTCTGGTTCGCGCGGCGGGACGAGATCGCCCGGCACTGGATCGCGCGCTTCGGAGGCCCATCCAGCGCGTAGGGTTGGCGCGGGAAGCTCAGACGGAGTCAGGAGGGCAAGAGGCGCCCCTCCCCCCGGTGGGTGGGGAGGGGTGGGGGAGGGGGAGGTTACGGTCAATGCGCCTGCTGCTGGCCAATCCCAACTCCACCGAGGCGATCACCGCAGCCTGTGCCGCGCTGGCGCGCGCGGCCGCCTCGCCGGGGACGGAGGTCGTCCCCTGGACGAACCGGCGGGGGCCGCCCGTGGTGGACAGCCTGTACGGGGACTACGCGGCCGGGAGCGCGCTCGCGCGCGGCCTGCTCGATGTCCGGCCGGTGCCGGACGCCGTCGTGCTGGCCGGGTTCGGCAACTACGGGACCGGCGCCGTCAAGGAGGTCTTCGACGTCCCCGTCCTCGGGATGGCCGAGGCGGCGATGGCGGTGGCCCTGCCGCTCTGCCACCGGTTCGCGATCATCACGACGGCTCCGCGGATGGTGCCCTACACGGAGGACTTGGTGCTACAGGTCGGGCTCGCGGCTCGCTGCGCCGGCGTGCGGGCGGTGACGCTGCCGCCCCTCGGCACCGAGTCGCCGGCGACAGACGAGGCCGTGGTGGTCGAGCTGGCGGCCCAGGCGCGCCACGCGCGCGACGGGCTCGGCGCCGATCTGGTCATCCTGGGGGGCGCCCGGCTCTCGCCCCACGTGGCGGCCCTCCGCCGGCGGACGGCGGTGCCGGTCCTCGAGCCGGTCGCCTGTGCCGTGCAGCTCGCGGAGGCGCTGGTGCGCCTGGGGCTCCGCCAGAGCAAGGTGGGGAAGTACGCGCCGCCGCCCCAGCCGCTCGAGCGCTACGGCTCGTGAAACCCTCACCCCGACCCTCTCCCTGGAAGGGAGAGGGAGTGCAGCTGAGGCGGCCTCCGTCACGCCGATCAGGGTTAGCTGGCCGGCCGGCGCCCCGACGGGTGATGCGGCGCCAGCCGCCAGCGGCCGTAAGCGACGAACGCCGCGAGGAGTCCCACCACCACCGAGATCAGCGCTGCCGCGATCTCACCGCCCATCAGCGTGGTCACCGTCGCGCCGATCATGATGATCACCAGCCCGGCGGCGGCCAGCGGGGTGAGGCCGGGCCGAATGCGCAGGAGCCCGGGGAGGATCAGGCCGATCGCGCCGAGCACCTCGGCCACGCCGATGAACCGCAGGAACAGGCCCGGCAGCGGCACCGGCCCCGTCAGCTTCTCGAGCGGCAGGACCAGCTTCATCCCGCCGGCGAAGAGAAACAGGAGCGCGAGCAGCCCCTGGACGATCCACAGCGCATAGATCATGAGAATCGGGTCAGGCCGCGCTGGGCGCCCTAGCCGCCGGCCATGGCGCCCACGACCAGCAGAGGCTCGGCCCCCGTCGCGACCGCGTCGGGCAGCGGGGCATCCGGCGATTCGTGGGACAGATCCTGCTCGCAGGCGAACAATCTCAGGAACGGCCGGCGCTGGCGCGTGACGTGGTCGCGGATCGTCCCGCGCAGCATCGGATAGCGGGCCTCCAGCGCGTCGAGGACCGCGCGCTGCGTGGCCCGCCCCTCGACCTCGAGCTTCACCTCGCCGTCGACGTGCGCGAGCGTCCGCAGATGCGCCGGAAGCACGAGGCGGATCATGACAGCGTCTGGGCCTCGACGGACACCACGGACGGCAGATCGCGGACGATGGGCGCCCAGCTGTCCCCGGCATCGGCCGAGGCGTATACCTGCCCGCCCGTGGTGCCGAAGTACACGCCACACGGCTCGAGCGAGTCGACCGCCATCGCGTCGCGCAACACGTTGACGTAGCAGTGGCTCTGCGGCAGGCCTTTCGTGAGCGCCTCCCACTCGTGTCCGCCCATCCGGCTGCGGTACACGCGCAGCTTTCCTTCGGGCGGGTAGTGCTCCGAGTCGCTCTTGATCGGGATGACGTAGATGGTGTCCGGCTCGTGCGCGTGCACGTCGATCGGGAACCCGAAGTCGGTCGGCAGGTTCCCGCTGACCTCGTGCCACGACTCGCCGGCATCGTCGCTGCGCATGACGTCCCAGTGCTTCTGCATGAA
>CAYQDR010000212.1:0-2757 GCA_964416315.1 uncultured bacterium
GCCGACCACCTACCGCCAGTTGTATGATGTGGAGTCAACCGGATAAGCAACATCAGGGTATAGGGTCGAGGCACGAACTCGGTCCTAGGGCCCAAAGCGCGATGCGTCATCGGGTCGGTGGCCGTGCGCCCGCGTTAGACGGAGGGCGAACCGCTCGGACGACGCGAGACTTCAATCGCGCAGCGCTTTCAGATATGGGCGAGGAACCGGATGTAGGTGCCATCCGCTCGGGCGAGGGTGCAGGCGTGGTAGAGGCGGGACGCTCGCCAGTACCGGGCCCGGTAGCCCTTGCGGCAGGCCTGGGTGGCCAGGGCGCAGGCCAGGAAGCTCTTCCCGACGCCGGTCATCCCGCTGATCAGGACCTGCTGGTGCTCGGCGACCCAGCGGCAGGTGGCGAGCTGGCGGATGAGGGCCTTGTCGAGCTCGCGCCGGGCCGGGTAGTCGATGGCCTCGAGGCAGGCCTGGCCGAGTTTGAGCTTGGCCTCCTGGAGGGCACGCGTGAGGCGTTTGTTCTCGCGGGCGCGCCACTCGGCATCGACGAGCAGGGCGAAGCGCTCGTCGAAGCTGAGGGCGGTGAGCTCCGCGTTCTGCGGCTGGGCGGTCCAGGCGGCCGCCAGGGCGGGGAGTTTGAGGGCCTGGAGTTGTTCGAGGGTTTGGCCGTTGAGCATCGGTCCGTCCTCCTTCGGGGTGAGCGGGGTTGGGGGTACGGGGCCCTGCCCGAGGGTCGCCACGGCGTGACGCGGCCGCCCCCCGGGGCGCGGGCTCGGTGCCCGAGCGGTCACCGGGCGCTGTGGGCGGGGGGAGCCGGCGCGAGCCAGGGCCTGGGAGCCTCCAGGAGCGCGTTGCTCGAGGGCGGCCATATCCCGGTACTCCCCTACGGAGCGGGAATCCCGCCCGCCGGGACGAGGGCGTCCCCGTCGGCGGGTGGGTCTTGGTAGTACGCGGGGCCGCGCAGGTGCTCGTGGACCAGCGCGGGGCGGCCCGGCGCCGGCGCCGGCACGAGCAGCTGCTCCAAGCCGTGCTTGAGGATCGAATCAACATGTCGGTAGGACCGGGCGCCGACGGCCAGCGCCCGCCCACACGCGGCCTCCAGCCGCGGCTCGCCGTAGCGCCGGGCCAGCCGCAGGAGCCCCAGGCAGGAGCGGTAGCCATGCTCAGGGTGGGGGCGGTCGGCCAGGATCGCCGCCACGAGCGCCTGGGTCTGCGGGCCGATCCGCTCGGCCCAGTCCGTCAGGCGGGAGGGGGTCCACTCGAGGTGGCGCTGATGGGCCTTGGGCATGTGCGCCGGGTTGGTCGTGTGACGCCCGGGCGTGTCGTCGCGGAGGTGAGCCGCGACCCGTTCACCGCGATGGAAGCACTCGACGGTCGTGGCGGTGATCCGGGCGTCGACGACCTCGTGCATGAGCGGGAAGGGGACGGAGTAGTAGTGCCGGTGGAGTTCGACGTGGTAGTCGATGTTCACGCGGGCGGTCTTCCACTCGCCGTAGACGAAGGGCTCGGCCGGCAGGGGCCGGAGCGCCGGGCGGTCCAGCCGCTCGAAGAGCTCGCGCCGGCTGGCCTGGTAGATGCGCATGCGGCGGTCGTTGAGGTCCTCCCGCAGCTCGGCGATCCGGGCGTTCAGCGCCCCGAGCGAGAAGAACTGCTCGTGCCGGAGCCGGGCGAGGATCCAGCGCTCGGCGATCTGCACGGCCACTTCGCACTTCGCCTTGTCCCGAGGCTTGGCCGGCCGCGCCGGCAGGATCACCGTGCCGTAGTGCTGGGCGAACTCCGCGTAGGTGCGCTGCAGGCCCGGCTCGTAGCGACACGGGCGCGTGACGCCACTCTTGAGCTGGTCCGGGACCACGGCGCCCGTGACCCCGCCGTAGTAGGCAAAGGCCCGTTGGTGGCTGGCGATCCAGTCGGGCACCTGCTGCGTGCGGGTCGCCTCGGCGTACGTGTAGTTCGACGCGCCGAGGGCGGCGACGAACAACTCGACCGGGATCACCTCGCCGGTGGCCGGGGCGATGATCGTCGGCTTCTGGCCGGCGTAGTCCACGAAGGCCTTCTCGCCGGCGCGGTGGATCTGGCGCATCGACAGGCCCCGGCGCTGGAGCCAGCGCCGGTAGCGCTCGCAGAATTGCGTGTAGCGGTACCCGTCGGGATGCTGCTCGAGGTACTCGAGGTGGAGCAGCTCCAGGGTCACGCCGGGTTTCCGGCGCTCGGCGTGCAGGTAGAGGCAGTCCGGCTCGGGCCGGTGCCGCGTCCCCGCGGCCTCGGGTCGCCCGTACAGGCGGGCTTCGAGCACGTCGTCGGCGAGCGCCTGGACCTGGGCCCAGTCCAACCCCGCGGCCCGGGCCCGCAGCACGGTGCTCCCGACGGCGCCACTGCTGACCCCCAGGCTGCGGGCCACCTCCCGGTGGCTCCGGCCCAGGGCCCACTTCAGGCGGAGAATCTCGCGCGTCTTCCGCATGGACAGTCGCTCGGTCGCCATGCCTCCCTTTCTGGGAGGCTGGCGCCTCCGACCGCCCACGCGTCGCTACGTCCGGGCCACCCTCCCCGGGCAGGATGCCCCACCCGGCGGGTGATCACGTTGACCGATCTCGGTGATCACGACACCGATCCCGGTGATCACGATCGACCGATCTGGGTGATCACGATGCGCCGATCCGCGCGATCACGATGGACCGAAACGCGCACAGAGGGAGGTCCGCGACTACCTCCACCAGCGTGGTGGGGACGGGGTTGGTGCTGCCGATCGATGTCGAGCCCTACCCGCCC
>CAYQDR010000213.1:0-2361 GCA_964416315.1 uncultured bacterium
GCGCGTCCACGACGTTCAGCGTGATCATCGGGAAGAGGTGGAGGGTCTCGACCAGGAGGACGCCGTGAAGGCCGTACATGAAGTTGACGGGCTTCACCAGATCCAGGTAGTCCATCAGGAGCACGTTCACCGTGCCGGCCCGTCCCAGGATGAACACAAGGCCGAGGACGCCCACGAGCGGCGGCGAGATGATCGGGATCAGCGTGAGGTACGAGAAGAAATTCCGCCCCCAGAAGTCGTAGCGGACGAGGAGGAACGCGATCCCGAAGCCGAGCACCGAGGTGCAGGCGACGACCCCGACCCCCAGGAGGAGCGAGTTCCAGAGCGACCGCAGATAGAACCGGTCCGTGAAGAACTCCTGGAAGTGGGCCAGCGTGAAGACCCCGGCGTCGTCGGTGACGGCGTCGTAGAAGATCCGGACGAGCGGGTAGAGGAGGAAGAGCAGGAGGAACCCCCAGATCAGCGCGACGCCGAGCGCCGGGAGGACGCGCGGCTCCGCGCGCGCGGCCGGCGCCGGGACCGCGACCGCGCCGTCAGGGCTCATGCGCGAGCGCGAGCGTCGCCGACGCGGGGAACGACAGCGACACCTCGCTGCCGATCGCGAGGGGCTCGTGGTGCCAGGGGTCGCGGATGTCGGCCTTCAGCATGATCCCCCCGGCGGCCTCGACGTCGTAGCGCAGCGTGTTGCCGAGGTACGAGGCCAGAACGATCCGCCCCGACAGCCGGTTGCCGTCGCCCGCCGGCCCACCCACCGCGATGTTCTCGGGACGGACGGCCAGCACGCAGGGCTGCCCCGGGGCGGCGGCCCCGGCGGCGCGCGCCCGGATCGGCCCGAGCGCCGTCTCCACGTACAGCGTTTCCCCGTCCTGCCCCTTCACGGTCCCGGGGACGAGGTTGTTCGTCCCGACGAAGTCCGCGACGAAGCGCGTCCCGGGCCGCTCGTAGAGCTCCCGCGGCCGCCCGACCTGGAGCACGCGTCCCTCCCGCATCACGGCCACCCGGTCCGAAAGCGACAGCGCCTCCTCCTGGTCGTGCGTGACGTACACCGTCGTGATGCGGAGCTCCTGCTGAAGCTTCCGGATCTCGGCGCGGACCTGGACGCGGATCTTCGCGTCGAGGTTCGACAAGGGCTCGTCCAGGAGGAGGATGTCCGGGTTGAGGACGAGCGCCCGGGCGAGCGCGACGCGCTGCTGCTGCCCCCCGGAGAGCTGACCCGGGTAGCGCGCCTCCAGCCCGACCAGGTTCACTTTCTGGAGCCCTTCCGCCACCCGTTGCCGGAGTGCCTCTCCCGCGAGGCCGCGGAGCTTCAAGCCGTAGCCGACGTTCTGGAACACCGTCATGTGGGGCCAGAGGGCGTAGTTCTGGAAGACCATCCCGATGTTCCGCTCGTAGGGCGGGATCTCGTTGACGACCCGCTCGCCGAATCGGATCGTTCCGGCGTCCGGGCGGTAGAAGCCGGCCACGAGGCGGAGGAGCGTGGTCTTTCCGCAGCCGGACGGTCCGAGGAGCGTGAACAGCTCGGCGTCGACGATCTCGAGGGAGACGCGGTCCACGGCGGTGACGCCGCCGAACCGCTTGGTGACCCCGTCGACCCGGATCTTCACGCGCCGCGCGCGGCGCGGCCGCGCGCGAGCCGGCTCGCGACCTCGACCGCGCGGATGAACGCGCCGGGATCGGCCACGCCGCGCCCGGCGATCTCGTGGGCCGTCCCGTGGGCGGGCGTCGTGAGGACGACCGGCAACCCCCCGCCGACCGTGACGCCCCGCTCGAAGCCGAGGAGCTTGAGCGCGATCTGCCCCTGGTCGTGGTACATAGTGGCCCGCACCCGGGGGTCGGCGAGCCCCTGGACGACGAGCTCGGGGCCGATCCCCGTGGGGTCGCCCATCATCAGGGCGAGGCGCGGCTTCGCCGGCTCGCTCACGGGTGGCGCTCCGGGGAGGGGGAGCGTCTACGGCGTCAGGTCGAGGGCTTCGATGACCCGCGTGTACGGGATCTTCGCGGTGTCGTTGACCTCCTTCACGAGCTGGGGATTCGGCGCCTCGAACAGGCACATGCAGCGCGCCTCGCCGGGGACGAAGGTGCTGCGGATGTAGCGCACCGGCTTCCCCTTGGCGGTGAACTGCTTGCCCGTCTCGATCGCCGCCTTCTGCGCGGCCGCGAGCTGCTCCATCGTGATCCCCGCAAGGTCCCGCTCGACCATGTAGACCGGCATGGCTGACTCCTTTCCCGGTGGCTTGTGAGCCTGAGCGTAGCGGGGTTGGCGAGGCTCCGTCAAGGGCACGGGAGCCCGACCAAACGAAACGGGGCTACTGCTTATCCGGTTGACTCCGAGGACCCCCATGGGTAGGGGAAGGGATAGGG
>CAYQDR010000214.1:0-2357 GCA_964416315.1 uncultured bacterium
GTCCCAGAGAAAGTCTGTCGCCGGGCTCGCCCCGCGCGCCCGGGCTCGTCACCCGCTCACCTCCTTCCGCGATTCGCGGAATCGCGGAAGGAAGCTGAGGGGGTCCCACTTCGCCCGGACCCCGCGGGGCTCACCCGGCGCCACCCGCGGCGGCCTCCGGAAGACAGCGTCACTACAGCAGCGCGGCGGGGTCGGGGTAGGTGAGGGCGAGGCCCTCGACCCGCGCGAACGGGGTGAGGGCGTGCGGCCGCGCCGCGCCCGGCCCCGTCAGATGACGCACCTCGACCCCGCGGAGCGTGAGCGCGTCGGCGATCAGCGAGCGGTGGCAGCGCCAGGGCACGGCTTCGGTGCACGCGACCGCCGCCGGCGCCTCCCGCGCGAGCGCGAGAAGCTCCTCGAGAGCACGGGCGAACTCCGGCGTGCCCATGTAGTCGGCGAAGCCGCGGAATGCGAGGTTTCGCCAGCCGGTGTTCGGCGAGTCGGGGCGCGGCTTCCGGAAGCCGCCGAGGGCCGGCAGGTGGTAGTAGCGGATGCCGTGCTCCGGGAGCGCCCGGGCCGCGTGCTCGCGGTTCCACTGGGGCGTGTGGCGGGAGCGGGGGACGGTGCGCACGTCCACGACGAGCGCGAGGCCGGCACGCCGCAGGATGAGGACGAGCGCCTCGACCTCGCGCGTCGAGAAGCCGACTGTGTACACGAGGAGGGGCGGCGCGGCCATGGCGCCTCCGCGCGCGTCGGCTAGAGCGTGACGACCAGCTTCCCGAACTGCTGCGCCTTCTGGAGGAGCGTCAGGGCCGCGGCGGTGTCGGCCAGCGGGAACGTCCGGTCCACGACCGCCTTGAGGCGGCCCGCGAAGAGCTGTCCCATCACGTCGCGGAACTCGCGCCGGTTGGCCATCGTCGAGCCGATGATCCGGAGCTGCCGCCAGAACACGATGGGGATGTTGGTCTCGCCGACGGGCCCGCTGGTCGAGCCGCAGGTGACGAGCCGGCCGCCGTTCGCCAGGACGCGGAGCGAGCCGGCCCACGTGGCGGCCCCCACGTTGTCGAGGACGACGTCGACCCCGCGCTTCCCGGTCCAGTCGCGGACGGCCTTCGTCCAGTCGCCCTGCGTGTAGTTGACGCCCTCGTCGGCGCCGAGCGCCTTGGCCCGGCGGAGCTTGTCGTCGGAGCTGGAGGTGACGAAGACCCGGGCGCCGCAGAGCTTCCCGATCTGGACGGCCGCCGACGAGACGCCGCCGCCGACACCGAGGACCAGGAGGTCCTCCGCAGGTCGGAGCGCGGCCTGCGTGACGAGCATCCGCCACGCGGTCATGTTGACGAGGATGAAGGCGGCGGCCTCCTCGAACCCGACGTGGGCGGGGAGGGGGAGGAGGTTCGCCGCGGGGACGGTGACGGACTCCGCGAGGCCGCCCCGGACGTGCTCGCCGAGGATGGCGTACCGCACGCACATCGAGTCCTCGCCCTTGACGCACCACTCGCAGACGCCGCACGAGAGGCTGGGGTTCACCGCGACGCGCGTGCCGGTCTGGATGCCCGTCACGCCGGGGCCCACCGCGGCGACCTCCCCGGCGATGTCGCAGCCGGTCCAGAACGGGAGCGGCGTCTTGAGGGCGGGGAGCCCGCCGAGGACCCAGAGGTCCAGGTGGTTGAGGCCGCAGGCCCGGACGCGGACGAGGACCTCGCCGGCACCCGGGGTGGGTGTCTGGACCTCCTCGACGCGGATCCGCTCGGGACCCCCGAACTCGTGGAACAGGGCGGCTTTCATCGCGCGGCTCCTCCCGTCCGGGATGGTCGGGTTTGGCGGTGGCGGGAGAACGAAGAGGCCCGCCGTGGCGTCGCGGCGGGCCTATGTTACCGGATGGGGAGAATCAGCGCCAGTAACCCGGGACCCAGACCCACGTCCAGCCGTTCCACGCCCAGTAGCCGGGCGCCCAGACTGACGGCCGCCACCCCCAGCCGTAGGGATAGTGGCCGTAGGAGGGAGAGTAGCCGTAGGACGGAGAGTAGCCGTAGGAGGGGTGGTGGCCGTAGGAAGGCCGGTAGCCGTGACGATCCCGGGATCCGTGATCGCCCCAGCGGCGGCCGTCGTGGCGCCGGTCCCCGTGGTCCTGGCGCCAGTAGGGACCCGGGCTCATCCGTCGGTGCTCGCCGCTCCACTGGCCGCGATCACCCCCCGCGCGGTGCGAGCTGACCTGAACGGATCCCGCGAGCGCCACTTCGGGTGTCGCCGCTGCCAGCAGGAGCCCCAGCACGAGCCCCAGTGCGATCGTCCCCGTCCCCCACACCGTCGTGCGCTTCATGGCCGATCCTCCGTGCGCCGGGTTAAACCGGCGAGGTGTTGCGAATGCAAGAGTCGTA